>CAMBFS010000001.1 GCA_945865755.1 Klebsiella pneumoniae
GAAGCTGGGCGTGAGCTTTTATGATTACGTTTACGACCGGGTGACCGGCCAATTCAAGCTCCCATCCCTGGCGGATTTGATCGTGCAAAAAGCGCAAGCGGTCCAGACTTGATGGCGGGGCCGCCTTGGGATTTAAAGTAGATACGTCACCCCCTTAACTTAATGCCATTGCCCATCCGGGAGAGGGAATTTCTGCACCCTACGTCTTCCGTCCCCCTTCCATCATCCAGGTTGTCCCAGTAGGCGAATCCTTGAGAATCACCCCTTGTTCGGCAAGTTGATCGCGGATCGCATCACCGCGCTTGAAGTCTTTCGCTTTACGCGCGGCGGTCCGTTCGGTGATCAGTTGCTCGATCACTTCCGGGGTGAGTTGGCTTTGCGCCAGTCCGCGTTGTTTCTGCGCTTCCAGAAACCGGGCGGGCACTTCATTCATGATGCCGAGCACCGCACCGATCGCCGCCAGTCCTTCACGCAGACCCGGCACCTCCGCCATCTGTCCAGCGTCCAAGGCGCGGTTCAGGTCACGAATGCCATCAAAGACGACGCCGAGCGCGCGCGCGGTGTTACAGTCGTCGTCCATCGCCTCGCAAAAGCGCGTTCGCAGTTCGGGGTTCGGGGTTCGGGGTTCACTCGAATCGCCGAGGGTCGTGTCCGCTCGCGCGAGGGTTTCGTAGATGCGCGTTAAGCCTTTCTCCGCCTCTTCCACTTTTTGCATGGAGAAATCGAGTGGCATGCGATACTGCGTCGCGAGTAGCACCAAGCGTAAGGCTTCGGATGTCGTCTTCGTCAGTGCCTCGCGAATGGTGAGGAAATTGCCCAGCGATTTGGACATCTTTTCCTGTTCGACGGTCACCATCCCATTGTGTAGCCAGTAGCGCGCGAATTCGCTCCCCTTCGCGCCCTCGGATTGGGCGATTTCGTTTTCGTGATGAGGGAAGATGAGGTCCGAGCCTCCACCATGAATGTCGAACGGTTGGCCGAGGTATTTGCTGCTCATCGCCGAGCACTCGATATGCCAGCCCGGTCGGCCGGGTCCCCAGGGACTGTCCCAGGTCGGTTCTCCGGGTTTGCTGCTCTTCCACAGGGCAAAATCCATCGGGTGATGCTTGCGTTCATCGACTTCGACCCGCGCGCCAGCCATCATGTCCTCGAGCCGTCGATGCGAGAGCTTGCCGTAGCCAGGGAACTTATCGACGGCGAAATAGACATCGCCATCCGCGGGATAGGCCAGCCCCTTGGCTTCCAGCTCTTGAATGATCACGATCATCTCTGGAATGTGCTGCGTCGCACGAGGTTCGTATGTCGGCGGCTGGCACCCCAGCGCTTGAGTATCTTGATTGAACTCCTCAATGTACTGCTCGGACAGTGCCTGCAAGGTAATGCCGCGTTCGTTGGCGCGGGTGATGATTTTGTCATCCACGTCGGTGAAATTCCGAATGAAGGTCACCTCGTACCCAAGAAACTTCAGATACCGGTAGACCACATCAAACGTCACCATCGCCCGCGCATGGCCAATATGCGAGCGGTCGTAGGGCGTCACCCCGCAAACATACATGCGGACCTTGCCGGGGGTGAACGGAACAAATGCCTCTTCTTTGCCAGTGAGGGTATTATGAAAATGTAACATAAAACTGAGTTCGGAGTTCGCAGGTAACGTAGGGGCGTATAATCATACGCCCCTACCCTCTCTTCATTTTTGACTTTTAACTTTCAACTCTCAACTCTCAACTGGTCTTACTGCCTTCCACCAGTTGTTCCACCACACTCGGATCAGCCAGCGTCGAAATGTCGCCCAGTTGATCGAGTGCGCCTTCGCCGATCTTACGGAGGATACGGCGCATGATCTTGCCACTGCGGGTCTTTGGCAGGCCCTCGGTGAATTGAATCTTGTCCGGCGTCGCGTGTGGACCAATTTCGTGTCGGACGGTGTCGTGGATCTCTTTCTTTAAGGTTGGCGAAACGTGCTGGCCGGTCTTCAACGTCACAAAGGCGTAGATGCCCTGCCCTTTCAGATCGTGCGGCATCCCGACCACCGCCGCTTCGGCAACTGCGGGATGCTTCCCTATCGCTCCTTCCACTTCCGCCGTGCCAATACGGTGACCAGAAACATTCATCACGTCGTCCACACGCCCAGTGATCCAGTAGTACCCGTCGTGGTCCCGCCGACACCCGTCACCCGTAAAATACTTGCCGGGATACATGGCGAAGTAGGTTTGCCGGAATCGCTCGTGGTCTCCATAGACCGTGCGCATGATCCCCGGCCACGGGAACTTGATACACAAGTTGCCAGTCACGCCGTTGCCAGTCAGTTCATTCCCCTGCTCATCAACAAGACAGGGTTGGACACCAAAGAACGGACGGGTCGCCGAGCCCGGTTTGGTTTTTGTCGCCCCAGGCAGCGGGGTAATCAGAATGCCGCCAGTTTCCGTTTGCCACCAGGTATCGACAATCGGCGCGCGTTCTTTGCCAATGACTTGAAAGTACCAATGCCACTCTGGGCTCTTGATCGGCTCACCAACGGTCCCAAGGACACGCAAGCTCGACAGATCGTATTTGTTCGGCCAGGAGTCGCCTTCTTTCATCAAGGCTCGGAGCGCGGTCGGTGCGGTATAGAGGACGTTCACTTTATGCTGTTCAACCACCTGCCAGAAGCGACCAAAGTCCGGGTAATTCGGTACCCCCTCGAACATGATCGTCGTCGCGCGGTTGGAGAGCGGACCATAGACGACATAACTGTGCCCAGTCACCCAACCACAGTCCGCCGTGCACCAGTAAATATCGCCGGGCCGATAGTCAAACACATAACGGTGGGTGATGGACACGTGCACCAAATAGCCGCCGGTGGTGTGTAAGACCCCTTTCGGTTTCCCAGTCGAGCCGGAAGTATACAGAATGAACAACGGGTCCTCGGCATCCATCGGTTCTGGGGGACATGTGGCCGACTGCTGTGGCACGACCTCATGCCACCACACGTCTCGGCCCGGTTGCATCGCCACACTATGGCCAGTGCGTCGCACGACCACGACTTTCTCGATGGACGGACAGTGCGCCAAGGCTTCGTCGGCACTGGCTTTCATGGGAATATCATTCTTGGCACCCCGGAGCGCGGTATCCTGGGTAATCAGAATTTTGCAGGTCGAGTCCTGAATACGGTCCCGGAGCGACTCCGCGGAAAACGCGCCAAACACCACCGAATGCACCGCGCCGATGCGAGTACAGGCGAGCATGGCGACGGCTAGCTCTGGGATCATCTGCATGTAGAGGCAGACCCGGTCGCCCTTTTTCACGCCAAGTGATTTCAGCGTATTCGCGAAGCGGCAGACCTGTGCGAGCAACTCCGCGTACGTCAGGTTGCGCGACTCGCCGAGGTCATTGCCTTGCCAGATCAGCGCGGTCTGGGCACCCGCACCCGCTTCGACATGACGGTCCAGGCAGTTGTACGAAACGTTGAGTTTGCCACCGAGGAACCACTTGGTTTGCGCATCGTGAAAGTCCCATTCCAAGACCTTATCCCACTTCGTAAACCAGGAGACAAATTTGTCGGCTTGTTCAACCCAGAATCCCTCCGGGTCTTGGATCGACCGCTGATACATCTGTTCGTAGAGTTCGGGAGTGATGGCAGCATTCCCGCGCATGGCGACGGGAACGTCGTAGATGGACTCATTGGGAACCTGTTCTGCCATTCGTGGCTCTGCCATTGGGGCCTCTCCTTTTCGTCTAGAAATCGCGCCGGGTGTCGGCGTCGGGCTGGGAACGTAGCACAAAGGGGTGCGGGGGAAAACCGTGAGCGTTTTAGGCGATTTCTGGAAAAGATTCTCCCTGGTAGCCCGGATGGAGCGGAGCGTAATCCGGGGTGCCCTGCGCAGAACCTGGATTCCGCTCCGCTTCATCCAGGCTACCCAGAAACGGGATATTCATTGCAAGAAATCACCTTATGGAAAGACAACTCCGGTTCGGCGCGCGATTTCCTGGGCAAGAGCGAAAAAATCGCGGTACGCACCGCGGACGGCTTGGAGGTGCGCACCAATCGCACCATCAGCGGGTTTTAGGTGAAATATCGGCTTTCGCGCTTCCTGCGCGAGAGGCATGAGACTGCGATAATGTTTGAGCAACGCCAGACGATACGGGTCTTGGTCCACTGAGACCTGGGTTCCCCCCGATTCATCAAGTACGTCCGTGCGATACACTTCCGGAATACGAGCAACCCAACGATCGTATGCCTTCACCGGGCGATCCAGACGTACGGAATGTTGCAAGAGCACGTAGCCAACAGGTTGCATCTTGCCTTGAGGAAGCGGGAGATCGGCAACAGGATTTCTTACCACCCGTTCTCCCCACTCTTCTCGCCACCGTCGGAGTGTCGGACCGAGGTTGCGTAAACCTTGCAGCGAGAACAAGTCAGGTGAAAGCGGAATCACAACGTAGTCCGCGGCAATCATGGCGGCACGGTTGATGGCCCCAAGATTCGGCCCGAGGTCCATTAAGACCACGTCGGCCTGGGACTGCGTCGCCGCCTTTTGCAATATCCTCCAGAAGGCGGAGATCACACGAAAGGCGCGCTCTTTGCGATCCAAACACTCCGGCCAGACCGTGGACAGTTCGTCCTCAAAGCTGGAAAGCGCGAGATCGCCAATCAGGAGGGCCAGTGGACTTTGGTCGAACAGTGGAAGCTGGTTTTCTAGGGAAACCTGTTCAAGATGAGGGTCAGCAATATCTCCGGTTCCCCCCAGCAGCGGCTGGATACATCCGAAGATGGTATCGTCATGCCTGTTGTCTGACCACAGTTCAGCTAGGCGGTCCTCATCCAAAAAGGCCGCGGTCAAATTCGCCTGCGGATCAAGGTCCGCCGCAACCACGCGAACACCCAAATCGGCATATATCCACGCCAGATGATACACGAGAGACGTTTTGCCGACGCCGCCCTTGTTATTGAAAAAGGCAATGATGGGGACGCTCATGATCGTTTCCTGATAATGGCCAGCACATGAGCCGCTTCGACAACGAACTCCAGGGGAGGGTTATGATTTTTCTCCAGTTCCTTGCGCGCCAGTGGAATTCCCAGGCCAAACCGCTGGACATAGCCAAGATTTTTCAGCACCTCCGCGATGTGCGGATTCCGATAGTCCGTGACTCCGGGTTGGCCAAAGTTTTGGCGCGTCACTTGCCCAAAGGGACCACCAGGATTTTGGATCTCAATCCGATCACTGAACCAGGAAAAACGCACCGGAGCATTCGTTCCCTCATAGGTTCTATGTAATACCGCATTTCTCAGCAGTTGCTGCAAAGCAACAATAGGGTACTCAGGGTGCCGGATTTCAGTCGGCTGTGTCGTCAGGTCAGACGCAACCGCGATATGGGCAAGTAAGGTTTCGTCCAACCTTCTGAGTAAATCCGGTAGCGGTCCGTCTATTTCTTTTTGGTCTTTAATCGGGTCAGTCAGCTCAGTGCCATCGAAACGCAGGAATTGGACGTAGTCGCCAGGAAGGAATTGTCGTGGATCTTGACCAACGGTCAGAATACCTAGCACCGTCGGTCTCGGTTGAGGTTCAACCGTCGTAAACCGCATGGAAGTGAGTTGCTGTTCCACCGACCGTTGATTCTGCTCAAGAATGTCAACCGGTAAAGCCGAAGGCAGATACTCCCGACGAAAAAAATCGACATCAAGGTCAGTTACGGTTGCTGACGCTACGGGTTGGATATCAAAGGGAATATCTTTGGAGCGACGCTTCTCGGTCAGTCGCCGCTCTTCCTCTGCTGTCGCTGTGGCCCTACGGGGACCGACTCGTATCCAGACACGCCCTTGATAGCGAACAGGCGGAGCATCGGCAGGCTCCACGGTCACCACCGCCAACTCGCATCCGTTCAACGTCCTCTTTTGTACAGCTATGGTTGGAAAGGGCGTCAAGTTTCCATCCGAACGCATATCGGCAAGGGTACGCAGGAGTTCATCGGTAACCGCAAGCCGCGCACAGCGGCCATCGTCGGAGACACCGACGAAAAGGACGCCAGGCTGTTTGTGGTTTGGGAGGTCATTGGCGAACGCACAAATCGCTTGGCGGAGCTTATCCCCATCGGCAGCCGATGCTTTGCGCTCGACGCGGTCGGATTCACTATCTCGTAAGAGTGCTTCTAATTCGCGATCATCCACTGACGGCTTTCCTCCTCGTGGTTTTGCTCCACGTCATATCGTTCCTTATGCTCGCGCCTTTTCGTCTATCACAGGCGCACCCAAGAAACAGTGCCGGAGTTCAGGAACGGCCCATACGACCAGCGCTATCGTCATTGCCACACTAAAGAATTCACGGGTATGACCCGATATTGCTACTGGAACGACAAGTGGCCTCATCGTCATAATTCGTCTCTTTTGAGCGAGAAGGAAGTAATACCCCCATGAACCACACCGACCCTGCGTCTATTGTGGACTATTCGACCATAGAGATTCTCATTGTTGAAGACAGCCAAACCCAAGGTGAGCGCGTCAGTTATGTCCTGCACTCGCATGGATTCTCCCCCACCCTCGTCAATAGTGGAACCGAAGCCTTAGCTTCTATCCGTGCTCGCCGTCCGACCCTCGTGCTGAGTGACGTGGTCATGCCGGGAATGGACGGCTACCAACTCTGTACGCGGATCAAAAGTGATCCAGCCCTCGCGGACCTCCCGGTCATTTTGATGACCGCCCTCACCGATTCGCGCGAGGTTATCAACGCGTTGGAGAGCCAAGCGGATGGGTTTATTACTAAGCCGTGCGATGAAGTCTTCTTACTCTCTCGCATCAACTACGTGCTCACCAATCGCGAGATTCGTACGCATGCTCATCGCGATGACGCCGTGCGCGTGGTCGTCGGGGAGCGGACGCTGACGCTGACCTCTCGCCCGACACAAATCGTGGATCTGCTGTTATCGACCTTTGACAACGCGGTCCAGAAAAATCAAGAACTCGCCCACGCCTATCACCTCCAGACGCAGTCCGCTCTCGATATTCGCACGCTCAACGCACAGCTCGAGGAACGTTCTCAAGCGCTGGCCCGCTCCGAAGCCAACCATCGCATGCTGTTGAACAGCAATGAATCCGCCATGCTCGTGGTGAACCAAGACCGGCGGATTCTCTTTCTGAATCTCGCCGCCGAATCCCTGTTACAGCGGCGCGCCGCCGACCTCTCGCACACGATCTTCCCCTTTCTCGTCGTCGTGGGCGCAACCCGCGAAGTGACTATTCCCCGCTTGCCCGCGCCCCCAGTGATCTCGGAAATGCGCGCGATTGAAATTCTCTGGGAGGATCAGCCGGCGCTCTTGGTGACGTTGCACGACATCACGGCGCGCAAGAAGATTGAGGACACGCTCCAGCAGGCCAAGGAAGCGGCCGAGGCCGCCGACCAGGCAAAATCGAGTTTCCTCACCAACATCACCCACGAGATCCGTCTCCCGATGAACAGCATCATCGGCATGAGTGAGTTGCTGTTGGATACCACGCTCAACGACGAGCAGAGACATTTTGCCTCCATCGTCAAGCGGTCCGCGCAGTCGCTGCTCGGCATCGTCAACCAAGTGCTCGACTTCTCGAAGATCGAAGCCGAAAAGATGGACCTGGAAGTGATTGATTTTGATCTCCCGACAGCATTGGAGAGTGTCATTGACCTCTTTACCAAGACCTGTGCTGACAAGAACCTGGACTTGACGCTCTTGACCGATCGGGAGGTGCCAACAGCACTCGCTGGCGACCCCGGACGGTTGCGACAAATTCTCATCAATTTAGTCGGGAATGCCGTCAAGTTCACTGAACGCGGAGAAGTCGCCCTCAAGGTCTCCCTTGCGGACGAAACGCCCACGCACGCCACGATTCGCTTCGCGGTCACCGATACCGGGATAGGTATGCCAGCGGACCGGATTCCCCACCTTTTCCAAGCGTTTTCACAGGTGCACACCCCCTCCTCGCGAAAATTTGGCGGCACGGGATTAGGACTCGCCATCAGTAAGCAACTCGTCCACCTCATGGGCGGAGAAATAGGAGTGGAAAGCGCGCCGGGGCAAGGCAGTGTGTTCTGGTTCACTATTCGCTTGGAGAAACGCTCACCTACCGTCATCGCTTTCAAACCCAGTCTGACGGATCTCACGGGGGTACATGCGTTGGTGGTGGACGACAGCGAGAACAATCGAGCGCTCCTCACGCAACACCTCTCTTCCTGGGGCATGCACGTGCGGAGTTGCGACGATGGGGTCCAGGCATTAGTCCTGCTTGATACCGTGGCAAAGGAAGGACAGCCTTTCAATGTCCTCGTGGTGGACAGGAACATGCCAGAGATGGACGGATTTTCGCTCGCTCAGGCCATTCGCGAACAATCCACCTGGAACAACCTCCGCATCGTGCTGCTCACAGCCATCGGACAACGCGGGGACGCCGCCCAAGCCAGAGAGGCGGGCATTCAAGCCTACCTGACCAAACCGGTTCGTCGATCACAACTCTTTCAGTGTTTACTCGCGGTGCTCAGTCCACAACCAGCAACCAGCGGATACGACGGCCCGCCACTCATCACTCGCCACACGCTTGCCGAGGCGGCAGTCGCGCCGTTGATCTTGGATGAAGACGACCCGATTGTGACCCTCGTTGAAGAACCGCACCGTGAAATCGGGCTGCGGAGCCGCATTCTGATCGTCGAGGACGATGAACTCAGCCAGGAGGTCACGGTCCGGACTCTCAAACACCTTGGGTATAAAGAGGTCGACGTCGTCGCCAACGGACGCGAGGCTCTGGATATCATGGCCCATCACCCCTACGCGTTGGTCTTGATGGACTACCAGATGCCGGAGATGGACGGGTTTACGGCCACCGCTTACATTCGCGCCCGTGACCACCAAATCGGCACGCATACCCCGGTGGTGGCCCTCACCGCACGCGCGAACAAACCAGATCGTGAACGTTTCCTGGCCGTCGGCATGGATGATTATATCGGGAAACCCTTCGACCGGGACCTGCTCAAAACCGTGGTCTCGCGATGGGTCGGCGCATCGGTCAACAGCCTCAGTTCATAAAGTCGGTCACGCGGATTCCCACGAGTCCAGGACAATGCCCTCAACAGCACTGAACCCAAGTCGCTCGCCCAACTGACGCAGGCACGTCACTTGCCGAGCGACAGGTTCTTCGTGCCGACGGCGGGAGAGCAAGTCCCGCAGATGCCGATGACAGAGCCGCGCGAAGAGTGTCTGCGCCCACCAGAGAGGTTCATCTCCATCATTGACTCGGCTCAAGGATGCGACAGATTGCCTGGTTGGCCACCCCGCGCGGCGCATCGACCCGCGCGGGTTTGACGTTTCGCAGGTACACCTGGCCCCCATGCCCGAACTCTCGCACATTGCTTGGGGCTTGGCTTAATCGGTCCACGAACTCGGCCTCAAGGGTCGGCTCCCACACCTTGGCCAATTCCATCGCTCGGGCCGCATAGCGGAGGATTTGCGTGGATTCGAGTCCCGCGATGTCATCGAAAAACCACCCGCAACTCGTGAACATCAACAGACGGTGATGTTGCATTTCCAAAAGTTTCAGCGCGAGGGTCTTTTCCTTTTGCGCAAGACCGCGGGTTGCGTGCTGGTGGAAGAACGCATCGATCCGTTCAGTCGTGCGTTCAAGCAGCACGTCAATGTAGGCGTTTCGTGCCACCCACGGATCACGGAGCAAACCAGCCGCCTGCTGCTCGAAGAGCGGGTCGAGGAGCGCCTGTAGCCAGTTAAGGGTTTCGCGGAGAGGAGCCCGCCATTGCTGGGTCCAGCCCGATGCGCTCCCCATGTGACACCCGCAATCCGCCCGCCAGCGTTCGACACCGTGCGCGCAACTCCACGACGTGTTCTCGTGAATCTCCACTTCCCAGCTTGGGGGATGTAAGGCCAGGTACTCCCCATAGTTGGTGACGCGCGCAAGCCCACGTCGTTCCAACTCGCGCAGGGCAAAGGCGAGGGCCATTTCCCCGAACCGATGATGATGTCCATACGTTTCACCGTCGGTGGCGACATGGACCAGTTGCGGCTCATCGGTGTCGGAACGAAAGGCCGCCGTCAGGCGTTCACGAAAATGGTCTCCACTATCAAGCAGTCGCTCGAACGCCACGCCACGTGCGAGTTCCGCGTTATAGAAAAACAGCACGATCTGTTTGCCACTAGGGAGACGACAGAGATAGGGATGACGGGTCTCGACCGTGTCAGCGTTGACATCGCGCCATTCGGAGTGAACAAGCGGACGGACCCGTTTCGCCTGGTGCGGCGCGAGGATGGTAAACGCAATACCGTGCGCGGCGAGTGTTTCCAAAGTTGGCACATCAACCGCGGTCTCCGGCAACCACATCCCTTCAGGCGCACGGCCAAACCGATGCACGAACTCTCGGACTCCCCAAGCCACATGCGTCTCTTGGTCGCGCGCCGTGGCCAGCGGCAGAATCGCATGGCCATACGCCTGCGCGATCGCATTCCCGTGTCCAGCGTGCCGCTCCCGGCTCACTCGATCCGCGGCGACAATCTCCGCGAGCAATTCTGGTTCATGGCGCGCGAACCACGAGGTCAGGGTCGGACCAAAGTTAAAACTGAGAGAGGCGTAATTATTCACGATCTCGGTAATCTGGTCTTTATGACCAAGCAACCGCGCCGCGGCATTGGGCCAGTAGCATTCAGCGGTGATCCGCGCGTTCCAGTCATGGTAGGGCGCCGCCGAGTCCTGGACTTCAATGGTCTCGAGCCACGGATTCTCGCGTGGGGGTTGGTAGAAATGGCCGTGCAGGCAAACGTAACGCATGTGATGGTGCTCTGGCCGACTACGACTCGGCACTCCGTACATTGTCGACATATTCCTTCAAGTCGCGTAACGCCGCCACGATCATCGCAAGCGAGTAGCGCGCATTCCGCGGGCTCGTGGACGGAATCACAAACACCGACGCGCCACCAAACTGTTGGGCGTGTGTCCCTGGGCTCTTCTCGGTACCACAACAAATCCGATACCCGGTAAGACCAATAAAGCAGATCACGCGCGGTTGATAGCGTTCAATTTTTTCTCGCAATACTTTCGCGCCACGGCGAAACTCGGTGGTCGACACTTCGTGGATGCCGTGGGTTGGCCGTTTCACGATGTCGGTCAACCCAATGCCCCATTCTAAAAGACGGGCATCGTCCTCCGGTCCAATCGACTCGGGAGTCAGGCCAGAGAGCGACAGCGCGGGCCAGAACCGATTCTGTTTATAGGCGAAGTAGTGCCCCACTTGGGCGGAATAGAGCCCAGGGTTGAGGCCGACAAACACCAGGTCGAGCCCTGCGCTCAGATAATCGGGCAGGGTCGCGGCGGATTTGGCGTTCTTCGAGGTCTTCGGGTGTGGCATTGGGTGGTCCAACAAGGCATCGCGAGCGTCTATCCGACGATGCCTACGCCTTTACAGAGCTGTCCATAGTAGCGGTCCAGCGCGCGATCCGACCACACGGTCAGCAGCGACCGGAGCAGAATCCCATACACCTGGGCCCGCGCGATTTTCACGCGGGCCCGCGGGTCAAGGAGTCGTGACGAGTGACGAATCGCGGTCAATGTCGAGACGCCAATCAGCAGCGGCCAGGCGCACGCCAAGCGCAACCGCCATTCGCGCCGTGGAATCGCGAGCGTGTAGGCCCACCCTTCGCGATAGTGACTCAGGGTGAGATCGAGCAATTCGTCGATCAGCGGTCGCACCCGCTCAAGCGTCCCGGCTTGGAGAACCTCTTCGGGTCGCACGCCTAAGGCCGCGAGATCGACGCGCGGGAGATAGCAGCGCCCAATGCGCGCGTCATGGGCGAGATCGCGCAGGATGTTGGTCAATTGGAGCCCTTTGCCAAACCGCACCCCCTTGATCGCCATCGCGGCAACGTCCCAGTGCTGTAATGTCGGCAGATGCGCGACCGTGATCTTGGTCCAGAACTCGCCAACACATCCAGCCACGAAATAGGTATACCGATCAAGGTCGGCTCGGGTCTCCAGCGCCACGACTTTCCCTTCCTCTTCGGCGGGGAACACCGAGAGGTCCATTTGCATCCCCTGCGTGAGCGTCAGCACCAACTCACGGATGCGCCGTTGATCGTCCACCGTTTGCGTGGCCAGGAGGGTAAAGCACTCCGGCAAATGCGTCAGGAGTGCTCGCTCGCTCGGATTTTGCTGATGATCGGTGAGCTCGTGGAGATCGTGCTGGAGATGCCGCACAGCGGTCGCATCGTTCTCGGCGAATGCGGTGCGGTAGCGTTCCAGGTACGTCTGGCGGCGGTCTCGTGGCACAATGGCGGTATCCGCGATCGTGTCGGCGGCACGACAAAACAAATAGGCGAGTCCAAGAGCAGGACGCACGGGACGCGGGAGCACCCATAGGCTCAGATAGAAGGACCGACTGACGCGCGGCAGAATCTGTTGGAAAAGTGCTGCCGCCGCAGCGGGCTCGACGCTATTCATGCGGCCCAAGACATACGCCGCGAGGTTCTCCGCGTCAACGGGAAGCGAGCAGACCGGAGGCGCGCAGTTGCTCCAGCGCCAATCGTCGCATGGAAAACCGATCTTTTTCCTCGGCGGACATTTCGGCGAACGTGCGTTCACTGCCAAGTGGTTGAAAGATCGCATCCCAACCAAAACCACCGTTCCCACGGGGAGTATGGGGAATACTCCCCGTCACCGTGCCAGGAAACACACGCAGGATGGTACCATCACAGTACGCGAAGAGCGTGCTTGCGGTCGCCGCGCGGTTCTCCTCTCCTTGTAAGAGTCGGCAGAGGCCATCGGTCCCTACGGTCGAAAGAAACCACTTCACCAACGCCCCGGGCAAGCCGTGCCACGCGGCGAACGTAAGGCCCGTGTCTTCCACTAACACGGGCTGTCGCACCTGGGTGTACGCGTGTGTCACTTTGTGGATGACGACGGGCTCAAGAGCAATGTCTTGAATCTCATCAAGCGCGAGGCTCGCGCGTGTCAACCGCTGTCCGAGCAGGCGCTCGACTTCCGCCAACTTATTTTCACTACTGGTGATAAACGTGAGTGCGATGGTGCCGCCCTTTTTTCTCCCCAGCGGGCGAGTGTTAGCTTTTCACCCCGTACCGCTGCCACTCCAGCAAATAACAGAGGGTCTCCAAGGATGGCATGCGGTCGAGGTACACCTTGCCTTGGAGATGGTCGTTTTCATGTTGAATGACCCGCGCGTGGAAGTCGCGGGCCACGAAATCAAGCGGCTCGCCGTGGCGGTCCAGGGCCTCCACACGCAACTCGCGATACCGCGGCGCGACTCCGCGCATATCAGGCACGCTCAGACAGCCTTCCCATCCGTCCACTGTTTCCTGGTTGAGGATGGTCACTCGTGGGTTGATGAGGACGGTTAAAGGAACCGCGGGAGCATCTGGATAGCGTGGCGGTTTGTTGACTTCGAGAACGGCCACCTGCTGGGACACATGCACCTGCGGAGCCGCGAGCCCCACGCCATCGTATTCGTACATGGTCTCGACCATGTCATTGATAAACTGTTGGAACCGTGGCGTGGCGATGTCCTCCACCGGGACTTGTTCAGCCACGCGACGTAACACCGGATGTCCCAAACGCGAGACTTTCAGAATCGCCATGGTCTTTCCCCTCCTCTCAACCGTTTTTCCGTGCCGAGGTGTTCGCTTCCGCGGGCTGGAAGGCGTAGACGCGATGCCCTTGCCGATACTGCGCCATAAGCTGCACCACCTCCCAGCGGTCGATGATGATACATCCCGCTCGTCGTGCCACGTAGCGCGCGAGTACGGTCACGGCTCGGCTGGTCATCACCATCGACCGTTGACATCCGTAGAGACGCATGGCGGTCAGGGTTGTGTCGATTTCCGCTGTCGTCACGCGACAGCGCAAGAGGCGACACGCGACACTCTCAGCTCCCCTCGTCATTACCAGAAGATCGGCTCGACGATTCTCCGCTTGTCGAGCTTGCAAGATCCCGTATCCTTGCGCGCGCAGCAGGTCGGTCACATAGCGCAGGAAGTCTTCTTCGCTCCTGGTTTCGAGATCAAGCAAAAGAGACAGGTGCTGGCGACGACGGTCCTGCTCTTCATAGAGTTTCCACGCGCCGAGGCCGCCGCCAATCAGCACCACGGCAAGAAACCAATTCCCGTGGAACACCACCGTGGTAAAAGCAACCAATACCAACGCGGCGGTCACTTTGAACGTGAGGCCACGCACGCTTTTCTTTTGGCGCAGACGCTGGTCGATTATTGTGGGGATGGCCTGGTCCAGCATATCCGTCCTACTTATGCGCAACACATATCCGGCTCACCCGCCTCATGTCCATGCCATTCAGCTCGCAGTTCTCGCATGCCGTCAAACATCCGCATGGTATCAAGCGGGAGGTGCAACTCATTGCGAAATTCCTGGTACAATCGCATGATATTCGGCAAGATACGTTCCGGTTCACGCCACCGGGCATAAATACCGAGCTTCACATCACGGGCGGCCTGTTCGGCGGTCATCCCCGCATCGAAGCGTTTCTTCGCTTCGCGCCGCACCAAGGCCAGGTACGCGCGCATTTCACGCAGCTCTTTTTTGCCGCCAATCGGACCATGCCCCGGCACAATGGTCTCCACATCCATCTTCAGAATACGATCGGCGACTTTGATCCAATTGCCAACATGCCCCTGAAAGGCGAGCGGTGTCACATAGTAAAAGGCGATATCGCCGGCAAACAACACTTTGTCCTTGGGCAGGTAGACGAAGGTGTCGCCAAAGGTGTGGGCTGGCCCCAAATGCCGCAGTTCAACATCACGTCCGGCTTGATGAAAAACCAACCGATCCTCAAAGGTCACTTCGGGGAGCGCCAACTTCACTTTGGAGAATTCCGCGGCGAACCGGGGGATACGTTTCCGTAGCGACTCAACCTGGAGGCCGGTGCGCGTCATCTCCTCACGGCAGAAGGTGTGGCTGACAATTTCCGCCTCACGAAACAAGGAATTGCCACCCACGTGGTCAATATGATGGTGCGTATTGACCAGCCGCGTCACTGGTTCGCGGGTGACTTTCTTGATCTCCGTTATGAACCGCCTCGTCATGGCGGGCACCATGAGCGCGTCAACCGCCATCGTCCCCTCTTTGTCGAGCAGGAGACCCGCGTTGCTCACGCCGAGTTCGCCATACGCCTGAATGTAGGCAAAGACTTTCGGAGCGACTTCTTCGAGCCCGGTTTTGTACCCTTCGGGAGTAATCCAGTTGTTCATAATTCATCCAAGGAACTGGGATTTCGGATGTCGGATGTCGGATTTAGAGGAAAAATCAACACCCAACACCCAACACCCAACACCCAACACCATCCTTACGCGCGGCTGAAATCCACGCCAGCAAGAAAGGCAAGCAATGTCTGCTGAAACAGGAGCGGTTTTTCCACCGGCACCACATGCCCACAATCAGGAATCATCAGCAAGCGTGCGCGCGGAATCCCCCGACTGAGCTTGACGGACCCGCCTGGCGGTGTGAGCACGTCTTCACGTCCTTGGAGAATCAGCGTCGGCGACTGAATGCGACCCAATTCCGCGGTCCAGTTGTAGGAGCCGATAGCGCGAGCGGCGGCGGCATACGCACGGGGATCGTTGGTCGCGGTGCGTTCAGCCATCGCCTGTATGGCGTGTGGAGAACTTTTGGCGAAGCTCGGCGCGAACACACGCTGGGCGGCTTCCGTGTTGGAGGAGAACCCACGTTGTTCAATGAGAGTGGCGGTTTTTTCCCAGGCCGCCCGCGCCGCCTCACTGACCTCACTCGATGTGCTGATCAACGTGAGGGACGACACCAACTCTGGATAGTCGAGGGCAAAGCGTTGGGCGATGACACCACCCATGGAAATCCCAGCCACGTGGGTTTTGGTAATGCCCAAGGCGCGCACGAGTCCGGCTAAATCGCGCGCGAACAGTGGTGGGGTATACGGTCCGGCTGGTTTATCCGACTGCCCGAATCCGCGGACATCCCAGCGCAGGACACGATGAGCACGAGAGAGATCTGGCACGAAGGAGTCCCACTCATGCAGACTCCCGCCAAGGCCGTGGATTAGAACGAGGTCGGAGCCTTGTCCCTCTTGTTCATAATGAAGTCGCAGACCGTCAATTGTTGTATCCATCTCTCCCTCCGGCGGAAGAGCCTATAAGATTCACGCTGGCCTGCCAAGACAAAAAAACGCCAGACGGACGAAAAGGAGGGAAACGTCCGCCTGGCGTGGGGCACGAAGTGTTGTCGTCGATCGTCACATTTGCGGAAAGCTCCGCAGGGTTTTCCGCTTCTCTTCAGCGGCGACGTCGTTAGCGCGACAGGCTTCTTTCCGTGCTAACAATGACACGCGCAGTGAAGCGGTTTGGAACCCGAAGGTCTCGCTCAGATTGACAAAGGAAAAGGGCCATTCGCGATCATCGTCCAAGAGCCAGGCCTCTTCTTCCTGAAACTCTTCGGTGTGATGCGCATCAGGGTCCGCGGCCAAGGTCGAGTACCGCTGGAGCCCATCGGTAAAGACCGCCCATTTGAGGACTAATTCGTTCGCGGTTTCCCCAGCGGGAACGCGATCCGAGAAAAATTGATTCGATGAGAGGACGTCTGTCCAGTGTAACGAGAGGAACATATTGTCGATAAAAGTTGTCATCCTCAGCCCCACTCCTTTCTTCTCGTCTTCGTATGAGCAAAATAGAGGCCAGCTCTACACCCACGGAACGATTCTCTCCACTGTCCATCCTACAAGCGAAAAACCTATTGATTTTCTTGAAAAACCAGGCCGCTGTGTCACTCGACCGTGACACCCTCGCGCGCTTGACTTTGGGAAAATACGCGCCAAAATCACAACGCTCTTTGGCAAAAAAATAACAACCACAAGGATTTATACCTGCGTGGGGTTGCTTTCAGGGAAACGAGTGCATAGCCTTGGTCAAATTTTCCCTGACGAGAGGGAGTATCGTGAACGCATCAGTGAAACTTATTGAGCAAGTCGTCCCTGCCACTGTCAGTATTCAGGCCTCGGTTCCGCAGCAGCATCATTCGGCCATGTTGTTAGGGACGGAGCGGATGGGGTCAGGAGCGATCATTGACCCGACCGGGTACATCCTGACGGTCAACTATATCGTCATTGGGGCAACGTCCATCCAGGTTCTTCTCCTTGATAATACCCAGCATGAGGCGGAAATTGCCGCGCAAGACTTCACGACGGGAATCGCGGTCCTGAAAATTTCGGGGGGAAGCTTTCCTCCCGCTCCTCTCAGCTCTTCCATAGACCTCACTCCAGGCGACGACGTCTTTATGGTGGCCAGCTCTGGTGAAGATGGCGGCAGACGGGTCAGTGGCGGTGCCATCATGTCCGCCGCGCCTTTTGATGCGTACTGGGAATATGCCACGGACCGCGCCCTGATCTGCACGGCGATGAATCCCGGCCCTGGTGGGGGGCCGATGTTCGACATGAAAGGGCGCATGGTGGGGGTCACCTCCCTCAATCTCAATGAGGTCGGACGCTTTTCCTTAGCCATTCCCGTCGAACATTTTCTTCAGCATAAAGACGAACTCCTGCGCTACGGGCGGCGCGTTTCGCAACCATCCCGCGCGTGGATTGGGATGTATTCGTATACCCTCCGGGACCATCTGGTGATCGCGGGCCTGCTGCCTGGTGGGCCAGGCGATGCGGCGGGATTGAAGTCTGGCGATGTCGTGCTGGCCGTCGACAATCAGGATGTCTCGGATCGTCGCAAGTTCTACGGGCAGTTATGGGCAAAACGATCTGGAGACACGATCCTCTTTCGCGTCTTTCGCACTAAAGGGATTCGCGACGTCGCCGTCATCTCTGGCAGCGTTGAACAGTTTTTTGGCTAATCCCCGCCGCTCACGCGAGAACATCGACAACGGACACGGGGCAGGTAGGGTCCATGAAAACACACATGCAGCTTGGCGACTATCTCGTCGCGTACTTGCAGAAGCTCGGAGTGACCCATCTCTTTGGCATTCCGGGTGATCTCGTCATCCAACTGTTCATGAAATTCGGCAGGCCACGTGGCATGCAAATCATAACCTTCTCCCACGAACCGGGAGCAGGATTCGCCGTCGATGGCTATGCCCGCGCGACCGGGCAGCTTGGGGTCCTCTGTGTCACCTATGGCGCGGGCGGACTCAACGTCGTCAATCCCGTGGCCGGGTCCTTCTCGGAGCGCGTCCCTATTCTGGTCATCAGTGGCGGACCTGGGGAAGAAAAACGCAAGCTCGGCGTGTTGATTCATCATCAGGCCAAGGAAATCGAGTCACAGCATCGCATCTTCCAAGAGATTACCTGCGCCGCCAAAGTCATCACGGACCCACGGACCGCCGCCACGGATATTGATGAGGTCGTGCGCAATATCTGGCTGCACCAACAACCCGGCTATATCGAAATCCATCAAGATATGGTGGACCGCAAAATCGAAGTGCCCAGGGAGATTCTGGCATGGGACGGCAAGTTGTCGTTCGCGCACTCCGATGCCCATAAAGTCAACGAAGCCGTGCGGGAGACCACCGAACGATTCAACCGGGCGCGGAAACCGGCGGTGATCGTTGGCATCGAGACGTTCCGCTACAAACTCACGAATGACGTCGTTGATCTCGTCGAAAAGATGGGCGCCCCGTGCATGAGCACGGTCCTGGCCAAAGGGGCGTTTCCCATGGATCACCCACAATACATGGGCGTCAACATCGGCCAGATTTCACCGCCCCCCATTCGCAAGCGGGTCGATGCCGCCGACCTGGTGCTCAATCTTGGCACCCTCCTCACCGACATGAACCTGGGGGCACGGCTCCCGCAACTTCCCAAGGACAAATCGATTTGGGCGGTGCAGAACAAAGTCGATATTAGCTATCACACCTACACCAACGTCACCGTGCGTGATTATGTGAAAGCGCTGCTGCGGGCTCCCCTGAAAACGCATCACGAGAAAGTCACCTATTGCGACAATCTCCCCCCACAACCACGAGGGGACCAACGGACCATCCAGGTCTCGGATATGCTGTGGGAGGTGAATAAATTTCTCCATGGGAAAAAGGGCTATATGGTCGTCGCCGAGGCGGGTGACATGCTGTTCGCGGGGCTCGACATTAAAGTGGACCAGCGCGGCAGCTACTTGGCGCAAGGTTATTACGCTTCCATGGGCTTTGGGGTTCCCGGTGCGATCGGCGCCCAAATCGGCACCGGGGTGCGTCCGATTGTCCTGTGTGGCGATGGCGCTTTTCAGATGACTGGGCCCGAACTCTCTCATGCCCCACGGTACAAACTCAACCCCATTGTCGTCCTGATGAACAATAGTGGGTGGGGGATTTTTCGCCCGGTCACGGAACGACAGGATCTGCTGAATCTTCCGTCATGGCCCTATGCCACACTCGCCGAAGCGTGGGGCGGCACGGGGTTCAAGGTCAATACCGTGGGAGAGTTACGAAAGGCATTAGTCGAGGCGGGCAAGATTCCATCGTTCGTGATTATCGAAGTGATGGTTGATCCGAACGATCTGTCGCCGGTCACACGAAAGTATATCAAGGCATCGGTGCGGTAAGGAGGAACATCAAGAATGAAAATCGCAATTTTAGGCGGCACGGGAGAACAAGGACCGGGGTTGGCTTTACGCTGGGCACTCGCTGGCGAAACGGTCATCATTGGCTCACGACAAAAAGAGAAAGGGGAAAAAACCGCCGTCGAGTTGAACCAAGAACTCGGCAAGGAACTCTTGAAAGGGACCGACAATGTCACGGCGGCGGCTGAAGCGGATATCGCGGTGCTGACCGTGCCCTACTCCGCGCATGTCGCGACCTTGGAGAGTGTGAAAGAACAGCTCAAAGGGAAAATTTTCGTTGAAGTGTCGGTGCCGCTTGATCCAGAAAACGCTCGCCGGGTCATCATGCCAGCGGCAGGGTCGGCCAGTGAAGAAGCCCAACAAGTGCTGGGACCAGACGTGCAGGTCGTTTGCGCGTTGCAGAACATTTCCGCCCATTTACTCCGCGATGTGAACGCGGAGATTGACTGTGATGTGCTGGTCTGTGGCCATAAAGATGCGCGTCCGACTGTGATGAAACTGATCGACAAACTCGGCAAGGGAATTCGCTCCGTCAATGTTGGACCAATCGAAGCTGCTCGTCAGATTGAACCGATCACCGCGTTGCTGATTCGCTTGAACATTCTCAACAAAGTGCATTCAGCGGGGATTCGGATCACGGGATTGCCGAAGTGATGACAAAAAACAACGGCCCTGCCGGGGTAACCCTGGCAGGGCCGTTTCGTTCGTCGACTAGATCGGATGAGAGGACAGACTACATCATGCCGCCCATACCACCCATGCCGCCCATACCGCCTGGAGGCATCGAAGGCATACCACCACCCTTCTCATCGGGTCTGTCGGCAATGCTTGCTTCAGTCGTGAGCAGCAGACCTGCAACCGACGCTGCGTTCTGCAGTGCGGTCCGCACGACTTTGGTTGGGTCAATAATCCCGGCTTTAATCAGGTCTTCATATTCGCCGGTGGCCGCATTGAAACCAAACGCGCCCTTGCCATTGCGAATCTTGTCGAGCACGATCGACCCTTCTTCACCGGCGTTCGTGGAAATCCATCGGCAAGGCTCTTGCAGTGCTTTTCTTATGATGCCAACGCCAACGGCCTCTTCCTCACTGGCTTCGACTTTTGCCAGCGCGCTTGAGGCACGAATGAGGGCCACACCACCACCAGGAACGATGCCTTCCTCGACCGCTGCCCGTGTCGCATGCAGGGCATCTTCCACGCGGGCCTTCTTCTCTTTCATTTCGATTTCGGTGGCCGCACCAACTTTAATTATCGCCACACCACCAATCATTTTCGCCAGCCGCTCTTGCAGCTTCTCACGGTCGTAATCAGAGGTCGTCTCGCCGATCTGCGCCCGAATCTGGGCAATACGGCCTTGGATGTCGGCCTTCTTCCCAGCGCCATCCACCACCGTGCAGTTGTCTTTATCCACGACAATGCGTTTCGCCCGACCCAAGTTACTGAGAGTGAGGTTTTCAAGCTTCTCCCCAAGTTCCTCGGCGATCACGCGTCCGCCCGTCAGAATGGCGATGTCTTCCAACATCGCTTTGCGACGGTCACCAAACCCAGGGGCTTTCACGGCCACGCATTGCAACGTGCCACGAATCTTGTTGACCACCAATGTCGCCAGGGCCTCGCCTTCGATGTCTTCCGCGATGATGATCAGCGGACGACCACTCTTGGCGACTTGCTCCAACACCGGCAGCAGGTCCTTCATGCCAGAAATCTTCTTTTCGTTGATGAGGATGTAAACGTCATCATAGACGCATTCCATTCGTTCCGGATCGGTCACGAAATACGGAGAGAGATACCCACGGTCAAACTGCATCCCTTCCACGACATCCAGGTTAGTATCGAGCCCTTTGGCTTCTTCAACGGTGATGACGCCTTCCTTGCCGACTTTGTTCATGGCTTCGGCGATGATCTCACCGATGGTCGCGTCGTTGTTGGCGGAGATGGTGCCAACCTGGGCGATTTCTTTTTGATCGCGCGTGGGCTTGGACAACCCTTTCAGCTCAGCGATCACCGCGGTCACCGCTTTGTCGATCCCGCGCTTAATGCTCATGGGGTCATGGCCAGCGGCCACCAACTTGACGCCTTCAGCGTAGATCGCACGGGCCAGCACGGTCGCGGTGGTCGTCCCGTCACCGGCGACATCGGAGGTCTTGCTCGCGACCTCTTTCACCATCTGCGCGCCCATGTTCTCGAATTTGTCTTCGAGTTCGATTTCCTTGGCCACGGTCACGCCGTCTTTGGTGACCACCGGGGCGCCGAAGGATTTCTCAATCACCACGTTACGCCCCTTGGGGCCGAGGGTGACGGTCACTGTGTCCGCCAGCAGATTGACTCCTCTCAGAATCCGATCTCTCGCATCTTGGCCGAATTTCACTACTTTGGCTGCCATTCTTTTTCCTCCTTTCTGTGTCAGGCTGCGCTTATTCGATTACACCGAGAATGTCGTCTTCGCGCATAATTAGGTGTTCTTCGCCATCGACTTTGATTTCCGTGCCCGAATACTTGCCAAACAACACCTTGTCGCCCACTTTCACGTCCAGAGGGGTGACTTTGCCATCCTCGTTTGCTTTCCCTTTACCCACAGCGGTCACTTTCCCCTCTTGGGGCTTTTCCTTCGCTGTATCGGGAATGATAATTCCGCCTTTGGTCTTTTCTTCCTCGGCGATCCGTTTGACAATAATCCGATCCTGCAACGGCCGAATCTTCATAGGTCGTCTCCTTTCTCCTTACGAATACTGATTTGACAATTTAAGGACTCTATTGTTGGGGTTGTCCGCTCGTGTATACCAACCGCGAACGAGCGCAAGTTAATCACCTTCATTCCGTTGTCAAGAGAAGTCGGGCTAAAATTTGTGTTTTCTCGCCTCTTCCTCGGAATACCGCCGATAGAGAACGTCCCATTCGGTGCTCCCAGGGACAACTCGACGGGAGAGGGAGGCAATTTTGCGGCGCACGAGCTCGTCGATTTTGTCGTCTCGTTGAAAATTCTCAACGAGAAGCCGCTTGACTTCAGTCACCGCCGCCCGTTCATTCACCACCTCGCCTTCGGCGGAGATCACCCGCAAAACCTGACGCGCCAGGGCGGCAATACGATTATCGGAGAGGTGTATACTCATAGGGCAAAGCGGCGTTCTTCAGCGAGGCGTTGTTTAATCATCTGGACGACGCGGCGTCGATCCACCCCACCTGGAGCGGACCGGAGGTGTTCATCAGCGAGCCGCTCAGCGTCTTTCTCCAGCGCGTCTTCCTGGCGAAAATTGTCGAGCAGGGTCGCGGTCACCTTGTCCACGACCCCTTTTTTCTCGCCACGCAGACGGATCAGGTTTTTCTCGCTGAGCGTCGTCACCACGCGGTCAGCAATGTGTTGGCAGGACAACTCCGGCACTCGCATGGCCCGCACCATATCCGCCTGCCCCCGCGGTTGGCAACCCCGGCTTGACATGCCCGCGGAGGTTTGTCAGGGACATCAGTCACTGTGCCAACTAAAAAGAACACCCCTCCCACACGTCCACAGACGGATTTTCCCGCTCACCATTGGGATCATATTCTCAGTAGTGTCGAAGAAGGGCTGCTGGTCATTGATCAGACCCAGGTGGTGCGCTTTCTCAACGCCGCCGCCGAACAACTGCTGGGCCTCTCTCAGGCGCACCTCTTCGCGCATCCGTACCGCGAGGCGTTCGCGCTCAACCCGTGGATTGTTGACATCATTGAGCGCACTGTCACTTTCGGCGCGCGCGCAACCGCCAGCGAAGGTCTGTTGCAAACTCGGCTCTCACGCGCAACTCCGATACGTCTCACCTGCTCGCCGATTATCACCGACGAGGGCACCGCGCTCGGCCTGGTGCTAGTATTTCATGATCTCGCGCATCAAAAAGAGTTCCAGAAAGAAGAGCAGGAGGCGACCCACCTCGCGCAACTTGGCGTCATCGCCGCTGGGCTCGCCCATGAAATCAAAAATCCGCTGGCGGGCATTCGCGGCGCGACGCAGCTCTTGCAACGAAAAGTCCTTCACGACCCGTCCGCGGTTGAGTATACAACCGTCATGCTCCGTGAGATTGACCGATTGAACGGTCTCCTACAACAACTGCTCCAGCTTTCCCCAGCCCCGCATCTCGACCGCCGTCCGCAGAATGTCCACAAAATCTTGGCTGAGGTCCTGCTCCTGGAACGAGAAACCGCGCCCAAGGGGGCGAAAATCATTCAGCAGTTCGACCCCAGCTTGCCCGACATTCTGGGGGATGAGGCCCAGCTTATCCAAGTGTTTCGGAATTTACTAAAGAATGGTTTGCAAGCACTGACCGGAACGCGCGGTGGGGAGCTCACGGTCGCCACACGCATGGCGACGGATTTTCACATCTTACGCGCGAACAGCCGTCCCTCCGCGGACCCCATGCAATACCTTGCCGGGGCACCGACCGCCTCAGCTCCCCAACGGCACCAGGCTCAAACGACAGACTCCGCCGTGACTTCGCTTCCCGCGTCTCGCCCGCCCCGGCTCCTTGTGGTCACGTTCTCCGATAACGGGCCGGGAATCGCGCCCGAACATCTG
The DNA here is from genome assembly GCA_945865755.1 of Klebsiella pneumoniae. Lineage (GTDB taxonomy): Bacteria > Desulfobacterota > Binatia > Bin18 > Bin18 > JABFSC01. Next base: position 24,089 of record CAMBFS010000001.1, read on the forward strand.
CCCCATCTCTTCACGCCGTTCTTCACCACCAAAACGCATGGCACGGGCTTGGGCTTAGCCATTTCCCAGCGTATGATCCTCCACCACGGAGGAACGATTCGCGTCGAGAGCACCCCAGGACACAACACCACGTTTTCCGTGTATCTCCCGGTCGCTCCCTAGCCATCACCACATGTCACACGCATCTATTCTCATTGCTGACGATGAAGACCTGATCCGCCGCGTGCTCGCCGATACCCTCAAAGAAGCCGGGTTTACGGTGGAAACCGTCGCCTCTGGCGATGAGGCGTGGCGCCGGTTGCAAACGGGGGCGTTCGCTCTGGCTTTTGTCGATATTCGCATGCCACGTCTCAACGGGCTGGACTTGCTCCAGCACGTCCAGGACGCCAAGCTGAGCACGCCGATCATCATTATGACCGGACAAACAACGCTCACAAACGCGGTCGAAGCCATCAAACGGGGCGCATTTGATTATCTCCCGAAGCCCTTTGACCTGGATGAGGTCCGCACCCTCACGGCGCGCGCACTCGAAGCCCGGACTCTCGTCACCGACACCGACCAACCGCTCCCGGCTGTCCACGGACGTGGCGAGCAGATCATCGGACACAGTCCGGCCATGCAGGCCATCTACAAAATCATCGGTCGGGTGGCGCAAAGCGATGCGACGGTCTTGATCCAGGGCGAAAGCGGCACGGGCAAGGAACTCATCGCCAAGGTCCTCCATCATTATTCCCCACGCTGGCGTGGCCCGTTTATCGGCATCAACTGTTCGGCCATTCCGTTGGACCTGTTGGAGAGTGAATTCTTTGGACACGAGCGCGGGGCGTTCACTGGCGCGGTGGAGCGGCGCATCGGCAAATTTGAACAAGCGGCGGGCGGCACCCTCTTCCTGGATGAAATCGCCGACATGCCGTTGGCGCTGCAAGCCAAATTATTGCGCGTGCTCCAAGAGCGAGAGTTTACTCGCATCGGTGGACGGGAGGTACTCAAAACCGACGTCCGCGTTATCGCCGCGACCAATGTGGAGCTCGAAGCGGCGGTGCAGAAACATCAGTTTCGCGAAGACCTGTATTTTCGCTTGCGCGTCGTGCCGATCACCTTGCCGCCGTTACGCCAACGCCGCGAGGACATCCCGGAATTGATCACCCACGTGATCGAAAAAATTAATCGTGACATGAAGACCTCGGTCACGGGAGTCTCGGCGGACGCGCAAGCACGTTTAGTGCAGCACCCGTGGCCGGGCAATGTCCGTGAGCTAGAGAACATCTTAGTGCGAGCGGCGGTCCTTGCGCCGGGCCGGATGTTGACGGCGGCGGATCTGTCTTTACCGCCGACCGCACCACAGCTCCCGGAACATTTCGCGGAACTCTCGCTGGAAGAGACGGTACGTCGCAAACTCAAAGTGCTTTTTCATCAACCAAACGCCATGCCACTCGCGGACCTGCATACCCTTATCATCGGCCAAGTGGAAAAGCCGCTGATCGAACTGACGTTGGAGCACACCGGGGGCAATCAACTGAAAGCCGCCGAACTCCTCGGCATCAACCGCAACACCTTACGGAAAAAAATTACCGAGCTGAAAATCACGACAAAAAAAGGAATCGAGCTGTAGAAGTTTTGGGGTTCGGGTTTCGGGTTTCAGGTTTTTATCGTCTTGCATTTTTGACTTTTGACTTTTGATTTTTCTTCTTTTTCCATGCAAAACTTCACCTTCCCAAATCCACTCTATGCCATCACAGACACCCTTGGGCGCGCGGAACTGTCCTATCTCAACCTCGCGGAACACCTCTGCGCCGGTGGGGCCAGACTGATCCAGTTACGGGTGAAGGACCTCCCGTCGCGCGAGTTTTTGACCCTCGCCCAACAGGTACGCGCGGTGTGCCGTCACTACGGGTGCGTGCTCATCATCAATGATCGTGCGGACATCGCCCTCGCGGTCGACGCCGATGGTGTCCATGTCGGACAAGAAGACTTACCCTTGGCCGCGGCGCGAAAAGTGCTCGGTCCACGGAAGATCGTCGGAGTCTCCACACACGATCCCACGCAAGCGCAAGCAGCGGAACGCGACGGCGCGGATTACATTGGCTTTGGCCCAGTCTTCGGCACTACGACGAAAGCCACGGGCTACAGCGCCCGCGGGCTGGAGCAGCTTCGCGAGATTCGCTCGCTGGTCCGGCTGCCGATTGTCGCGATTGGGGGCATTACCACCGACCGCGCCCCGGCGACGCTGGCAGCGGGCGCGGATGCCGTGGCCATGATTAGTGACGTAGTGTTGGCTTCTGATGTAGCGAAGAAAGTGCAGGAGACGCTGGCGGTGCTTCAAGAGCGTCAAACGTAAAAAGAGTCACATAGGAAACGCGAAGGTGGGAGGTTGGACCTTCTTTTTTACGTTTTACGTTTTCGAGCCTTCTCAATCCTCTTCATCCGTAGGAATCGGGCCTGGACTCGGAACGTCTGTTTTTTCGACCAGATTATCAAACCGAGTATATTCCTTACGGAAGGCCAACCGCACGGTGCCCGTGGGACCGTTGCGCTGTTTGCCAATGATGATCTCGGCGATCCCCTCATCTTGTGAGTCTTGTTTGTAGACCTCATCACGATAGATAAACGCGATCACGTCGGCATCCTGTTCAATCGCTCCGCTGTTGTGACTGACGATGCCGTCCGCTAACCACGAAGCTGGGCCAGGAACAGTCAAGTCAAAGACATCCGCCTCACCCGCGGGCTCGATGGTAACAATGGGATCCCAAGAGAGAGTGTCCGGCAAGGTTCGAGCAATTGCCAGCCGGTCGCCGACAGCGAGTTCCGCGACTCGCTTCCACCCTTCCGCGCCAAGCAGCCGATGTCGAGCCGTTGCTTGAACATGTCGTCCACTTGCCAGATGAACAGTGAAGATCGGGCGCTCCCCTACCCTCCACACCCGATCACTGCGCGCTGTTACAATACGCCCATCCGACGAGACAGCCAGGACTTCTGGGGTCGCTCCCACAAGATCACGAATGGGCACCCGCTGACCGTCCGCCATCGTCACTAGCGTACCCCCAGGAACACATTCCCGAATATCTGACATCATCGGGCGGCGGTCGGCGCGTTGCTCGACCTGACGATTGAGCTGAGACAGTGCCACCACGGGGATATTCAGCTCTTTCGCGAGCGACTTGAGACCGCGCGAAATTTCGGACAACTCCTGGGTCCGGTTATCTTGCGAGGTCAACCCTCGCATCAGTTGCAGGTAGTCGATAATCACCAACCCCAAATTGGCTTCCCGTTTCAAGCGCCGCGCTTTCGCGCGCAGTTCGAGCACGTTTTGCGCCGGAGTGTCGTCAATAAAGATGGGGGCATCCCCTAGTCGCCCAGCCGCCATCGCCAGCCGTGGAAAATCGCGCTCGCCCAAATACCCGGCGCGGACCTTGGCGTTATCCACCCGGGCCTCGGAACAGAGCATGCGCATCACCAACTGTTCTTTCGACATTTCCAACGAAAAGACCCCCACGGCGATATTGGCATGGAGCGCCACATACTGGGCGATATTCATCACGAAGGCGGTATTATGCACGAGGACATCGTTGGCGATGAAATTGTGCGTCTCTGGAATCGTCAAATCGTACACCTGGTGATCGCCAATGTACTCGATCATCGAGATCGTATCCCAGTACACATCGCTGGTTGCCAGCGACATCAGGAGTTGCGACTTCAGCACCTGCCCCAAGAGCTGAACGGTTTCTCGTCGCGGTTGGTGTCGCCCGTTGTGGATATTGTGAGTCACGGGGAGCCCAGCCTGGGCATATATCGCTCTCCACGTTTGTCCAGCACGCGCGGCATTGACGAGCGTCCACACTTCAAGGGGCAGCGTATCTTTCGTCCACCCTTGCCGCCGCTTCTCCGCAATGGCCACGACCTCGCGAAGTTTTTCTTCTTTGCCGAAAATTCCGATGTCGTGAGCAAATGTCAGAATGTCCTGAGCCGCGAGAATCTCCACTTCATACGCGATGCGAAAGGTATTGTCGTAACGAACGTGCTTCTCTCGGAGTTTGCTCACGATGCCAAAGCGCAGCAGCAGGTGCTGCACTTGTTGGGCGAGTTTGCGCGAGACGGAGGAGTAACTGATAGCCGCTTGTCCGGTTCGGTAGAAACACGCGCTCCCGTCACAACTAAACAAGCGATTGAGAAGGAGCGCGAGCTTGTCCTTGGGGAGTGTAAACACAACGCCAGGAATGAATTTCCCAGCAGCTCCCTTTCCCATCAATCCCTGCTCCGCTAACCACTGGGTGAGGCGATTCCCACGCGCGAGCCCTGTGGTGCCTCGCACAAACCACGCAACGGGTTTCTGAACGATCTGAGCAAGGTTTTCAAGAAGAGTAGGCACGGGCAATTGCTTTCCCTGCTCAATGGCACAGAGCAAGGCGGGAGACACACCCGCGCGTATCGCCACACCGCGTTGACTGAGACCCATCGCGTCGCGAGCAAGGCGCAGACGCTGGCCAACCACTTTTCTCACTTGGGTCTTGTCGTCTCTTTGGGCCGCCACTCGACAGGTCGGCGTCCGTGTCCCCTGACTATCATTCACCGTTCCCCGCAGATCACCAAACCGCACGAGGCTCGCTTGAAAATCCGCCATAATCCGCGGGTTACCATTCGTGAAACGCGGACATGCTTGCGTGAGGTCGCCATCGCCTAGCAGATACGCAAGGATTGTAATCGTGTGATCGGGCAGGTCTCCGGTCCCAAAAACGGGAAGTGTACGCGGAACCGCGATACGCGTCCCGACGGGCAACTCGCTCAGGGGACGCCACCCCCCCACGGTCAGAAAGGGATGCGTGAAGGTCGTCTCCACTACACGACCAAGGGCTGTTGTCACCCGATAGACCGGCTTGATGCCATCATCCACATAATGACTTGGTGTGGTCGAGTGTAACTTCAACCGCGAGTCGAGCGTGAAGAGCTTCGCCTGTCGAGAGCGACAGAGCTGCTCGATAGTCTTGACCTCACCGGTTTGGGCATCGACGATTTCCGCGTCCGCTTTCAGGCATTTGCCCATGCTCGGCCGGGCGGCTACGATCACCAGGTCCGCGGGCTGAAACCCCGCGGTCATCCGGTCAAGATCAAGAAACCCCGTCGGCACCCCCGTCACCATCTCTTTGCGCTCGTAGAGCTTCTCGACGAGTTTGATGGTGTCCATGATCATGTCGCCCAGCTTGAAAAACGCGGGGCGAATGCGTTTTTCGGACACATCGAAAATCAACCGCTCCGCTTCGTCGAGGAATTGTTCGATGTCTTCCTCGCCGCTGTAGCACCGACTGGCGATCTCGTTGGACACGTTAATCAGACTGCGCAAGACCGCCTTCTCACGAATGATCCGGGCGTAATGCGCCACGTTGGCCGCGCTGGGGACTTTATCGCTCAGTTCGGCGAGATAGATGGCACCACCAACATCCTGCAACTCTCCTCGTGCTTTCAAGGTGTCGGTTAAGGTGACCAGATCAATAGGTTCATTTTTCTCGCTTAACGAGATCATCGCGCGAAAAATTTTCCGGTGTGATTCCCGGTAAAAATCCGCATCCGTCATAGCCTCGATCACGCGGTCCAGCGCGTTGGGATCCAGCAAAATACTGCCCAGGACCGACTCTTCGGCATCCAGGCTCTGTGGAGGAACTTTGCGTAAAGCGTCTTCAAGAATGGTCACGATTGTCTCCCCCAATCACATCACTCGCGGCTCGGAACTTGCGCATTCGCTCTTTTTCTTCTCCGCGTGAGGTTAGTCAATCGTCGCCCGCACGTAGGCGAACCGTTGCGAGAGTTGCTCAAGCCCCTCGGCGATCCGCGGTCCGTACCAACACAACGCCATGCCATCAATACAATAAAAATGTCCAGCGCGACCCGCCAGCGTATCGACCAACGGCTTCAGGTGCTCGACGTGTTTCGTGGTGAAGGGATACGGCTCGCTCGGCAACACCACCACATCGGGAGCAAGGGCCGCGACTTCTTCGAGCGTCGTGGAGAAGTAACGGGCTGGGTGCCCGCGAAAAATGTTCTCCCCACCGCAGCACCACAGCATGTTGTCGGCATACGTGTCGGCGTTGAACGCCATCCACGGTTTCCGCCAGATCGGACAGAACACGCGCAACCGTCGGTGTTGAGCACTCTCAGCCGTCACCCGCGCATACACCGCACGCAGATGGACCACCAGCGGATCACTCGTGATGTGGCAGTCCAGGACATCGCCCAATTTTTCGATCATGCTGATCCCGTCCGCGACCGTCCGGGGCGCGGTCACGTAGAGCGAAATTCCATGATGAGACAGCCAGGTAAAATCTTCTTGCCGATTCTCCTCGTCGTTGACGATGACGAGGTCTGGCGAAAGTGAGAGGATCGTCTCGAGTTGTGGGTTCTTGGTGCCGCCGACTTTCACTCTTTTCGCGACTTCTTCAGGAGGATGCGTACAGTATTCAGTCACTCCCACGACTCGCTCGCCGAGGCCCAACGCGAACAGGGTCTCGGTCACGCTGGGAACTAAGGACACAATGCGCCGCGGCGGGCGCGGCACATCAATGGTCCGGTGAACTTCATCAACAAACTGCATACCTTCCTCGATTCGATAGGGAGCTTCGTGTGGAAGTCCGGGAGTCCAAGAGTCTGAGAGTTTCGGAGTCTGGCTTGGCGAATCTCGCTACTGGGTACTCCGTGACCGCAGGATGCTTTCGAGTTGTTTCTTTTCGTCAGAGGTAATTTCGCCCGCATGCGGGGCAGCGACAGGTCTGGTTTCGCTCTGGGGTTTCTTGTCATCGGCGGAGGGGTCACTCGTACGCGGGACAATCGCAGTCCGGGTCTCGACCTCGGGTTTCTTTTCCTCGGCAGAGGGTTCGCTCGCACGCGGGGCGGTGGCGGCCCGGACTTCGCTCTTCGGTTTGGTCGCGGGTGCTGCCGCCGGAGTCTTTTTCTCGGACACCACGGGCGCCACGGCGCGCTCGCGGTCGGGACTCTTGAATCGTTGCAATTCCGTTTTCATAAAAAAGATCGAGCCCAGCGCGACCAATGCCGCGCTATAGCTGACGAACAACAAAATTTTCGGAATGCGCCAACTCCGCTGCTTCTTGCGTCGAGTCGGTGCTCGTCGCGTCGGCTTTCTTGCTGCCATACCACTCACCTCCCCAAAGCGGGCGGCCAGACCAATGCCACCATCGCTTCCCATCCACTTCGACGCGGCCAGTCATCCACGCCGTTGTACCACTTGAGTCCCAGCGATTGGAGGCGACGATTGCGCGCCGCCAGGAAAAACCAGAAGCGCGCGGTCGGACCGTAGAAAAACCGCGTCGCGTAATACAACCGCGTCAATTTCTTCCCCAGCCACGAGCACGCGACCGTCCGTGTGTACTCAGCAAAATCAAATCGTTTCGTCTGGAACGCCTGTCCCACCGCATGCGCCGCGAATTTGCCATATTCCAGCGCGAACGAAATGCCCTCCCCCATCAACGGCTCGGCTCCAGCAGCGTCGCCCACTAACAGCACGTGTGGCGCGGCGATGGGGCGATTCGGAATATAGCCCGCGATAGGAAAAGCTTGGAACTTGAGGCTTGAGGCTTGAGACTTGAGGCTTGAGACTTGAGATTCAAGACCTTGGACCTTGGACCTTGGACCTTGGACTAACAAGTTTCGAGTTTCGAGTTTCGGACCAAAAGAGGCGATCTCTTGGGCCAGCATCTTTTGCAGGTCCGCATTACCGAGTCGCGTGTCTCCCAATGAATAAATCCCGACGTTGACATGCGGAATGCCCTGAATCAGACACGGGAACTCCCAGAGATAGCCTTTGAGTCCTTGGCTAACGGGGAGAAAGTTGAAATCGTAGCGCTGTTGTCCAAACCCTGGCCAGGTGGTTGCCGCCACCGGCACATCACACATGATCGCCTTGCCAACCGCCTCGACCTCACCACCGACCAATTGTCGCCGCACCCGACTGCCCGATCCGTCCGCGCCAACAACGACCCGCGCCTGATAGGTCTCTTTGTCGGTCACCACCACGACGCCACCAGAATCGCGACGCAGTTCGAGCACTTTCTCGCCTTCGTGGATTTCCGCGCCACGTGCGCATGCGGCCCGCACGAGCAGATGATCAAATTCATTACGGCGAATGATCGAACACATCCCGGCATCCGCGCAGGAAACCTCATACCCAGGCGGCACCCGGACGTAGGCCCGCTCGACCTGGACGTATGGGATCGACAACGGAATCTCCAGTTCGTCGAGGCAGTCAAGGGTATGAGGAATTAAGCCCCCGGCGCAGATTTTCTCGCGTGGGTGCACGGCTTTATCGAGCAACAACACTTCTCCACGCAACGCCGGATCATTTTTCAGCAAATGCAGCGCGGTCGAACTTCCAGCCGGGCCGGAACCAATGATGACAATGTCACGAGCAATCACGCGGGCAAAGCTACCATAGGTCCGCCATCGGCAAAAGGACTGGCGCGCGCCTGAGTAGGCAACTCACTCGCCGCGGCGGGACGGTGCACGGTTTCACCACCCCCAATGCCGCCAGCGTGGGGACCCTTTCAAGGGAACTGCCCTACCCCGCCGTGCGCAAAAATACGGCACTCAATGCCCAAGATTTAAGCGAGCTTGGCAATCCCAGCTTGCCCTTGTGACCGCAATTATGGCGAAATCGCGGCCTTTTCGCTTTTCTACGGGAGGAAAAGGGCTCGCGACACTTCCGAGTAGGACATCGTGTTGGTACAATCCATGCTCTTTCATTCGTAGACTGTTCAACCGCGACCCAAGGATTCATCATGGCTCATTTTAACGGGTACGACACGGGCGACTTTTACGACGAGATGTTTTTCGCCAGCGCGCAGCCACGCCCCGGTGCGTCTCTCCTTCAGCAGCGCATCGACTCGCTCTCGAAGGGCGAACTGCTCCAGCGTCAGCAAGCCGCGGAACGCGCGTTGTTGCATCGTGGCATTACCTTCAACGTCTACGGTGACAACGCGGGCACGGAACGCATTTTTCCCTTCGACATTCTTCCCCGCATTATCGAAGCCTCCGAATGGGAGTGGATAGAGCGCGGGCTCAAGCAACGGGTGTATGCCCTGAATCTCTTCATCGACGACATGTATCACGAGCAGAAACTGCTCAAGGATAAGATCATTCCTGAAGAGATCGTCTATTCGGCCCGCTCGTTTCGGCAGGCGTGTGTCGGACTCAATCCCCCGCGTGGGGTGTGGTGCCACATCACCGGCACGGACCTGGTGCGCGACCGCGACGGCCAAATCTATGTGCTGGAAGACAATCTGCGGTGCCCGTCTGGGGTATCGTATGTGTTGGAAAGCCGCCAGATTCTCAAGCGCACCTTTCCGCAAGTCTTTGGCGAGTCCCGGGTCCGCCCTGTGGACGACTATCCCGGCCACCTGCTGGATATGCTGCAAGCGCTCGCGGCGGACTATATTCAGTCGCCCACTGTGGCGGTGCTGACACCAGGGGCCTATAACTCGGCCTATTTCGAGCATTCGTTTCTCGCCCAACAGATGGGCGTGGAACTGGTTGAAGGGCGAGATCTGGTCGTCGCCGACGGCCTGGTGCAAATGCGCACCACGCATGGGCTCAAGCCTGTTGATGTCCTCTACCGGCGCATTGATGATGATTTTCTCGATCCCTTGACCTTCCGGCCCGATTCCTTCTTGGGCGTCCCTGGTTTGATGGAGGTCTACAAAGCCGGACGGATCGCGTTGGCCAATGCGCCGGGGACAGGCATCGCCGATGACAAAGTCATGTATGCCTACGTGCCGAAAATCATCAAATACTATCTCGGCGAAGACAGCATCATTCCCAATGTACCGACATACGTCTGTTGGGATGAGAAGGAACGAGGCTATGTGCTTGATCACCTCGACCAGCTCGTCGTCAAAGCCGCCAATGAATCCGGGGGCTACGGCATGTTAGTTGGCCCGCATGCCACCCCGGGCGAACGCGCGCAATTCGCGGACCTGATTCGCGCCAATCCCCGCAACTACATCGCCCAACCGACCTTATCCTTATCGCGCGTGCCGGTGATCGTGGATGACCATTTCGAGGGGCGCCATGTCGATCTGCGACCATACATCCTGTATGGCTCGGACATTTACGTGCTCCCTGGCGGGCTCACCCGCGTGGCCCTCAAGAAAGGTTCTCTCGTTGTGAACTCCTCGCAAGGGGGCGGCAGCAAGGATACCTGGGTCTTATACAAATGAGAGAAACATCATGCTTTCACGTGTCGCGGATAGTTTGTACTGGTTGAGTCGCTATATCGAGCGGGCCGAGAACGTGGCGCGGTTCATCGACGTCAATCTGCACCTCATATTGGATTTGCCCGCCGGGGGGAGTGAACAGTGGAAACCGCTGGTGATTACCACCGGTGACGATGACCTGTTCGCCAAGCACCATACCGACGCGACACGAGAGAACGTCGTGCAATTCCTGACCTTCGCGAAGGAGAACCCGAACTCGATTGTGTCCTGCCTGCGGGCCGCGCGGGAAAATGCCCGCTCCGTGCGCGAGATCATCTCCTCGGAAATGTGGGAGCAGGTCAACATCTTTTATTTGATGGTCCACGATTCAGCCGCGACAATCCGGGTGCGTGAATCGCCCTACGAGTTCTTTCGCGAGATTCGCATGGCGAGTCATTTGTTTGAAGGGCTGACCAACGCGACCATGTCGCACGATGAAGGGTGGCATTTTTGTCGGATGGGCCAACTCCTGGAACGGGCGGACAAAACCTCGCGCATGGTGGACGTCAAGTATTTCCTGTTACTCCCCTCGGTTGCCGATGTTGGCACGCCGTTCGATGACATTCAGTGGGCGGCGGTGCTCCGCTCGACCAGCGCGCTGGAGATGTATCGGCGGCGCTATCAAGACCTGAGTCCCGACCGCATTGTGGAATTTTTATTGCTCGATCGTGAGTTCCCGCGCTCGTTGCACTATAGCTTGATCAAGGCCGACGAATCGCTCCATGCGGTCTCCGGCACCCCGGTTGGGAGTTTTCGCAATCCCGCCGAGCAGCACTTAGGCCAACTCCGATCTGAGCTTGCGTATGCGCAAGTCGCGGACATCATTAGCTCCGGGCTGCATGAATTCCTGGATGCCTTTCAAACCAAGCTCAACCTGGTTGGCGAGAATATCTTCGCCACATTCCTGGCCTTGCAACCGATCGGCGGAGTCGTGACGGGAACGGCGAGTCAACGGCAGACGGAAGGGAAAGAACACGGGCGGGTGTGACCGCGTGGCGACCGCCCCTTCTCCCTCAACCCTCTTGTTTTCCACACACGGAGGAACCGCCCATGATCGAATCCCTCCTGCTCGCGGTCACACGTATCGCCACGATGTTCGGCCCTCAACATTTGAGCAACGCGACGGGCTTCTTTTTTCAACGTGAGGAGCGCTTGTTCATAATCACCAGCCGACACGTGGTGCTGGATGAGGAGAGCAATCATCGTCCGGACGGGTTGACGATCGATCTCCATACCGACCCAGAGAATGTCGCGAGCACCACGCAATTTTTCCTCCCGTTGTATAGCAACCAGCACCCACGCTGGCGGGAAGGAAGCGATTCAGCGGGACCAGTTGATATTGTCGCCTTGGAAATTCAGCGTCCGGCTTTACCGGACACGCTCCTCCTGCACTCGTTCACCCCGGAACATCTCGTGGAACAACTCAATGAAATTGAAGTCGGCGCGCGGGTGCTGATTGTCGGCTTTCCCTTGGGGTTCCATGACGAGTTACATCAGCTCCCCGTCGCGCGGCAAGCTATTATTGCTTCGGCGTTTGGCATCCGGTTTCAAGGACGTGGCTATTTTTTGACGGATGCGCGCCTGCATCGCGGAATGAGTGGGGCTCCAGTCGTTACCCGTATGGCCACCGCCCGCTCTGGTCGCGGGGACATGCCGTGGCTGCTGCTGGGCGTGCACGGCGCGCGCATGGATGTCACCGGCCGTGATGTCTCCCAGGACGAACGTCTGGACCTCAACTGCGCCTGGTATGCCGATATGCTGTTGACGCTGACAGAGGACGGAGGGTGATCCCGTATCGCGCATTGCTGAGTATGGCTGGGATGCCCGATTCACACATTGACCGGATGCCCGATTGCAAGACGTGCCCCCGAATTCCCGCGGAGAACTTGGCGGCTCAACCGCTTGTTGGATGGCGGCGGCCCCGAACCGCGCTACGCCGCTTCGACATACTTGACATAGCTTGTAGGCTCGGAGATCGGCAAGCCGTCTTCCACATTCTCAATCGCGGCGGGCGCGTCGGGGCCTTGGGGCTGACGGAGCGAATCGTCGCCAAGGTTCACGGAAACCAGCGGAACGCCCGTCTACTAATAGATAGGAGGGAAAGCATCTACATATAGATGGAAGTCTCTAGGGTGCATCTCCCAAACTGACAAGATAAAAGCCAAGGAACCATTCACGTCTCGCTGAAAAATCTCTTGTCAAATCAATGAAATCCAGAAATTTCCATGTTTTCTTCTTTTTAGCCTCCTGGCCTCATGGATACTGCCTGTGACCTGAATTAGGCGAAGAGTTCCAGAAAGCCGCAGGAGAGTTGTTTGGGCCTCAGATTTCCGCGTAATTTTGCAGTTCAATGTCTCAGTTCCAGAGATGCACCCAAGTCTCTACTAAGAGATGGGCCCAGCTCTTAGTAGAGACCAATTGTGACGTTCAATAGTCGTGAGGCAACTTTCAAGAAAATTTCCGATAGACTCCGAACCCGATGCCACGAAAAATCAGAGAACTCGTCCGAGACCTTGAGCGAGCAGGCTTCGTCAATCGCGGGGGAAGAGGGGATCATAGAAATCTTGAGCATCCCAAGGGGATGCGGGTCACTCTTTCGGGGCACCGTGGCGACGACGCGAAGTCCTACCAAGAACATGAGGTCCGCAGGAAAATCCAGGAGGCAAAGTCGTGAAAGACAGTGCACGGTATATGAAGCTGGTCGAATGGTCGGACGAGGATCAGTGTTTTGTCGGGCAATGCCCCGGTATTATTGGCCCCTGCTGTCACGGAGAGGAGGAGACAGAGGTTTATGCGGAGCTGTGCCAAATTGTTGAGGAGTGGGTAGCCCTTATGACCCAAGCAGGAAAGCCTCTCCCACCCTCAACCATCGGGAAAACGTGACGGCGCGATTCTTAGCAACGGCCTAACCCAGCGCTGCACCGCAGCGCCGCCCGCGCGCGACTCTGCCAAATCTGAAAAGACCCGACGGGGCGGCTCCCGGTGAGCGGGGGCGTGAGCCTGCTCCAACTAGCCTTTGAGGCTTCTCATCGGTACACTCCCTCGCATGGCGGAACTGCGCTTTGATTGGGATCCGAAAAAAAATCGAGACAATCAACGCGACCACAAGGTTGCCTTTGAAGAAGCGAAGACTGCGTTTGCAGACGCCCACGGCCTCTTGGTGGCTGACCCAGATCACTCGGAAGAGGAAGACCGGTTTCTGTTGCTCGGCCTGAGTGCCAGACTGCGGCTGTTGGTCGTCTGCCACACGTATCGAGAGGAAGACGAAGGGATTCGTCTCATTTCGGCCCGCACAGCGGACCGGTCGGAACGGACACAATACAGTAGGCGGTGGAAACGATGAGAAGGCATTATGATTTTTCCCAAGCCCAGCCAAACCCTTATGCGAAGCGGATGAAAAGAGACGTGACCGTAGCTCTTGATGAAGGAACAGTAGAATATTTTGAGGCGCTCGCGGCGGAAACAGGGATTCCAGGGCGGACGCTTATGAATTTGTACTTACGGGAGTGTGCGGCAAGTCGGAAAAGACTCACCCTGCACTGGAAGCCTGCCGCATGAAAAGCGCAGGCTAACCCGGTGCTGCACCGCAGCGCCGCCCGCGACCGACTCTGCCAAATCCGAAAAGACCCGCCCAAGCGGCTCCCGGTGAGCGGAGGCGTGAGCCGCTTGGGCGGGTATCGGCCACTGTCGCCGGGGAGTGGCGTAGCAGCGAGGACCGCGGATGAGGGACAGCGCAAACTGCCCACGTGCAGGCGGACAACGGTGTAGGAGCCCCGCGTCTAACCCACGCGTGCTCGTGCCCGCCGCCCGCTGGCGAATTAGACTGCACCTGAAAGGACCCGGCTGGGCGGCGGCCCGAGACCGCAGACGTTCAACCCTCGCTTTATTAAGGAAGGAATGCCATGACCGTAAGGCAACCACGTTTGAGTAAAGAAGAACATGCCCGACTCGGTACAGCCATCTACGAACAACGAGTGCGCCCGCAAGTCGATGCGGGTAATCACGGGAAGATCGTTGCCATTGATGTAGAGACAGGTGCATTCGAAGTAGCTGAGGATACGCTGACGGCTTCAGAGCGCCTGCTGAGCCACTATCCAGATGCGCAGATTTGGTGTGTCCGCATCGGCCACCGTGGGGTACACCGGTTTGGGTTGCGTCCCATGGCGGCGGGCGAGGTATGATCACGGGGGTCGTCAACACCAATCGAGAAGCGATCCTTCGGCTTGTGGTAGCTGGACCGAGTGGACAGCAGCAGGAAATCGAGGCGATCATCGACACGGGCTTCACTGGTTTTTTGACATTACCTCCTGCTCTTGTTGCGGCCCTGGGCTTATCATGGTTGAGTCGCCAACCTGGTATTCTTGCTGACGGCAGCGTGGATGTTTTTGACGTGTACGTGGCGACGCCCAAGCCACCGATCGAGAAAGTATTGAAACAATTGACCCAAGGCGAGAAGGGAGATTTGTCTGCCTTTCTTCTCGGTTCCATCCAGCTTCGAGCACGGGTGGAGGAAACCAAGTAGCGTTCGACGTTTTAGGAGACCTCTGTGAAGCTCACCGTCGCCCCGCTCACCTCCGAGCGCTGGTCTGACCTCGAAGCGATATTCGCGGGCAAAGGATGTTCGTTTGCGCGTACCTGCTGGTGTATGGACTACCGACTCAGCGGCAAGCGACCGGCGCTTGCGCCTGGGCAGACACGGGCAGAGGCGAATCGGGCAGCGCTGAAAAATCTGGTTCAAGGCGGGAGCGTTCCCGGTCTTATTGGTTATCGGGGAAGCACCCCTGTCGGCTGGGTTTCACTAGCTCCTCGCGAAGAGTACACGCGGCTGAAACGGTCGTCTGTCATGAAAGCCGTGGACGAACAGCCTGTATGGTCGGTCATTTGCTTCGTGGTCCCGTCGGAATATCGGGGTCAGGGAATTGCCGAAGCCCTCCTGAAGGCGGCGGTGAATTACGCGAAGAAGAAGGGTGCCAAGATCGTGGAGGCGTATCCCATCGATAAACCGAGCCGTTCAAACGACAGTTTCATGTGGTTCGGTGCGAAGTCGATGTACGACAAGGCCGGGTTCGAGGAGGTTGCGCGTCGCAAACCACAGCGTCCGATTGTTCGTTTGAAGCCAGCATAAAAGAAAGTATGGAAAACACGCCTCACGCGCCAATGGCGAGATTACAGACGCCTACTTGGTGCACTACTCAGGTGGCCTCACATTTCTGGATGCAGCGTCCTGGCGCCACTACCTTATCTTATCATCGCATCGGCCCAACCGTTACCTTAACATCCAAGGTCTGGGTCCCACCGCCATGAATCACCCCACGTACCGGCGTGACATCAAGGAAGTCGCGCCCCCAGCCAATCGTGATGTGCTCCACCGACGGCAGCAGATTGTTGGTGGGATCAAAGTCGATCCACCCACAGCCAGGCACGAACAGCGAAACCCACGCATGCGACGCATCCGCCCCTATCCTCCGCGGTTGGCCCAGTGGCGGATGCGTCAGCAGATACCCACTCACATAGCGCGCGGCCAGCCCCAGCGACCGCAAACACGAAATCATGAAATGCGAGAAGTCTTGGCACACCCCACGTTTCTGTTCGAAAAACGACATCACCGACGTCGTCACCGTCGTCGCCGCCGCGTCGAACTTGAAGTCGCGATGAATCTTCTCCATTAACGCGCTGGCGGCCACGACCAGCGGACGCCCAGGAAGAAAACAGTCGCTCGCATACTGCCGCAGATCGCGTTTCACGCGGACATGGGGCGATTCAAACAGGAACTGCGTAGCGTCCAGGATGGTCGCGTCAGGACGCCAAGTCGCGCGATAGGCCAACGCCTCACGCACGGTTTCCCAAGGCGGGGTCTCCTCCCCACGGGGCGGAAGCCGCGAACTCACCTCAATGATCGAGCGCGCGACAACCTCGAGCGCGTCGTGCGCGGTCTCCAGCGCCAGGACGGTCACGGGATTGCCAAAGGGGTCACACCCCTCGTGCCGGAGTGTGGGCTCGGGCGTCACCCGTACTTCATGACTGTGGACCTGTTGGCACGCGACCGGGCGCGGCGTCAGGTGAAGCTGTTGATGAGACAAGGAAACCGGAGCCGAATACCGATAGTGGGTGCGGTGTTCGACGCGGTAGCGCCGGGCGTCGGGTGTGTTCATGCGGCCACACTCGATTGCGCCCGTTCACCCACGTGGATAAAGAAGCGCTGCGCGATTTCATCGGACAACCCATACGCCGCGCGTTGGCAGGCGGCGAGCAAGGTCACAAGTTCATTACTCTCCAGTGCCGCCGCGCCCGTGCGGCCCAGCTCGTCCAGTCGCGCGAGGTCAAAATCTCGTAACGCCTGGATCAAAAGCCGCAGGTCGTGCACCGGGCGAAAGCCTAACCTCTGGGCAAGCGTCGCGAGCGCGCGCCCCAAGCCCACGAGCTGAAACCCGACGGCATGGGGGTTCGATTCGTCAAAGACCAGCAGATCAATCACCGGCAGCAGCTCGGGCTGGCGTTGATAGCGGGCGCGATAGGTAATGCTACTGTTGCCCACTTCCAAGAGCCCGCCGAGCGCCGTATCGCGCTTGGCCGCGGGTCGCACGAGCAGTTGGCGGATCATCGACGCGAGAAACGCCAGCCGTTCAATTTGCCGCCCCAGGAGGAGGAATTGCCAGGCATCATCGCGGGTCATGTCATCAAACGCATACCCGGCAAGCGCGGTACAAGCCGGGAGCATGCGGTTCAACACCCCCAGGGCTTCCTCAATGTTGATCGGTGCCGGTTCATGCTCATGCGCGAGCCGCTGCACCGTATACCAGTTATCCAGCGAGATGCGCTCACGAATCTGCGTCGTACAGTACAGTAGCCGGGCGGTGTTGGCGGGCAGCCCATTCTCAACCCGTGGGTCTCCCACCGCGGCCATGACCCAAGCGTCCCCATTGGGCGCGGTGGTGGCCGCGGGGGCTTTCTTTTTCCGTCCGCCGTGAACGGTGGTGGCGTCGCGGAGCTTTTCCGTATCGCATAAGGCCAGCAGCATGTCCACGCCAAGCGAGTCGGCGGGGTCGTTTTCCACCAGGCGACGCGCGGTCGCGCGCAGCAAGCGGCCAAAGTCCTCCACCCGCTCGGCGTAGCGCCCCATCCAGAACGAATTCTCCACCGCGCGTGACGGAGAGTATTGTCCCCCCCGCACGATATCGCGGGCCGTCACCTGCGGGTGCAACAAGGATTCCCAATTGGTGACCGCACCGTCGAGCACCCAGGTATCCTTGCTTGACCCCCCACGCTGCATACTAATGACTTCCGTGTCCGCGTCGGGGGAGACCCGCGTCAACCCGCCGGGCATCACCTCGTAGCCATTGGCGCTCGCCACCGCGTACAGTCGTAAGCCGATCGCGCGCGGTTCAAATCGCTGCCGCTTACCGAGCCAGGTTGGCGCATGGGAAAGCCGGACCCATTCCTGCGCGACGTAGGCATGCGGGTTGTCACGCAGTCGCTTGACCATCTGTTCCTGGGCCGCCGCGTCGAGCCGGTGACCGAAAGTGGCCTCCAGCTTCATGGAGGGAAAGGCGGACTTGATGACGAGATCAGGCAGATGGGCCACCACATGGTCGAGCGCGGGCGCTTCCCCACACCACCACGTCGCCACCGAAGGTAAGACGAGCGACTCCCCCAAGAGGGCTTGGCAAATCCCCGGCAGAAACCCCAGTAACGCGGGATTCTCTAGCACACCTGAGCCGAGCGCATTGGCAATGACCACATGGCCGGCCTGAGCCGCGGCAAGCAAGCCCGGCACCCCCAACGCGGAATCGGCGCGTAACGTCGCGGGGTCGCAGTACTCGTCATCCAGCCGGCGGAGCAGCACATGCACGCGCTTGAGCCCTTCCAGGGTTTTCAAGTAGACGCGATTCTCGCGCACGGTCAGGTCGGAGCCTTCCACCAGGACAAAGCCGAGGTAGCGCGCCAGGAAGACGTGCTCAAAGTAGGTTTCGTTGTACGGGCCGGGGGTGAGCAACGCGATCACCGGCGGCTCGCCATTGGTCGGCGCGAGCGCGGCCAAGCGCTCTTGCAGCGTGCGGAAGAAATGCGCGAGGCGTTGCACGCCGAGTGTCCGAAACAACGTGCCGTGCATCGGCCCCACGATGAGCCGGTTCTGCAACGCGTAGCCGCTCCCCGACGGGCCTTGCGTCCGATCCGCCAGTATCCACCAGCGTCCATCCGCGGAGCGCGCGAGGTCACAACTATAGAGGTGGAGATAGGTCCCCCCCACCGGCGGGACACCCCGGCAGGGCCACAGATAGTTGCGATGCCCATAGATAATCGCCGGGGGCAGTAACCCCTCGGCCAGCAACCGCCCCGGTCCGTACAGGTCAGCCAAGACCATGTTCAATAAGCGCGCGCGTTGGGCCACGGCGCGGGCGAGGACATGCCATTCCTCGGGGCCGATAATCAAGGGCAGCACGTCCACTTCCCACGGGCGGTCCGCCCCCTTGGTATCCGCGTAAATGTTATAGGTGACGCCGTCCTGCTCGACCGCTCGCCGAACGGATCGGGCATGCCGCATCAACTCGGCCTGGCCCATCCGCGACACTGTTTGCGCGAATTGTTCCCAATGCGAGCGCGGCTGCCCCGCGCTCGCAAACACTTCATCATAGCGGTCAGGCTTGAGGGCGTAGCTCGTGAATTTTGACGATGTCATGGGTGGTATGTCCGGGGAAAAGACAGAAAAATGTGGAGTGTGAAACGACCTTTTTTCTCTTCTCTCTTATCAATTTTGATGATCAAAATCGGTCATGGCCGTAAGGTCGCTTTCAGGTTCCTTCTCCCAGCCGGGAGAGGGAGCTTCGAAATCTCCTAACTTAATGCCATTACTCTTCTGCCCTACCATGTTCCACGGTATTCCCCGGTCAAGGTAACGCCTGCCCAGAAGTAGGGGGCTTGCCAGGACCGCTGTTGATCTTCGAGGACCGCTAACTGGGCGGCCCGGAGGGCGCTGGCTGTTGTCTGATGTTGCTGCAACTGGCGGTGGAAATGCGTCATCAGGGCTGCGGTTGCCGCATCGTTCACGGTCCACAGTGTCGAAATGACACTAGGTGTTCCAGCGGAGAGGAAGGCTCGGGTCAAGCCGATAATCTCATCGCCATTACTCTGTGCCCCCAGGGCCGTATTACAAGCTGAGAGAACAACCAGATGGGTAGCGCTCAGATCAAGACCGTAGATGTCCAAGGCTTTCAGTTGACCAGCGGGCTGATCAGCGGGACTGAGCTTGATGTAACTGAGCAGTGCATGGGTTTGATTGTAGACGCCATGCGCGGCGAGATGGAGGACTGTGCTGCCGCCAGCCTTCTCATACAGCCGCGTTTTGGTGGCCTCAGCTCCCACCAGCGCTTGGGTCTGGTACAGCGCGGCAATGGCCTTGGCCTCGGTTGCGGCCTCCGGTAAGGAGCCGTCCGGGTTACCAAACACCAGTATCTGGGGAGTAGTCGCCTGGCGTTTGGGCCGCACAAAACGCAGGACGCTCGCGCTGGGAGCTAGGGTCAACGCATAGTCCTGCAGGAGATAGCGTTGGCTGGTTTTGTTCCGCAAGGCACTAAACGGCAAATAATGTAACGGTCCATGCGGTACGATGATCAGATTAGTGTGGCGAATAGCGGATTGGAGAGGCGCGATAAGCTGTGTATGGAGCAGCTCCAGTGCTGGTGGGCTCGCTCCCTGGGGGTGGGTGAGCAAGTCGTTGAGGGTCCGTACATCGGTGGCCAATTGTCCCTTGGGCACTGGCAAGGTGAACAACTGAGCCTTGTCCCGGTCGATTACCCACGCGAGGGTCTGTTTGGTGGTGACAAAGTACGAAATGAGAGTGGTGTGTTCATCCAGAAGATCGCGTTGTATCTCCGCCAGACTGACGGTATGAACGCTGAAAAGCGCGGCGTACTCCGGGTGCGTCTGTTGGAGACGTGCTAATGCTTTGTCGTACTCCTGGCGTTTCTGCTCCCACTGCTGACGTATGGTTTGACATGCGGTGTTCTCAGGTTCCTCTCCGCGTGTGGGCTCACTTGGACAGGCGGCGAGACGGTTCTGCAAGACCGTCAGGGCGCTGCGTAGTTCCTCCATAGGCGCGCGGACTTCCGGTGGCGCCCCGTGGACGGGGAGCGCGCGCTGGCCGAGCTGATTTAAGAAGGCGCGCGCCCGTGCTCGTTCGGCATACGCAAAACTGCCAGCGGTATCCTGGCCGGTGGCGAGCAATTCAATAACGTGTTCGTAGAGTGGAGTCTGAGCACTGGCAAAGCCGGCCACCAAGCTATCGAGGCGTATGGCGCCCTGGACATTCTCAACGGCGTCGATGGCTGCATAATACCACTTGATAGCTTCTGGGAGCTGCCCTTGTTTTTCGTAGACGGTGGCAATGCCCTGCAAGGCCGTAGCCTGCAGTTCGAGCGGCAGATATTTCTCAACCATCTGATACGTCCGGAGGGCTTCGGAAAGCTGCCCCCGAGTCAGAAGGTCATGTGCGCTCCGTAGCTGTTGACTGTCATCAAGGAGATTTTCTCCAGGGAGGCAGAATGCAAGCTGTGATTTCGCGGGAAGGCCAGCCTGTTTTGCCTGTTGGTCTTCTTCGGTTAGGCTCTGCCGCGGAGATTTCCGTGTCGATGCTTCGCGACTCGGCAGACCGCCATGGGTAACCTCAGTACTCGGTAAATCGACCGACGACGTGGCCTCAACCTGTTCCCACGCCTTGAGGTAATTCTCCCGGGCTTTATCGAGGCGGTCACGACGCGCGAAAAGGTCTCCTAACATATTCAGGCGCGTGATTTCCAGGCGAGGTGGACAGACTATGAGGCGTGTGGCAGAGGGAGCAACGTCAGCTTGCCACTGTAGGAGAGGGGCGATCATTGGCTGGACTTGTTGCGCCATAGCCTGGGATGTCAGGCCGCCTTCTATCATCATCTTACCTGTGCGATAGCCTCTTATGAACTTCTGATGGTACTCCAGCGCCATCTTACGCTGTTGCTGCAAGGATTCCTCGACTTGCACGCGATAGCGACAGCGAGTTTTCTCTTCCTGGGGCTTCTGCTGACACTGGGCCAGCATTTCGGCTAGCAACGGTCCCGGCTCGGGGTGATGCTCTGGCACCGGCACGCGCCGCTCGTTGGGGACAGAGGCTTGGCGCTCCCAGCGTGGGGTTTCTGCTTGGAATTCCGCGAGGGCTTCGCGTTGATACCGCTGAAACTGCTTGTCCGTGGAGGAAAGCGGAGGAAGAGGGATATTCTCTTCCTCAAACGAGCTGTCATCGTTTTCCTGTCGCATCATGTTCAGAACCGCCTCCGGGACCCGGTGAGGTCCAGCAAAGAGGCGGTGACGCATAGCAATAGCCAGCGCTTTGCTTTCCTGCGGTTTCAGCAGTGGCCGCAGCACGGTCTCCGCCTGACGTAAAGCGTCCTCTGCCTTGAGGTCAGCGCCCAGGCGGACATACAACTTCGCTATCTGGATGAGTCCTTGCGCTCGGGTCAGTGCTGGGCTGTCTGGCCCCCAGAAAGACTGGGCCGCTTCAAAGTGTGTGAGGGCCTCTTCATAGAGCCCCAGCAAGCGGGCCGACAATCCGAGAAAAGTATGGGTCTTAGCGGCAGCATGGCGGTCATCAAGCGTCTGCCAGAGGGCGAGCGCCTCGGTCAACAACTGCCGGGATTTGGTCGTAAGGCCGAGGTTCTGGTAGGTTTCGCCAAGGCTCGTCAAAATGGCGGCTTCGGCTTGGCGATTCTTGAGATCGCGCGCTAGGTCAAGTGCTAGGCGGTAGTGCGCCACGCCTTCCGCCGGATTCATCATTGAACTGGCACGACCGAGTCCGTGCCGGGCCTCGACTTCAGCGGACCGGTTGCCGGCGCGACGTGCCAGGACGAAGGCGCGCTCAAACGTCGGAGCGGCGACAAGCGGGACACTGTCTTCGAGCAAGCGTTTCCCCTCCGCAAGTAATTTTTCTACCGGTTGTTCGAGATCTGTCGCTGAAAGGGTCGTGGACGACGAGTCCTCCGCACGCTGTTTGAGGAGTTTATTTGTTGCCGAATCAAACTTTCCTGTGGCGGGTAATCCATGCTCACGTTGGAATTGACGCAGGGCGTCTTGCATCTTCTTCTTCCCGCTACGCTTAACGCCATCTTCGGGGTCAACGTTATCTTCGGAGTCAACGTTATCTTCGGAGTCAACGTCATCTTCGGGGTCATACCCTTGGGCTTGGAGCGTTTGTTGCGCCTGCACGATGCGCATCGGTTCCTGGGCGGCAACGGTGTTGCCCAGGCAACCCCACACCGTCAGGCAACATCCTATCCCCCAAATATATTGGGACATTATGTTCTCTCCTTCTCACTAGTGTGCACCGTAGCGGTGCATGATTACTGTTGTTGCCGCTGACGAGCGTCTTCCGTAGCGCGGCGGGCCTCTGCGGCCTCGGCTTCCGCCCCCATGTCGGTGTAGAGAGCGGCGGCTTGGGCAAATGAATCAGCCGCCTCCTTAAAGCGGTGCGTGGCATAGGACACCCGTCCTACCCCAAACATGGCCGCCGCGCGAGTCGCGGGACTCGGGGACAGCTCCAGAGCGGAGGCGTAGCTTTGCTGGGCGCGGGGATAGAGCTGGGTTATCAGATAGAGGTCACCCACCATCACCGAGACCTCTGCCGACGCCTGCCGTTGCAGCACTGCCTCGCAGGTGGCGAGCGCGTCCTCCCAGAGCTTATGCGTGACATACAGCCGGGCTAGGAGGAGGTCACGCGTAGTTTCTTCCACGGGAACGGTCAGCAGGTGGGCACGTTGTGTCTCGACAGCGGCGCGCTGTTCTGGCGTGAGGAGCGTCAGGTGAGATCTATCGGATGTCGAGGGTTCGGCCATGAGACTGAGACGAGCCCCAACGCGGAGAAACGCGGGCTGCCCCGGTATCAACGCTTGTTCCGGAGGAAAGGGTGTTGAGCAAACTCTTGGCGTGCGGTCTCCCTGGACCTCAGGGCCGCAAGTGACCTGGGAGGCGTCTAGACGAAAGGGTGGGTATCCTGTCACAGTAATCTCATATTCCACCGCTTGGGGCACCTGGGTCCACCGGATGGACGGGGTCGGGGCTCTAAGAGGGTCGTGTGCCGCGGACTGATGATGACCGGGACACCGTCCGTGTTCGTTGATGTCCGATCTTCACCCGGTAACACCTGGGCGCCAGCGATAGCCAGGACATAGCCGGGCTGCGGACGGACATCGCGATAGAGGCTGATGCCAACGTCCGTGCCCCGCCGACAAGCGCCCTCTGTAACTACCCACTGCTCGGCGTTCTCGAGCCAAATCCAATGTCCCGTTGAACATATCAGTCCAGCTTGGACGGTGCCGCCCATCTCTTCGGGTTCTCCCTCCAGCACCGTCCCAGATTGGAGCACCTGGAGAGGATGGACGCGCCAGGAGATTGTCCCTTCTCTCACCATAATCCGACCTTTTGACTGGGTGAGCACCGCGTCGACCTGCTGTGCCAGAGCGTTTGCTAAGGAGCCACCCCACCACACGCTCATAAGACTTCCGAGGAGTCCGAGCGTCCTCCAATCTGTTTCACCTCTCCGGCAATTGGTCATAGCTGTCACTTCTCTCCCTCCCTGGTCGCGGGTTAAGCACACTGTGCCTCTTTCTCCAGATTACGCAGGTCCTTCTCAGGAACGTGGAGCCACCAGCCTTCACTACGTGCTTGGAGGTCTCGAAGCCTTTCGCATACTTGCGGATACTGCTTGAGGGCACGGGCTACCCGAGCCAGATCATATTGCACACGCACTTCGGCTTGCCAATCTTCCGGCGTTTGTGCCCGGAATAACGTGAGTGCGTGCTCAAGATGCTGACCCGCTTCCGCGAGCTGTTGCTCTTCAAGGGCGATTTCTCCCAAATGTTGATGGAGCTGCGGTATACGGGGATTACACCGCAGTCCATCTGTAAACGCTTTACCCGCGGGTTTCAGTTGTCGAGCATCTTTATACAGAATGCCCAAGGCATTGTAGGCTTTGCCACACACTAATACCGGATCATTCTCGATCAGACCTGCACCACCGTTGAGAGGGGGAGCATGTTCCAACTCAGTGGCCTTCTTGAAGTGGCGCAGGGCAGATTCGAAATCGTTATTGTCGCGCGAGTGGCGCTGGGCATGCAGCTTGCCCAGCGCCAAGTGATACAGCCTGACGTTCTCGGCGTGCATGATGGCATTCTTGTAATGATCCAGGGCGTTACTTAACTGCCCCTGACCGATGGCAAGCTGGCCAAGGTTAGCGTGCGCTTGACTTAATGAGGGGAGCCACCAGAGGGCATCCTGGAATGCCTGGGCAGCATAGCGACCCTCACCGGCCATCGCCAAGGTAACGCCGTGATTGTTCAGACTTTGCGCTTGCCGATGCTTGTAGTAAGTCCATCCCTGCCAAAGGCCGACCCCCAGTGCGAAGAGCACTACACCCACCGCAACCCATCGTAGCCACTGGACTTGCGGTGGGTCTGGTGAGCCTGATGTCCGCCCCGACGTCTTCGGCTCCTCTCGCGGCGTCGGGGCTAATGAGGGCGCTCGGTCACCTCAATCAAACCATTGCTGAGCTTTGCGAGCATCTCAAAAGCGAAGGCACTCGCATGCCCAGAGGCGATACTCTGGTACCCTGCGGCATCCGCTTTGCCCTTGGCATCAACGAGGTCCGAAATACCACGAATAATCAATGCCTCGACTTGGTTAGCGTGCGCACCTTGCAGTACGCCAAATCCTTCCATTTCGACCGCGAGGGCATCGCCATAGTTGGTTTGCAAAAACCGATAGACTTCGGAATGCGTATCGGCAACGACTTTCTCCCCGGCTGCGATAGCTCCCACAAATACTTGCGGCGGCGGAGAAGGGACGACGTTGAGCCGTTTCAACCAATCGGTTTTCCGAGCTTCCGCCCGTGCCCGCTGGACTAAGCGAAAAGCGGAATTGCCCACGATGGGTCGAGGCAGAAAGGTTGCTTTTGCTTTGCCAGACTCGTACCCATACACTTTCGTCGCTACGACCACATCCCCTAGTGCAACGTCTTTAAGTCCGCCGCCCACTCCAACAAAAAAAAGAACGTTCGGCTGGAAATGCTGAATCGCCCGTTCGGCCTCCAACACCGCCGAATTATTCCCCGCACCCATCTCGACAAGCACTACTTCCCAAAAACTATCGCCTGATATGAAGATGCCTCTTTCGTAGACAGTTCCGTGGGGATGCGTTTCTTCTCGGAGGTCAGTCAGGTAGGCTTTTACCGCCTGGTATTCAACGGGAAGTGCGGTCAAGAGAACAACTCGGCCTAAAAGACGATTCTCCGATTTTTTCTTACTGGGGGACTCGTTCATTGTGGGTATTCCTTATACCGGTCAGGCTTGAGGGCGTAGCTCGTGAATTTTGACGATGCCATTGATGGGTCGTACCTTGAGACTAGAGGCTTGAGACTAGGGACTTGAGACCTTGGACTTTGGACCTTGGACTTCAGCCCTTGCGCAGGTCAAGTGTAAAGGGGAACTCCGGGTCAACCCGCGGTGGAGCGACTTCCAGGCGTCCCTGCGTGTGCCCGATACGAAAGAACCGCGCCTGGCGGCGACTCTCCGCCTCAAAGGCGTTGATCGGGAACGTCTCATAATGGCGTCCGCCCGGATGCGTCACATGATACTGACACCCGCCCAGGCTGCGTTCCATCCAGCGATCAACCACATCAATGATAAGCGGCGTGTGCACCTCAATCGTCGGATGCAGCGCGGTCTCTGGTTGCCACGCTCGATAGCGGACCCCAACCACGAACTCCCCCACCGTCCCGGTCGGTTGCAAGGGCAGCGGGACCCCGTTGCAGGTGATCACGTGGCGATCCGGTGGCAGCCCGGTCACTTTGACTTGGAGCCGTTCAAGCGAAGCATCCACGTAACGGACCGTCCCACCCGGTGCCCCTTCTTCGCCCATCACATGCCAGGGCTCAAGCGCGCTGCGCAGTTCGAGCGTGATCCCGCGGGTGGCGAAGTCGCCATATTGAGGAAAACGAAACTCAAAGTGCGGCGCGAACCAGCGCGCCTCAAACGGGTATCCAGCCTCGTGCAATTCGCTGAGGACATCGACAAAGTCCAGCCACACGAAGTGCGGCAGCAGGAACCGATCATGGAGTTCGGTCCCCCAGCGCACCAAGCGTGGCGGTGAGTAGGGCGTGCGCCAAAAGCGCGCGACCAGGGCCCGTAACAACAGTTGCTGGGTCAAGCTCATGCGCGCGTGCGGGGGCATTTCGAACGCGCGCATTTCCAGCAGGCCCAGCCGCCCGGTGGCACTGTCCGGGGAATAGAGTTTGTCGATACAAAATTCCGCGCGATGCGTGTTCCCGCTCACGTCGATCAACAAGTTGCGCAGGAGGCGATCCACCAGCCACGGGGGGCAGCGGTCACCATGCGCGCGGGTCTGCCGTTCCATCTCGCGAAAGGCGATCTCGATCTCCGCGACCGCATCGTTGCGGGCCTCGTCAATCCGCGGGGCTTGGGACGTGGGACCGATGAAGAGGCCCGAAAACAAGTACGAGAGGGACGGGTGATTGTGCCAATAACTCAGCAGACTGCGTAACAGGTCCGGTCGGCGGAGCCAGGGCGAGTCGGTTGGGGTCGCCGCGCCCAGGGCAAAGTGGTTGCCGCCCCCGGTCCCGGTGTGACGTCCATCGAGCATGAATTTTTCGCTGGTGAGGCGCGACTGCCGGGCCTGGTCGTACAGAAATGTCGTGCGCTCGACCAGTTCCTCCCAGCCAGCGGCGGGATGAATGTTCACCTCGATCACGCCGGGGTCTGGCGTCAGTTGGAACTGCACGAGCCGCGGGTCGCGCGGCGGCTCATAGCCTTCCAGCAGCACGGGCTGCTGCTGGTGTTCCGCCGTGGCTTCCACTGCGGTCACGATCTCCAGGTACTCTTCCAGCGACCTGACTGGAGGCATGAAGATATAGAGGATGCCGTTACGGACCTCGGCACATAACGCGGTGCGGGCGATCCAGTCCGCGCTCTCACCGACTCGTGGCGCGGCCACTCGTGGGGGCGTGGCCACTCGTGGGGGCGTGGGGACGGGAGCACTATACTCCGCGACGCTCGTCAGTCCTGTTGGCCTGCGGCTGCTCGGGTGCGTTTCGGGCCATTGCGGGGTCATCTGCGCACGCAGTTCACGATACGGTGACAGGGGCGCGCGCGGCGCGGTGGGATCGGCTGGATGTAGGTATGGGTAATCTGTCTTTTTCACCCAGGGGAGCGAGTCCAGCGGGAGACGATAGCCCAGCGGCGAATCCCCCGGAATCAGATGGCAGCGCTGATCGCGCAAAAACCAAGAGCTGGAAATCCACCGATCCGTCGCGGGATCACGTGAGAGCGGCACCGCATAGCCGACCGCCTGCTTCAGCCCTTGCGAAAAGACGCGGCGCAGGCGTTCCCGTTCCAGCGGATCCTCAAGACGTGAATCAAACAGATCGACATTGCTGGGCAAGTTGCGTTCGCGCCACAGAAAATAGAGCGCATCCTCGTATGCTGGAAAGATATACTGGGTATCGAGACCCAGCCGGGTCGTCACCTCACGGAGGAACGCTTCCGCCGTGGCGGCGGTCGCCTGGCCCGGTTGGGATTCGTCGGCGATCAGCGCGTCATTGAGCCAGAGCGGTTCTCCGTCTTTGCGCCAAAAGCAATTGAGCGACCAGCGGGGGAGCTGCTCCCCCGGATACCATTTGCCTTGGCCAAAGTGGACCAGCCCACGAGCCCCATACTGGTTGCGCAAGCGATGATAGAGGGTAGCCGCCAACTTTCTCTTGGTTGGTCCCACCGCAGTGGTGTTCCACTCCTCTCCGTCGGGATCATCAATGGCGACAAACGTGGGCTCACCACCCATAGTCAGTCGGACATCCTGAGCCTGTAAATCCGCATCGACATCCGTCCCCAGCCGCACGATCGTCCGCCATTCTTCCTCGGTGTAGGGCTTGGTCACCCGTGGGGCTTCCCATATCCGGGAGACCGACATCTGGTGGGAAAAGGTCACCTCGCACGCATCAAGGGTGCCGGTAATCGGTGCCGCGGACGAGGGCATTGGCGAGCACGCCAGTGGGAGATGCCCTTCGCCGGCGAACAGCCCCGAGGTCGGGTCCAACCCCACCCAGCCCGCTCCGGGGAGGTACACCTCGGCCCAGGCGTGGAGATCAGTGAAATCCTTGTCTGGCCCGGAGGGACCATCGAGTGATTTCACATCGGCTGTGAGTTGAATGAGATACCCGGACACGAACCGGGCGGCAAACCCCAGATGTCGCAGCAGTTGGACCAGCAGCCACCCCGAGTCACGACAGGAGCCTGACCGTTTCACCAGGGTTTCCTCCGGCGTTTGCACGCCGGGCTCCAGGCGAATCACGTATTGAATGTCGCCAGCAAGGCGACGATTGAGGTTGGCGAGAAAGGGCACCATCTCTGCCTTGTCGCGGGGAATCCCTGCGAGATAGCTCGCGAACAGCGGCGTCGCCGGTTCCCGCGTACAGTAGGGCGCGAGTTCGACCAACAACTCCGGTTCATACGCAAAAGGATAGTGCTCAGCGTACGGTTCCAAGAAGAAGTCGAAGGGGTTGATGACCGCCATCTCCGCGACGAGGTCGACTTCAACCCGCAACTCGCGCGTCGGTTCGAGAAACATGAGCCGGGCGAGATAATTGGCTTGCGGGTCTTGTTGCCAGTTAATGAAATGGGTGGTGGGCAAGACCCGTAGCGAGTAGCTCAGGATCCGCGTCCGGCAATGTGGGGCTGGTCGCAGGCGAACAACCTGGGGGCCCAGGGTAATCAGTCGGTCATAGTGATAATGCGTCGTATGGTGCAAAGCGATGTGAATTGACATGGAGACATGTACTCCTCAGCGGCGGTGATAGTTGGGCGGTTGAGTAGGCGTTCAGCCTTCAGCTCTCAGCTTTCGGCGGTTGATCTTCATCCTCACCTCCAAGCAGGAAAGGAGCCGGGCAATTTACAGGCCTGCTAAACGCTGACAGCGGTTGATCTTCATCTTCGCCCTGTGGGTACGCACCGCCTGCCCTCAGCGCCGCTGGAGTTTCAATTGCAGCGACCTGGCTTGCACCTGCGCCTCCTTGTGGAGGTCCTCCAAGACGCGGACTGATTCTAGGGTTGGTTGAAAATTGGGCAACTGCACGGTCTGAATCAGTATTTGCGATAAACTCTCCAGCGTTCCTCGCTCGGTGTTGAGCACGAGATCGTAATGGATCGGTAACGAGCAATCCATGCCAAACAGCCAGGTGAGCCGCGCCGCCGATTCCGTATCATAGCGTTTCACTTTGGCTTCCGCCTGAGCCTGGGAGATGCCCTCTTCTTCCGCGACCCGTGCGGCGCGGACCGCCAACGGCGCGGTGATCCGCACTCGCAGCGCATGCGGCACGTCGCGGACTAACACCGGCGCCGCGCGGCCCGCGATCACCGTGTTGTCGTGAATCGCGAAGCCATAGAGCGCGGCCCGCAAGAACACCACGTAGCGTTCGCGATCATGGGTAAACCGTTCCCAGATCGTGGGTTTGGTCTCTTCCAGGTGCGCGAGCTTCTCATCCTGCCCTTCGTGGCGGTCCGCCGCCTCGAGGATGACCTCGCGGTCGATGAAGCGGTATCCCAAGTGGTCCGCGACGGCTTTGCCAATCTGCGTGCCGCCACTCCCCATTTCTCGTGAGATGACAATGAGACTCATACACCGTTCCTCTTTCTCTATCCGTCTACAAACCACAAAGTTGCCACATCTACAAACGGTCTGGTCACGACAAGTGGAAACTCGGTAACCATCCACTTATGGCTTGCTACTCCAAATACCCACGCCAGATGTCCGAGCCTCACGTTCAGAGTGCTTGAATTCCTCGTAGTAACGGAAGGGAGAAGGAGCAATCACACGGGCGACTGAAATAGGGGATATTGCATGGTTATTACAGCGGTTTGCACTTGAACGAAGAGAGAAAGAAAGTAGGCCGGAATAAGCGGAGCGTTTCCGGCATGCACGCTCGCGCCGGGAACGGCCTGCGGCCTTATCCCGGCCTACGGAAAGGGATGTCTCCTCGCGCCAATGAAAACCGCTATAAGGCAAATCTTCCATCAAAACCTGAAATACCATGCAACGTCCCCTATTTCCCACGGCGGATTTCTCCTCAATCGTGACTACTTGCAGGAAGAGCAACGCGGGTGGCTTCCAGGTTCCCTCTCTCGGCTGAAAGAGGGTCAGGGTGAGGGGGATCGAGTGTGATTACTAATCAATCGCGACTCCGCAACTTGGTCAGCAGGCGTAGCAGCTCAACATACAGCCAGATGAGGGTCACCATGAGCCCGAAGGCGGCGTACCATTCCATATACTTGGGCGCGCCGTTGGCCGCGCCGCTCTCGATGAAGTCAAAGTCCAGCACCAGATTCAGCGCCGCGACGACGACCACGAACAGACTGATCCCGATGCCCATCAGTCCGTTCCCATGAATCCAAGAGACGGAGGCTCCGAAAAAACTCAGGACCCATGTCGCGAGATACACCAGCATGATGCCCCCGGTAGCGGCCACCACACCGAGCTTGAAGTTTTCCGTCGCCCGGATGAGACCGGACTGGTATGCCAGCAACAAACCACCCATGGTTCCCACCGTCAGGCCAAACGCTTGCAAGGCGATCCCTGGATATCTCGTTTCCAAAATCGCGGAGATGCCACCAAGAAACAGCCCTTCGAGCGCGGCATACATCGGCGCGGTCACCGGCGACCAGGTCTGCTTGAACATGGTTACCAACGCAACCACAAATCCCCCAATCATGCCGCCAATCATCCACGGATAGATCGCGGCCGGGTTCTGCGTGCTCGCAAGCATGTTCCACGGGATGCTCGCGCAGGCCAGCACGATCACCAGCAGCATCCCAGTTTTCGTCACCGTCCCCTGGATCGTCATCGGCGTACTGATGCTGCCGGAGCCGATTCTCGTGAATGTTTCGGGGGTGAGGGCTGGATTGCTTGTTCTCATTGTCTGATCCTCCTTACTTTGAGAAACAGGGAAACGGGGAAACGGGGAAACGGGGAAATGGAGAAACGAAGAGTAGAAGAGATGGTATCCTTTTCGTTCTCTGGCTCTCCCTGTCTCCGATTCTCCCCGTCTCCGATTCGCCGATTCTCGGTTTCCAGTCTTCCTACTTGCCAGTAAACGCCTGTCCCCAGCGGTCCACGCACGTCACTTCTTCGACTGACATGCGCTGCACGGGTCCAAATTTCCCGCGTGGATAACCAATCGGAATCAGCGCGTATGTCGAGACATCCTTGGGCAGCCCCAAGACCGCTTGCAACTCTTCGTCATACAACGAGGCTACGGTGGTCAGTGTCGCGCCTAGTCCCAGCGCCCGGCAGGTCAAGAGCACATTCTGCACGGCGGGATAAATACTGGAGCCCGACAACCGTCCGAGTCTGGCCGCGATATCCGCGGGCATCGGCGGGGCCTTGAGACACGCCACCAGCAGCACCGGCACTTCATTCATGTGTTCAGCAAGATACGTGGCCGCATCCAAGATGCGCCCTAACCGCTCTTCACCCAGATGCTCTGGAGCTTTACGGCTTTTGTACATGCCCTGCACGTCACGCCACCCTTTGAGGTAGACATCTTGGATTTGTTTCTTCACTTCCGGGTTTTTGACCACCACGAACCGCCAGTTCTGGTTATTCCCACCACTGGGAGCGCGAATGGCCGCATCAAGGATTTTGTGGATCATGGCATCGGGCACCGGATCGGGTTTCAACCGCCGGAGACTCCGGGTGGAAAAGATCGTCTCAAAGATACCGAGTTCAGACATACAGGTCTCCTTTCTTCTCTCTACATGAGTGAGCGCCGCCTCTTGTCGATCAAAACTGTTGCCGCTAGAGTGTCCGGCCATACATTAGCCGGGACGATGAGTTCTGGCCATTGTGCGAGTCACGTCCCTTTCTGTCAAACGTCTAACCAAACAGCGCCGCCGCACCGCGGTAAAAAGGAGATAGCAGGCATGAAGCGATCATGGAGAGGACACACCAAACTGGTGCTGTTCCTTCTACTGTTCAGTACGCCAGGGTGCGGTGCACCATCGGGCACCAGCCTGAGCGGTGATGAGTTGCAGAAAAAATATCCCGACGAAAAATATGTCCAGTTGAAGGGTGTGTCGTTGCACTACGAACAAGAAGGGCTCGGCAGGCCCGTGGTCTTACTCCATGGATTTCTCACGCATTCGGCTATCTGGCGCAACATTATTCCGACATTCACCTATAGCTATACGCTCTACAGCCTCGACTTGATGGGGTCTGGACTCTCGGAGAAACCGCAAAATCAAACCTACAGCATCGATACCCATGTCGCGCAGTTAGGGCAATTGATCGAGGATTTTCATCTCGACAACGCGATTCTCATCGGACACGGAGTCGGAGGCGCCATCGCCATGGTCTACGCCATGCGGAACCCTGGGAAGGTGAAGAAGCTGATCGTCATGAACGCGCCGTTGTCGCCTGGCTATTCGGCGACCGGACTCTGGCTACTCAAGACCCCACTCATCGGCGGCATGCTCACGAATGACTGGTTCATCCAACGCACGCTACGTAGGGGGTTCTTCAAACCCGAATCGTTTCCGGAATCGGTGCTCGACATGTACCTGCAACCGTATCGTGACGACCCAGGAGCGCGGGTGGCTCTCTTGAAGCAAATAAAAGAGTTGAACCTTGATCCTGTCGTCGAAAAAGAGGTCACTCCCAATCTCGCGAAGTTCCAAGTGCCAACCTTGATCCTGTGGGGAGCGAACGATCCCTATGTCCCTCTTGATGTGGGGAAGAGCCTCGACACAGTGATTCCAAACGATGAATTTCCAGTGGTCCTCAATACGGGCCACTATGAACTGGAAGAACGGCCAGAAGAAACCCGCGCGATGATCAAGGAATTCTTGGATACCCCCTAGATGTGATACATCCTAGATGTGATACATCGGCGTCGGCAGACTCCGGCGGTTTTGCGCCGCCCGTCTGCCTATCACACTCAGATTCACGCGGTCCATCACGGTCGCGACTTCGTGCTGGACCTCGCTCATCACCGCGCGTAACCAGCAGTTCTCCGGTGTCGGACATTCCGGACACGTCACCGGGCTCGATTCATTCATACACGGCAGCGGCATCACCGGACCATCGACAGCGCGGAGGATCGCGCCCAGCGTCACCTCACGCGCGGGTCGTTGGAGCGCATACCCGCCGGCCTTCCCGCGACTACTGTGCAAAATGCCAGCGTTCTTGAGCGCCAACAGCACTTGTTCCAGAAATTTTTTCGGAATTTTTTCTTGATCGGCGATCTCTTGGATCGACATCTGGGCCGGCGCACCGGGGGCCGCCAGCCGAGAGAGCGCGCGTAACGCATATTCGGATTTTTTCGACAGTTTCATCTCAAAGCCCAGGTTTCGGGTTTCGGGTTTCGGGTTCCGAGTTCTAGATTCGGTCCTCGGTCCTCGGTCTTCGGTCCCTTCTGACTTTTGACTTTTGCCCTTTGACTTTTGCCTTTTGACTTCTCTTCACTCACATTCTCGGAAAACCACTGAAGCTGTTCTCGAAGCCGCACCACTTCGCCAATGACGATGACAACCGGCGGGGCGAGTTTCACGGCTTCCGCTTTCATCACGATGTCCGCGAGTGTGCCGATAAGAGTGTATTGCTCCGCCGTCGTGCCTTGACGAATCAACGCGACTGGCGTCTCTGGTGACCGGCCAGCAGAAGTCAAGTGTGACACAATCCGAGGCAAACTTTTGACACCCATCAAAACAACAAGCGTATCAACCACGGTCGCCAGCTCGCCCCAGGGTAGTGAGGATTCCTCTTTGTCCGCCTCTTCATGTCCAGTGATAACCGCGAACGAAGAGGCAATTTTCCGGTGCGTCAGCGGAATGCCCGCATACGCGGGAACGGCAACCGCCGAACTGACACCAGGAACAACCTCAAAGGGAATACCGGCTTCGACCAAGGTCTGGGCTTCTTCGCCCCCACGCCCAAAGACAAACGGATCACCGCCCTTCAAACGCACAACCACCGCCCCTTGTCGCGCCGAGGTCACCAGCAACCGATTGATGCGCTCTTGTGACATGCAGTGTCGTCCGGATTCCTTGCCCACATAAATCCGCACGGCATCGTCCGGCGCTTCCGCCACCAAGTCAGGATGCACGAGGCGATCATAAATCAACACTTCCGCTTGTCGGAGCAGAGTGAGCCCACGCACGGTGATGAGCCCCGGATCACCTGGACCCGCCCCTACTAAATATACTTTTCCGGGATCAAGTTGATGAAACATGTCTATTTCTCCTCTACGCCCAATACCGTTCGTAATCGGGCAACCGCCGCGTCTCGTTGTCCCGCGCGCACGTATTGACGAAACGTCGGTTCCTTGAGCGCGCTGGTCCATTGGTCCCCCGTCAGTACTCGCTTTCCATTCCGCACTTCTCGTCGCATGGCCGCGGCGATCTCCACCAACAGGGTATAGTCCTCACCGACCATTGATTGCAGTTCCTCGCGCATCACCCGCGCGAGCGCGGGGCTCGTCCCGCCTGTTGATACGGCTATCGCCAAATCTCCACGACGGATCACCGCCGGGAGAAAGAAATCACAGCGAGCGGGATCATCCGCGCTATTGACGAGGACCCCAGCGGCTCGGCCATCAGCGAAGATAAGGGCATCAACTGTCGCATCGCCGGTCGTCGTAAACGCGAGGAAAAACCCGTTGAGGTCCCCAGATTGATAGGACCGTGCCACATACCCCACGACGCCACCATCGACCTGTCGTTGCAAACTCGGTGTGAGGTTCGGGCTAATGATCGTGATCGCCGCCCCAGCCTCGACAAGCCCCACTACTTTCCGCTCAGCGACCACACCTCCACCGATGACCACACACCGTCGTTGCGTTAGATCAAAAAATACTGGGTAGGCTTTCATATCTGCTTGTCATCCATTTCGATGATCAAAATCGGTAATCACATTCTGATCCCCCTCACCCTGACCCTCTCCCAGCCGGGCAATGGCATTAAGTTAAGGGGGTGACTGTCATTGCGAGGAGTCCGACGACGAAGCAATCTCCAACAAAACAAAGATTGCTTCGCTGCTCGCAATGACACGGTTGCTTAACTTAATGCCATTGTCCCAGCCGGGAGAGGGAACCTGGAAGCGGGCTCGTGACTATTACCACACTTGGTCGTCACCATTCATTCCAGGGCAACAAAACAAAGAAGGTGCCTTCTCTCCGATTCCCCCTCTCTCCGATTCTCCCCGTCTTCTTTTTCGGGCTCCTCGGCGCTTGCCCTTGACACACGAACACCATCTGGGTATTAACACCCTAATCCGATTATGTCTATAGGTTTTATAGACATTAAGAAAGGGCGTTATGGCAAACGTTGAAGCGATCAAAATTCAGAGTCAGTTCTTACGAGGCACGCTCGCCGACGACATCCACCAGACCACCAGTGGGGTGTCCGCCGCCAACGCTACCCTCATCAAGTTTCACGGCTTGTATCAACAAGAGGATCGCGACGCGCGCCAGACCCGTAAGCAGGTCGGCACCACCAAGGTCCAACAGTTCATGGTGCGCTCCAAGGTGCCAGGCGGGCATCTCACCCCAGCTCAATACCTCGCCCATGACTCCGTCGCCACCGACGTCGCCAACGGTACCCTCCGCATCACTACTCGACAAGATTTTCAGTTTCACGGGATCCTCAAAGGCGGCCTCAAACACACGATCGCCACGCTCAATCAGAGCCTGGTGACCACGCTCGGCGCATGCGGCGATGTGGTTCGCAATGTCGTGCTCTGCCCCTGCGGCGTGAGCGATCAACTGCGTGAGGAACTCTTTCCTCATGCCCGTCAGCTCTCCACGTATCTCGCCCCCCGAACGAATTCCTATAGCGAAATCTGGCTCGACGGCGAGAAAGCCGCTTCGTTGGAACCCAAGGAAGAAGAACCGCTGTACGGGCGCACCTATCTTCCACGTAAATTCAAAATTGGCGTCGCGGTGCCGTGGGACAATTGCATTGATGTCATGGCCCAAGACCTGGGCTTCGTCGCCACGACCGAGGGCGACCATCTGCAAGGGTTCACCGTCTATGTGGGCGGCGGTCTGGGGATGACCCACCATAAACCAGCGACTTACCCCGCATTAGGACAAGCCCTCGCCTGGATTCCTCCCACACTCACCGTGCCGGTCGCGGAGGCCGTGGTCAAAGTCTTCCGCGATTGGGGAGACCGTGAGAATCGCAAGCATGCACGGATCAAATACTTAGTGGTCGAGCGTGGCATCGCCTGGCTTAAGGCCGAAGTGGAAAAACATCTGGGCTTCACGCTGGAAGCGCCACGGGCCGTGCCGATTCGCCAAGCCCACGCGCATCTCGGCTGGATCGCGCAACGCGATGGCCGCTGGTCACTCGGTGTGCATGTTGAAAGTGGTCGCATCGCCGACACGGACACGCAGCGGAGCAAAACCGCCTTCCGCACGATTGTCGAACGCTTTCAGCCCGACACGCAACTGACCTGCGATCAGAATATCGTCTTCTCGAATCTTCCCGCGGCGGCGCGAAGCGAAATTGACTCGCTCCTCAAGCAGCATGGTGTTACCCCGGCTGAGAACATCTCGCCGGTGCGTCAGCGTGCCCTCGCCTGCCCGGCGTTGCCGACCTGTGGCCTCGCGCTCTCCGAAGCCGAACGCATCTTCCCCGCCTTCTTGAACGAGCTGGAACAGGAACTGGAAGCGCTCGGACTAGAAACCGAAGCGCCGGTGGTACGCATCACTGGGTGTCCCAATGGCTGCGCGCGACCTTACACCGCTGAGATCGGCCTCGTGGGCCGCTCCGGCGACCACTATGTGCTGTACCTGGGTGGGAGTCATGTCGGGACGCGGTTAGGTACCGCTGTGGCGGACCTTGTCTCGCTCAAAGAGATCGTCCCGACACTTCGTCCGGTCTTGCTGGCGTTTCGCACGTACCGATTTCCAGGCGAACAGTTCGGTGACTTTTGTCACCGCCTCGGGGCCGACGCCGTGCGTCAGCTCATCACGCATGCGACCACACTCGACTCCAGCGCACCGGTTACCACACGCGCGGCGGTGTCTCATGCACAAGAAGCGTCCCCTTTGACATAACTCCACATCCCCAACGCACATACAGCCAGATCATAGAGAAAGGACAGCGAGTTATGATGGATTCGATCCGTTTGAGCCAGCACGAAGTTGAACGACTCACCGAGCGTTACGATGGACAGTCACCACAAGAGGTGCTGACCTGGGCGCTGGATCGGTTCGGCTCTCGTCTCGCGCTCTGTACCAGTTTTCAAGCTGACGGCATGGCCATTCTCGATATGGCCTGGCGCATCAATCCCAAGGTTCGCGTTTTCACCATTGACACTGGACGACTGCCGCAAGAAACCTACGCGTTGTTGGACCGCGTGCGTGAACAGTACGGCATTGAGATTGAGGCATACTTCCCGAATGCCACGCAGGTAGAGAGTTTAGTACGTCGTCACGGCATCAACCTCTTCTATCATTCGGTCGAGTCACGACTCTTATGTTGCCAAGCGCGGAAAGTGCTCCCCCTCAATCGTGTGCTCACCACCCTCGATGCCTGGGTTACCGGACTCCGGCGCGATCAGTCCAGCACCCGTGCCACCATTCACACAATCGCACTCGACCATGAACACGGCGGACTCGTGA
Organism: Klebsiella pneumoniae; assembly: GCA_945865755.1. Classification (GTDB taxonomy): domain Bacteria; phylum Desulfobacterota; class Binatia; order Bin18; family Bin18; genus JABFSC01. The sequence goes on from CAMBFS010000001.1 coordinate 62,042, forward strand.
AGATCAATCCGTTAGCAGATTGGGACGAGCAGCAGGTGTGGAACTACATCCGCCAACATAACGTTCCCTACCACCCGTTCTACGATCAAGGGTATACCAGCATCGGCTGCGCCCCGTGCACACGACCGACAACCGCAGGTGAAGATACTCGTGCTGGACGCTGGTGGTGGGAAACGAACACCCCAAAAGAATGCGGTATGCACTGCACCATTGAGAGTGGCCGATTTGAGCGGGAGCTGCTCAAAACCCCCGCTGTTTTAGCGGAATAAATATGGCCATCTGGAGAATACCTAACGCATGGAAGCCTTCTTCTCGGACCCAGCAGTGGTCACCCTTATTTCGATCACCCTGTTCGCCGCCGTGGTGAATGGCGCGCTTGGCTACGGATTTTCCTCACTGACGGTGCCCGTCGCGCTCCTCTTTTACGCGAACCGCGTCCTTAACCCCGCCCTGGTTCTCCTTGAAGTCATCCTTAACAGCTACGTGCTCCTCACCAACCGGGAGAGTGTGCCACGCGTATGGCGGCGGGTGTTTCCCCTCCTCGTCGGGTTGCTGCCCGGCGTCATCATTGGCAGTTACATTTTGACATCCGTCCACCCCGGATGGGTCAAATTCCTGACGTATGTCATCATCCTCCCGCTCATTCTCATTCAAGCCGCCGGGGTACGGAAATACATTCGGGCAGAAAAGATCGTCAGCGTTCCGTTTGGGATCGGCGTTGGAGTGCTCTACTCAGTCACCACGATCTCCGGTCCTCCTCTCGCCTTGCTGTTCAATAACCAGGGGTATGTGAAACAGGACTTTCGCGCGGGACTCGCGCTCATCCGTATGGCGGAATCGGCTTTCACCGCCATCGCCTATTATTTCTTGGGTCTCTACACCATGGAAACGCCGCAGCTCATGGGACTCATCCTCCCCAGCGTGCTCATCGGCATTCCTCTGGGTGGGTTTCTCATCCGTCGCATCGCGACGGAAACCTTCCGTCGCGTGTGCATGAGTTTTGACGCCTGGATCGTGGGCTTCGGCCTTTCACGCACCCTGATTGAGCTGGGAGTGGCAGCAAGTCCATCAGCATACGGCGTGCTGGCCGCGACGCTTCTCATTGACGGGATTCTGTTAGCCCGCTTCTTCCTCTTCTCGAATGGGCATCAACCCGAGACCGCTCCCCAGCCCAACGCTCTGCCTGGCTATTCCGCATAAGACGTGCACCGTACCACGAGTGTGGTACACTAGGTCCCCAACGTTACATGGTTGAGGACCCACAATGGCACGCCTATTCAAAGACATCACCGAAACAGTTGGTCACACCCCGCTCGTGCGCCTGAATCGCGTGACGCACGGACTACACGCCGAGATTTACGCCAAGCTCGAATTCTTCAATCCGTTGAGCAGCGTAAAAGATCGGATCGGCCTCAATATGATTACCGCCGCCGAACGGGCGGGAAAAATCACCGCCAAGACCGTGCTGATTGAGCCCACCAGCGGCAACACGGGGATCGCCCTCGCCTTTGTGGCGGCGGCGCGCGGCTATCGGCTGATTCTCACCATGCCAGAGTCCATGAGTTTGGAACGACGCAATCTGCTCCGGCTCTTGGGGGCCGAGTTAGTGCTCACCCCTGCAGCGGAAGGTATGCAAGGGGCGATCCGCAAAGCCAAGGAACTCGCCAAAAAACATCCCAAGGCGTTCATCCCTCAGCAATTCGAGAATCCGGCCAATCCCGAAATTCACCGCCAAACGACGGCTCAGGAAATCTGGGACGACACGGATGGAGCAGTGGATATGGTGGTCAGTGGGGTTGGCACTGGCGGAACCATTACTGGAGTGAGTGAAGTCATCAAACGTAAGAAACCCAGTTTTTGGGTGATTGCCGTGGAACCGGCGGATTCGCCGGTGCTCGCTGGCGGGAAGCCCGGACCACATGGCATTCAAGGCATTGGCGCGGGCTTCGTCCCGCCGATCCTCAACACCACAATCATCGACGAGATTATTCACGTCACGGACGAGGATGCCCTCAAGACGGCTCGTCTCGTGGCACGGCAAGAAGGGATTCCCGCCGGCATTAGCAGCGGGGCCACGATATGGGCCGCGCTGCAGGTGGCCGCGCGCCCAGAGAGCAAGGGCAAGATGATTGTCGTCATCGTCGCCAGTTCGGCGGAACGGTATCTGAGTACGGCCTTGGTCGAGGGGCTGTCATAGTGTCGTCACTCGCCTATGGAAACGCTACAGCAAAATGTGGAGTGGCAAATGTTCACGAGCGCTCAGCTTTCAGGTCCCCTCGCCCCTTGGGGCAATGGCATTAAGTTAAGGGGGAGACTGTCATTGCGAGGAGTCGGACGACGAAGCAATCTCCAACAAAACAAAGATTGCTTCGCTGCTCGCAATGACACGGTTGCTTAACTTCATGCCATTGCCCATCCGGGAGAGGAGTTTTTGCGCGAGAAGACTGGCGCGGAATTACGCGCATGCTTCACCAAGCTCGGCTAACAGCTCCCGTGCTTCTTTGAGGTCCACACTCTCAAATCCCTCGGTAAACCAATTATAGACCTCAGCCAGTATGCGCCGAGCATCGGCGGATTTGCCTTGCTGTTGCCAAAGACGACTCAGACTCATGGTGGCGCGCAGCTCAAACAACTTCGCGCTCTGGCGTCGAGCAATCTCCATGGCCTTGAGGAAATACGCTTCGGCCTCGACGCAGGGATCAAGGGGCGGGGATAGGGGATCATTTTTGCCTTTTGCCTTTTGACTTTTGCCTTTTGCCTTTTGACTTTCCTGTTGCAGAGTCAGCACCCCTTTGAGGCGATAGAGCTCGGCTTCATAAAATCGGCCACGATCACGGGCGATGCTCGCTTCCGCCTCATCCAAGGTGCGGAGCCCTTCATCAATACCGCCAAAACGGGCCAACGCGGCGGCCAGAATGACCGACCAGGCGGGCACGCCGAGGTCAGCGCCCGTCGCCCGCGTATCAGCTAACCCCTGACGCATTTGCGCGATCCCCTCTTCGATCTGTCCCTGCTCAACGAGCGCACCCCCACGGAGCAGCACCCCCTGCGCACTGTATTGCGCCAACCCATGCTCCTCGGCAAGCGCGATGAGTTCGTCCGCGCACCGTAAGGCCACGGCTCCCTCACGCCGTAAGATACGGCATCCGGCTTCATACATCAGGGCGACCGCGATCCCGTAGGGGTGTCCAGCCTCACGAGCCCCGGAGAGAGATTCACCGCTACACCGCGCCGCGTGATCGGGAAAGCCAAGACTACAGCGAATGAGCGCGAGCACGCCCAAACACACGACTTTCGGGTCCGCCATATAGCGGGGATGGTCTTGAGCCGCGTAGAGCACCAAGACCTGCTCCAAGTGCACGAGGGCCGTGGCCACCTCCCCCCGATAGAGGAGCGTCACTCCTAATGTATGGTGCGCCCACAATAAGAAGACCGGGTCTTCTCGCTGTTGCGCAAAGGCCAGCATTTGCTCTCCGAAGTCGTATGCTCGCTGCAACTCCCCTCTCACCAAATGGATCAACCACAATCCCACGAAGACCCAGAAAGATTGCGTCGTCTCCCCTAATTGTTGCGAGAGTTTGCCAATTTGCGCGTAGACTTGCTCCAATTCAGGGGACGACTCGCCCTTGAGCGCCAACAGTGGGCCAATCACAGTAATGTGGAGGGAGAGTTCCTCACGAGTCCGCGCGGGCGTATCAGGCCAGTGGGTGAGCAGCCCAAGTCCCTTGGTGAAATGTGTAATCGCCTCCTGAAACGCGGAGCGGCGGACCGCGTTTTCCGCTGCTTGCTGCAAATAGGAGACCGCACGCGCATAGTCCCGGCCTTGCTCAAAGTGCATCGCCAGTTCCGCCGCCTGCTCTCCAGCCCGCTCGCTGTACCCCGCTTCCGCCCGCTCGCCAATGCGTTGGTGGAATCGGGCGCGGCGCGCGCCGGTCACTCGTTGATACAACGCCTGCCGATACAACGCATGGTTAAAGGCATACTGCGCCGCCACCGTGCCATCGGGCCACTCGCCGACTCCCCCAGGGCGTAAAAACTGATTGTGACGCGCGAGATCCTCGCACCATTCCTCGACCTGGACGACATCCACCTCCAACCCCGCCGCGACCGCCGCCGTCGAGAACTCGACGCCCGCGACGCTGGCGGCCTCCAACACGCGCTGTTCATCGTGAGTCAGGCGGTCGATGCGTTTACTGAGCATCTGACGCACGCTTTCCGGCACGCCGACCTCCACCTCGGCCAACGCGCGCGTCAGTTGCCAGCGACTCTCGCGTTCCACAATCACGCCTTGTGCCACGAGATCATCCAACACGTTCACCATGAACAGCGGATTGCCATCGGTTCGCTGATGAATCAGCCCGGCGAGTCCAGAGGGAAACGCGTTATGAGCAAATCGGCCATCAAGATAGGTCGCCACCGCTGACGCGGTCAGCAGTGGTAAAGACATCTCTTTCCCCTGCCGATGGATTTGTAGCTCATGAATCACATCGCGTAGGCGGTGATCCCCTTGCATGATATCCGCGAAACGATAGGTGCCGATGAGCAAGACCCGCCCGCGTTCACGTCGGCGCGCGAGGAACGTGAGCAAATCCAAGGTGGCGGAATCGCTCCATTGCAGGTCCTCCAGGACCAGGATCAGCGGGCGTTCGTGACTCAAGGCTTCGACCGCTTCGGCCATCTCCCGGAGCATACGCTCAGGCGTCGTCCCAGGCGGCTGAGATTGATGGACCGGGCGCGAGGAACTCTCGATCAACCAGGGAATCTGCGCCAGCCAGGTCGGCGCATAGCGACCGAGCAGCTCGAGCACTCCGCTCCCTCCAGTGGCACGGCACAGCCGTCCTATCGCATCCAATACCGGCATGTAGGCTTCGCCAGCCCCGTAGTATTCGAGGCATTGGCCGCGCGCAATCCACACCTTCTGGCGCTCCACCGTTTTCAGAAACGCTTCGACCACCGCCGTCTTGCCAATCCCCGTCTCCCCCGTCACGAACATGACCTGTCGTTCGCCACGCCGCGCCGACTCCAAGCCGCGCCGGAGTTGGGTCAATTCGTTCTCACGCCCAACCAGTGTCGCCGCGGTCAATGATGACAGGAGGGAGGGTTTTGCTGGAGCCCGAAACGCTCTCTCGGACCTCACACCATTCGCCCGTTGGCTGCTGATCTTGCCAATGAATCGGTATCCGCGCCGTGGCACAGTCTCAATGAATGTCGGTGCTTCGGCTTGATCTCCCAGCGCCTGACGCAATTCCCGCACGCACACGATGGGGACGCCATCACTCACTGACGTGTCCGGCCATACGGCATCAAGCAATTCGTCTTTCGTGACTAACCGGCCCGCGCGCTCAAGCAAGTGACGTAAGACGGCAAAAGTCTTTGGTCTCAGCGCAATAGGGTCAGATCGACACCATAAACGTTCACTCTCCAGGCCAAGGCGGAACGGATGAAAGGTAATCGATTGTTCTCGCTGCACTTTTTCTCCTATCACTTGAATGATTCTTGAATCGTATTTGCAGGAAAATCACAGTGAAATTGTAGTGTTCTGTTAGGACTTTCGGCTGCGACTGTGACTATTTAGTCCCCGCATGTGCGGGAACACATCAGACGTGGGCCGCTATACCACAACGGGAGAGCCACTGTAAAGGAAAATTTTCAAGCACGTAGCGAAAAGACCAATCCCCCACAGTGTACATCCACAATGAAATCTCAACGGGTAAGGAGGGAACGAGAGTATGAGGGTAAGACAGAATTGGAGCAGATGGGTATGCGGTGTCCTCTTGGCGATGACAGCCTTCGCGGAATGGGGAAGCACCGCCTGGGCCTCAACGCGTGTTGGCAACGCCGAAATGCAGATGTGGTATCGGACGCGGCATATGTTCCATTCGTCCGGGGGCGATGATCTCAACTGGGTACAGTGGCGCAACGAAGTCTTTTTCTGGTTGGTGTACGATGATCTGGTCAAGAACGGAAAAGTTCTCAACCAAGACAACTTAGCCATCCCCTTCATCAAAAACGCGACGTTCAACGCTCGCTATCGCTTCCGCGCTGACCCTATGTATTCGATCCGCAAGCACTACCAAAACATCTACGACGACGAGGAACGCGAGAGTTTCATCTTTCCGGAAAACGGCTTTCGCGACCTCACCCTGGATATGGACATCGGCCGGGTTGGGTTTGGCAATCTGTCCCTCCGCGTAGGGAACCAACAGATCGTGTGGGGAGAGTCGGACCTCTATCGTTCCATCGACATTATCAATCCACTGCGCATTGACCAAGGCCAAGGGGTTGGAGAAAGGTTCGATGAGTTCCGCACGCCGATCTGGGCGCTCAAGGCCCTCTACGACGTCGGGAACGTGGGCACCTGGTTCTCGAACGTCATCTTTGAGCCCTTCTGGAGCCCGCGGTACCGCTCCGGCACTTCGGATCTGATCCTGGAAGGCGGGTACCGGTTACCCTTTCACATCAAGGGGTGCCTGGATCAAAACAACCGAGAAGTGGCGTATGACCCCACCGCTTGTGCCAACGCCCGCTCCGCGAACGGCGAGCGGGTCATCACGCAGTATCGGCCTGGCTGGCTGGGCCAAGGCGAGCGCATCCGGCATCCCTTTAGCTACTTTGCCGCCGGCCCGAATCCACAGAAGACCCCGGATTATGCCTGTTTGAATCAGCGTTGCAGTCCCGACATTTACGGTGACCGCGCCAGCTCGTTCGCCAACCTCAAGAAGGGCTCATTCACCCATGTATTGAATGGGGCCTTCAACAAGAACCAGGCGGGCGGCTTCCGCGTTCAGGGCACCAGTATCTGGGGCGTGGATTGGTCGCTGGTCTACATTTTCCTGCCGACTGGGGAAAGTGGGACGTATGATTACAACAGTTTCCTCAATGACTCCGAAAGTCCGACGGGCACCGCGATCTACGGGGACCCCGCGCTGGTGCAACAAAACTTTCCTGGGGCACCGGTGCGCGGCACCTTTGAAGAGGGGCTGCGGCGCTGCCTCTCTGACGGTGGGAAACAACATGAGACTCAAACAGGTCCCGGGAAGAGAGGGTACAAAGCCGGGGGGACGGTGTTGGTGGGAGCCGACCTGTTTGGCTACAATAATCCCGGACGGCTCCAGAGTGTCAATCGCAAAGGGGCGCTCGGACCTGATGGGAAGACTCCGGTCGCAGGCGCGCATAACGCCAAACGCCCGCCGTTCACCTTCTGTCTGGCCGCGCAGCATGACTATGTGTGGTCGCACGTGCCGGGATTCACCCTTACCTATAATGACTTCGAATACACCGGCATGGTCTTCCGCCTTGAGCAGAGCTTTAGCACCAAGGAAGTCATTCGGAAGAACCCGACTACGCCTGGGCAAAAACTTCGACTCGGTAGCGACAATTTTGACAGATATACTGGGGTGTGGCGGTCGATGGTCGGGTTCGACTTGATCAGGACGATACCGGCCTTCCGCTACATTCCTGGCATTCACCACTCCTTTTATGACCAAGCCTGGTTCATTACCGGGCAGTGGCTGATGCAAAACCACTGGAACAACATGTCCAACAACTTCTGTCAGAACGTGGATAAGGCTGGGAACCGCTACACAAAGGAGCAGGTGAAGGCGGACCGGGCGATAGGCCTGCGATCCTACAGTACGCCTTCATGCAAGCGGGAGCGGTGGAACAACCTGTTCACGTTCGCCCTGGTGAACCAGGGGTTATTCGCCAGCCGGCTGGAAACCCGGAATGCGGTTGTCCTTGAGCCGAGCGGTCAGCAGACCTTGATCTATTCGCAGTGGTGGTGGCGCAACGTGCTGGGGTACGAAAACGTCGAACTCTCGACCGGAGTGGGCTGGTGGACCGGCAGCAACCAGAGTCATAGTTGGTCCGGCGTCCAGCACTTCGCCGACCGTGACCAGATGTGGCTTGAGTTCACGTATTATCTGCTGTAGCAAATCAAGTAGTCAGTAGTCAGTAGTCAGTAGCCAGTAGTCAGCATGGGGAAAAGTAGTCAGTAGCCAGCATAGGAAAGAGCGTGCTTCTCTCCTTTTACTGACGCCTGAATGATGACTACTCTCTTCCCTACTGACTACTGACTACTGGCATTATAGCGGCTTTCAAGTGTAAACGATCTCAGATATACGGAATAGTATGAAAGCTTATCCGCAAGAATTACGGAGTCGGGTGGTGGCCGCCGTCGAACAAGGGGAGTGGACGATTGTGGACATCGCCCAGGTGTTTAGTGTGGGGCT
>CAMBFS010000002.1 GCA_945865755.1 Klebsiella pneumoniae
CAAGAAGCTGGGCGTGAGCTTTTATGATTACGTTTACGACCGGGTGACCGGCCAATTCAAGCTCCCATCCCTGGCGGATTTGATCGTGCAAAAAGCGCAAGCGGTCCAGACTTGATGGCGGGGCCGCCTTGGGATTTAAAGTAGATACATAAAAAGTATAGTCTCCTGGAAAAAACGCAACGGCGCTGGCTTCGAGCGCGACCAGCGCTTCCCCTTGAGCAAAATTCAGACTCGCGTCGATCAGAAAGTAGTCGCCCCAGAGACTGTTCTGGTTGGTGGCGCTCCCTGCACCGCCACTGACAAAATATCCGGGGTCGCTCGGAAACTGTAACGTGCAAAAGTTGACGGTGTCGATGGTCACATAGCCACGGGCGATATTGTCGCCAAACCGGCGGCCCACACAGCGGCCGCCGGTCTGAATGACCGACAGCCCGGTGTGCGAGCTACGTAAGTCGCTAAGCTGTTGCGGGTTGAGCGCTGGAGTCGCGTAGGGGAATTGGCCATTACAAGAAGCGAAATTGATGTCTTGGGAAATGGGGCCTTTGGGCGAGATGGTGTTGGTTGGGTCTTGGCCGGCGGATGCGGTCACGGGAAAGTTCCCATTAAAGACGTCACGCAGATTGACCGTTTGGGTGTCATAGCCGGTCAGGTAGATGTTGAAAGAGGTGGTGGGGTGACCGAGATCGCTCCACAACGTGACATGCGCCAGGTATGCGGTGGCGTCGGAAGCATTGACCGAGAAAATCGTGGTCACGCCATTGGGATTGTTGAGATCGACCTCAAAGTAGGGCAGCAGCAAGGTCGCGGCAGGCACGTTATCGAGCACGCCAATCTCGGCGCGGCTGTGGAGTGGACAAAGGGCAAGGACGCAGAGGAAAAGTCCCAAGAGACGCTTTCGCATGGCGAGGCTCCTTAACTGTTATAGCGATGATGGAGGTACTGGATGAGAATGGTGCCGAGGGTCTCCAGCCTGCTACCTCAATTCTCCCGCAAGAATGCACCCACAGGGAATATGCCTGGTTCGGGATTTATTACAAGGGCCGGGGCACTCGCCGTAGACACCCACGACTCTTATCGCTTATGATCGCCGTGATTGACGAACCTACTGAAACGGAGGTGGAGGATGAAGAGTCGGAGGAATTGGGGACTTTTGGGGCTGAGTGTCTTGTTCATGGTGGGGCAACAATCAATCTCGTACGCCCTCACGGCGGAGGAAGTCGTGGTCAAGCAGGCGATCGCCGAGACCATGACACCGGAGGAACTGGCCGCGTACAAGGCACGGGTGGCGGACTATTTCTCTCGCCACCCCTCGTCATTGCCGGTCATTCCGCAACTCCCCGCCGACATCTGTACCGCGGCGACTCCTGAGATCGATCCCGCACTCCCCTACGGACCAATCGCGGATACCACAGTCGGGGCAACTGACCATTTTGATCTGCCCCCCGACGTTGCCGCGCCGACGTGTACCGCGACGACGAGCTGCAACGGGGATGGTCGCCCAGGGAGCTTACCGCGCGGGAGCATCTATACCGGCACGGGCCTGGGCCCCGACCGGGCCTGGCGCATTCGGACGAGTGCGAACTGCAACTTGACCATCACCATGGATCCGACGGGGGCGCAGGACCTGGCGTTGATTGTGTATCAAGCCAATTGTTCGAGCTCGTTGGCGGACTGCGCGTGCGTGGACGACACCGGACGTGGCGGAGTCGCGGAATCGGTGACGCTCGGCGCGGTGGCGGGGACCGATTACTTTATCGTCGTGGATGGCTACTCGACCGGAGGCCCACCTGTGAGCGGACCGTATACGCTACAAGTGGCCGGCACGGGGTGTGCCTTGGTGCCGGTGGAGTTGCAGAAGTTTAGTGTCGAGTAGGTCGTAATGGGGAGTCCGGATTTCACGGTGTGTCCTCTTTGCTAGAGCGCCAGGAGTCCGGGGGTGTCGCTCACGCTCAACCCCCGGCTCCTGGCTCGCACCCCGCCGGGGTGGTGGGCGAGTAGCGCGTTGCCGGGTGCGCAACCAGTGTCTGGGCAGCCCGGAGGGCTTGCAGCAATTAGCCGGGGGTTGAGGAGCGCCGGGCGCGACGATACCCCCGGAACATCGGTCAAAGTGTCCACGCATCCTGAAGGGATGCTAGACCCTGTGCGAATGTTCTGTCGACCGATTTAGGGTGCCGCCGGCGTCCACACCTGCAACCGTCCGTTATCAGGACAGCCCATCTGCCCACTGATGACCACCGGCTCGCTGGCGAAGGCGGCGACGATTTCGGCACGCGCGTCAGCATTGAGGTCAACGAGCCGTAGGTGATACCCCCGGCAGCCCGCGCCCAAGGACGGCACTTCGGCTGACTGCTCTTCCATAAACCCACCTTTACCATCACCCAGGAACAGGCGGAGCCCACCATCGCTATCCAGTGCCGCCACGTCGGTGTTCTTATCCCCGTCGATGTCACCAGCGGCCAGAGCCGAGATGACATTGCGCGAGCTGCTGTTCGCGAGCATCACCTGTGGCCAGGTACCGTCGGCACGCGAGAGTAAGACCGTGAGCGGGACTGACCATTGTTCCCCGTCCTGACTCAGCGCCCCAATCACAAGATCGTCACGGTGATCGTTATCGAAATCCGCGAGGGCAACGGCGTAGATGTAGGCGCGTGATGGCAGCGCCGCGATCTCCACGGGGGCGGTGTCCACCCCCCCATACTGCACGAGCTTGTTGCCGCCGAAGGAGAGAGAGGCCGAGAGGACATCCGCCTGCCCGTCGTGGTTCACATCACCCGTGGCCAGGGTATCACCGAAGCTATTGTCCCCGGCCGGCAGCACTTGCTTCCGCCATTGGTCACCGCCTTGGTTGAGATACACCACGTTCCCGAACGAGCCCCCACCTTGGCCGCCGGGACGTGGGCCTTCGCCGAGGGCAATCAAATCAGGCTGGCCATCCCGGTTCCAGTCGTGCGCGACCAACGCCCGTGAAGTGAAGCGGGTTGCCGGGTCAGGCTCAAACACCTCCGGTCCGGGGCCGAGACGAAACGCCCCTTTGCCATCTCCGAAAAGGAGCGTCAGTCCCTTGAGGTGCGCGGCCAGCGCGAGGTCGAGCTGGGTGTCGCCATTGAAATCCGCCACCGCCACCGCACCGTAGTCGTAGTCCGCACGGGGATAGTCCGCTTCCTTCCAAAGGTGCCAGTGTCCCGCGCTATCACCTAGAAAAATGCGGGGCCCCCCTCCCCCTTTACGCGGTGGCCCATGCACGATGTCGAGATGGCCATCGCCGTTCATGTCCGCGACATCGAACCGGTTGCGCCATTGCCCTTGCGTGGGGAGACCATCGGAGAAAGGCGTAAGGGTCAGTCGATTGACGGTCTCTAGAACGACCGGGGGGAGCGGGGCCGGTTGGGGTACTTCCGTGGGCTGTACCGCGGGATTGGTGGGTGGTGGCACTTCGTCCTTGGGGGTGAGGTACTCTTTGACATAGAGATATTTGTCATCTTCGCGTGCGAGCTGGTAGAGAAAATAGGGCAGCACGCGCACCGAGCCGTCGGCACGCTTGTGATAGCGCAGGTCTTTCTTCGCCAACCGTTTGAGCGTGTAGCGCTGGCCGTCGGGATCGGTGAGGATTTGGCTTTTCGTGGCGGTGGACTTGGTGGGCTTTTTTTTCTTGGCCGCCGCCTGTCCGACATCGGCCAGGGTCAGTGCGAGGACAAGAGTCGTGCACCAGATTCCTACGTGTGTGAGCAGCTTCATGCCTGGGGTCTTACCGGCTCACGGTAAGAACGTCAAATCGTGAAAGGAAAGATCACTTGATCCCCCTCACCCTAGCCCTCTCCCAGCCGGGAGAGGGAATTTTCGGACCCGTTTCCCCTCTTCTCCATTTCCCCTCTTCCCCGTTTCCCCAACCGGCTACCGGTCCAGCGCCTTCACCAGCGCGAACAGTTCGGGATCAATCGGTTTCTGTTTGCCGACGATGTCGACCAGGGGGGTCGTTTGCACGCGCCCGTGCACCATGCCGACGAGCACGCCATGTTCCTCACGCACGAGGGCAGCCACCGCACCCGCCCCCAGGCGCGTGGCCAAGAGCCGATCATACGCGGTGGGGTTGCCGCCGCGTTGGACGTGTCCGAGGGTCGTGGCCCGCAGGTCAAACCCCAGCCGTTCCTGATGATCGCGGAAGTAGGTGACCAGCGCTTCCGCGTTATATCGGGCTCCTTCCGCCACGACCGCGATGGCATGGGCCTTGCCGTGCTCATACGAGGCGCGCAAGGTTTGCGCGACGTCTTCCGGGGTCGTTTCAATTTCGGGAATGCTAATCAGCTCGGCTCCACCCGCGATGCCCGCCATCAACGCCAAATAGCCACTGTCGCGTCCCATGACTTCGACCAGAAACGCCCGTTGGTGAGAGGAGGCCGTGACTTTCAGACGGTCGATGGCTTCCAAGGCGATATTGAGGGCGGAATCCACACCGATGGTGATGTCCGAGCCCACCAAGTCGTTGTCGATGGTCGAGGCGACCCCCACCACGGGAAACCCCATCCGCGCCAGTGCCAACGCGCCGGTTTGCGAGCCATTGCCGCCAATGACCACCAGGGCCTCGATCTGGTGCTGGTGCAACTTGCGTAGCGCCTTCTGACGCCCGTCCTCGGTCTTGAACTCCGGGCACCGCGCACTGCCCAGGATTGTTCCTCCTTGTTGGATAATGCCACTCACATCACGACTGCTGAGGACCGCACCTTCGCCAGTGATGAGACCGGCATAGCCATGCCGCACGCCAAATACCTGCCAGCCGTGACTCAGGCTCATGCGCACAACCGCCCGGATACACGCGTTCATCCCTGGGGCATCACCACCACTCGTCAATACGCCAATGGTTTTCATACAACTCCTCCGAACATGCCCACTCCCAGGTGGGCAATGGCATTAAGTTAAGCAACCGTGTCATTGCGAGCAGCGAAGCAATCTTTGTTTTGTTGGAGATTGCTTCGTCGTCCGACTCCTCGCAATGACAGTCACTCCCTTAACTTAATGCCATTGCCCAGGTGGGAGGGGATGAGAATAAGAGGGTCCACACAACCCTATTGTAGCTGACCAGCGATAGCCGTGGCTAATGATGTTCCTTCGTCAGCGCTCAGCGACCGCGCGGGCCATTGAATGCCAAGCCCGGAGCCGTCCGCATACTTCGGGATAATATGAAAGTGCACGTGCATGACAACCTGGTGAGCCGGGGCGCCATTGTTCTGGAGAATGTTGAATGCCGTGGCTCCAGTAGCACGCAGAATCGCGCGACTCAACCGCGGGAGGACCCGCCCAAGTGCCGCCGCGGATTCTTCGGAAAGCTGGTCGAGGGTCTCGGCTGGTTCCTTGGGAATGACCAGCGTGTGCCCACGACTCAGGGGGTTGATGTCGAGAAAGGCGAAGACGTGTTCGTCTTCGTGAATGCGGAAACAGGGGATTTCACCGGCGATGATTTTCGTGAAAATGCTCGTGGCCATTGCCTACTCCTCCATCGCTGAGATTCCCCCTTGGTGTACGCGGTCCGCAACCGTGGGGCAAGACGCGCTTGCCAGGGAAGGCTGGAGGGGAAATGGGGAAATGGGGAAATGGGGAAATGGGGAAACGGGGAAACAAAAGGAGGCTTTGCTCGCCCTCCTTTTACCCTATTCCCCTTTTACCCCATTCCCCTTTTACCCTATTCCCCGTTTCCCCTATTCCCCTTCCCCAGCGGCTATCTACCACTCGACGGCATAACTGGGGGCAGGGCAGTTGGTGCCATCGCCAATGACGACCTGGCGGCGGCCAATGATCGTGCTCGCCGGGCAATCGACTTGCTGTACGAGGCTCCGAGAACCAATCGTACTATTGGCGCCAATGCGCGAACGGAAGAAGACCGCGGATTTCTTGATCTCCACGTTGTTGCCGGTCACCGTGGCGTTGTTTGCTTTCACCGTTCCGAGCGGAAATGCCGTGGGTCCACCATGCACAATCACATGCTCGCCGTAGAAGCCGCTATTCCCCATCCCAATGTGCGTATGCTCCAGCGCGTGGAATACGACATGGCTATTCATCTCGGCGATGGTGCCAATCACGAACGGTTCACCTTCGTCGGCACGGAGGGAGATATGATTGTCCATCGCACCGTCCAGATCTCCGATGTTATTGGCTAAGCGCACGTCGCCAATGATGCGATTGCGAAACCCTGTGACGCGGCTCCGGGTGCCCGCCAGCGAAGGCAGCTCGGAGGTCGGGTTGAAATCTGTATTGCCCGGGTCCAGATTGATACCGGTGCGGTTGTTCGCATCCGCGGTGAGAACCGGGTATTCCTTGGCGAACTCGACATTCACTTCGATCACTCCGTCCATGAACGCGCGATCGGCTTCGGTGACCGCAGCCGTCTTGCTGTCCACTTCTCCCTGAGAAGCGACATACTTGCCGGAAAGCACTTTCCGACCAGAAGGGATGGTCACGCCGCGTCCCACTTTCGCGAGATGGAGGACCATCGCGTCCTTCTGAATAATCGCGCCGTCCACCTCGGAATTAAAACCGACAAACGAGGGGCAATGCGTCGTGCTGCTGGAGCTGCCGGGGCAGGTGCCGGTCTCGCCAAGCGAAGCTGGCCCCTTCACCGTTGATCCGTGGGCCAGAATCGTCATCTCCCCAAGCCGGACCTCGCCGCGCTTGGCCCGAATAACCACACTGTCTTGGACATTGCTCTCTCTGCCAATGTGAATGCCGCGCGTCTCTTTTGTTCCCGCCTAGAGCACCGCGAAGGGCCCAACAAAGACGAGCGGGTCGATGTGGATATTCTCCGAGTGAAAGAGTCGTGCGGTCGCATCAATGAAATGAGGCTCCGATTGAGCCGTGGCGTATTCAGTGCCTCCGAGCGTGGCGAGCAGTCCGGCGAACAGAGCAGCGTTGAGCTTCCGTGTCTTCATGCCAAATATATCCTTTCATGCGCAAAGGGTTCTTCCTCCCGCGGTTATTAAGGTTTTCCCAATTGCGAGTGCGTCGGCACGCGAGGTATGCGGTTGGCTCCCCTATGGAACCAAACGGATACCGCTACCTCAACTTGCGTGGTGAGAGGATCGGATGAAGTCGGAAAAACTTAACTGGCTCATCTTTCTCCCGGAGGCTTGATGTGGCGAAAATTCCAGTACAGCGCCAAGTCGTAGATAATCTTGATGCCGCCAGCCAGGAAGAACGGCACGCTCATCAGTGAAGCGCTAAAAAACACACCGGTGACCAGTGGTCCAAACGCGCTCGCTATTGTCCGGGCGAGGGCGGTGACGCCCGCGGCAGCCGAGCGTTCGTCAGGCGCGACAATCGCCATCAGATAAGCCTGACGCGTGGGGACATCCATCTGGGCCGTGCTGTAGCGTAACAACAACATCGCCGCCGCCCAGGGAAAGGTAGGCATGAGGGGCGTCAACAAGAGAAAGACATTGGCGGGAAGATGCGTGAACGCCATCGTATTGATGAGGCCGATACGCGCCGCCACGCGGGCGGCGACGAGCGCGGAACAGCCCGCCAAGATATTCGCCCCAAAGAACAGTGTGCCAAGAGCGGCGGGCTCCACCCCAAAACGCGCGTGGAACCAGTAGGCGAGCAAGCTTTGCAACACCAGCGCGCCCGCGAAAGAATCAAAGGCAAAGAGGATCGAGAGATCGCGAATGATCTTCCACGAACGGTGTAAACCAAAGAACCGGGACGGCCCTTGTATCGGGACACTTTCCACCTCGATCCGCGACGACAGGCAGCTCAAGACCGCCCCCAGCAAGAGGCCGCAGCCGGCATAACTCGCGAACATGAAGTGATAGCTGCTCAGGGGGGTGAGACCGGTTCGTTGGAGACTCGTGACCACCATGCCACCACTCCACGCCCCGAGCGCGGCGGCGAAGGAGCCGACGAGGTTGTACCAGGCAAAGACGCGTGTCCGCTGTGAACCGGGAGTGAGCTGCGCGAGCGCGGCTTGTTCGAGGGGAAGAAAAGGACCAGCCTCATGCCCGGTTGGACTCAACGTGCCGATAAACGCCGCGACGATGAGCAGCCAGGTATCGCTGGTCATCGCGAATGTGACCCCAGCAAAGATCATCAGGCTCGCGCTGACGACGAGCATCCGCCGCCGACCGACCCGGTCCGCGATTTGGGTCACTAAAAGAGAGAGCGCGGCATCACCAACGAGGGTCAGGGTCAAAACCAAGCCGATCTGTTGCTCGCTCATGCCCACCACGGCTAGATGCAGCGCAAGAATGATCGACAAGAATCCGTAGGCGAAAAGCCGCACAATGCGCGAGGCGAACAGCAGCCCAACGTCTCGGAAAAAATAGGAAAGTCCAAAGTCCAAAGTCGAATGTCCAACGTCAACAAAGTTTCAGGTTTCGGGTTGACCGAGGTCCAACGTCCCAGGTCCACCGTCCAACGTCCAATGTCAAAAAATTGCGATCTCCTGACGCCGTCCTCAGTCCTCGGTCCTCGGTCCTTTTTCCTTTTGCCTTGCTTCTTCCCCGCCTCCGCACTTCCCTGTCGATGGCGCGTCATGCTATGGAACCGTCTACATTTCACATCGGGATCGGAAAACGAAGGACATCATGCCGAAAATTCAGGCGGTGTTATTTGATTTTGGCGGCACTCTGTTCGATTACGAAACGGTCGCGCCAGGTGAACGTGAAAGCATTGTTGAGCTGGCGGGCTGGGCCGGAGCAACCGGCGCACCACGAGACATTCTGCGCGCCTATCGTGGAGCACTGAAGCGCGTCTTCTATGAATACCTCCCGCGCCCCTACTATCTCCATCGCGATCTGTTTCGCGATGTGTTGCAGGCTATGGCGCGGGAGTTGAACATCTCTTTCACGGAAGAGCAGTTCGCCCGCTATCGCCAGAGCCAATGGCAACGGCGGGAACGCGACTTTACTTTGCGTGAGGGCGTCATTGAGACACTGACTACGCTCCGTGAGCGCGGCTGTCATCTCGGCATCGTCAGCAACATTGATGATGACCAGCTTGAGCACATGATTGAGCTGAGCGGGCTCCAGCGACACTTCGATTCCATTTTGTCGAGCGAGTACGCCCAATCCTGCAAACCCGACAGTCGCATTTTCACGGAAGCCCTGCGGCGCGCGGACAGTCCACCAGAGGCCACATTCTTCGTCGGTGACTCACTGCAACAAGACATTCCCGGTGCGAACCGCGCGGGGATGCAATCGGTCTTGATTTGGAGCAGTCCCGACAGCGAGCCCGCCGCCGGAGAATACCAGCCTCGTCATATCATTGGCCAGATTCCCGACTTACTGGACTTACAGCACCGCATGGGATCGTAACCCACAACTCGAAACCCGAAACCAAGAGAAGGAGGAGTAGCATGAGTGCAGCAAACGAAAAAACGGTGACGGATTTTTGCAATTCACTACTGAGCCGCGACATGAACACGCTGGTGTCGTATCTAAGCGAGGATGTGTTCTACCACAACATGCCGTGGCAGCCGGTGCATGGGCATGCGGGAGTGCGGCAAGCGCTGACCGCGTTTGTCGAGGGACCAAAGATTTCGCTGGAGAAGATGGACATTCCGCACACCACTTCGGCGGGTGACGTGGTGATGAATGAACGCCTGGAGCACTGGGCGGCGGGTGCGGTGAAAGTCAAACTGCCGGTCCTCGGTGTTTTCACGTTCAACGACAAAGGCAAGATTTCCCGCTGGTGCGATTACTTCGACGCGAAGACCATCGCGCCGCTGATGGATGTGCTGAAGTAATCAGCGTAGATTGTCCCCCGCTTTTCGGCTCTGCTCAGAACAAAGGGCGGATGATTATCCGCCCTTTGTCTACTCAAGAGAGCCAACCTGTGCGGATGAGCGTACAGAACATGAGATGTCATCTTTCTCAGTTGGGCTTCTCATTTTCTGTCTTCCTCAGCACCAATGTTGCCTTTGCTGCCAGCTCCTGTGCTCGTGACATCCAGACATGCTTCTCTAGAGGCCAATTCACGATGTTTCCATGCCGTGGGGGTGGTTCCCGCGATTCTACTTGAAGTCCACTATCACTAACATCCGCAACGACAAGATTTGCTCTCGCATAAAGTTCTTTTTTGCGCGGCTGAGCAACATAGACATCCCCCAGCTTCCATATCTTCTCTTCCCCCATTCCTTGTATACGGAAGATGGACGTTTTGTGATCGCGGGGAGCTGGGTGGAATGCTCGCGGCTTTACTCGACCCGAGGTGTTGTAGTCTCCACTTTGCAGGAGATAACGGCTTATGCCCTCGCTAGGAACAACTTGGGTTCCCAGACGAGGCAAGGAGACGCGAAAGACAATCCGAGATAACCAATGGGAGAGCTTCATGAATATGGTCGGTTCCATGTGTTTTCGTATAACCAATTAAGGCAGCAAAGGTTAGGGTCCCATCCCTTCCAACGCTCACTGAAAAGATCCGGCGGCGTCCCAGGTCCCATTCAAATAAAATTTCTCCATCCTTATCGGCAACTATTTCAGGAACAGGGACAGGACTTGGAAGGAGCCTAAGAAACTGGCCTGCATAAGCGTAAGTATTCGGCTCAACGGCATTAGCTCCTTCTCCATCCCAATCATCGACCTGGGCTCTCAGATACTCGGCATTGAGGGCTTCCTGAGCACTGCGCTTCGGTTCTCCAATCGTCATGCTGCCAGCAAACTCCGAGGCCTCATCGGTGAGTCGGCCAAGAGATCGAGCTTCCTCACTGAGAGCACGATCGGTCCGGGGGTGAAAAGCAAAACCTACCGTAGATAAAGTAGCAAGCGCAACAGTCATTCGAATTGCCTCAAAGCCTCTTCAGTAAGGCTACTGAAGAAAATGCGGTTTTTGAAGTCTCTCAAGCGATGGAATGTTTCTTCAACAGCTAGGGCGTCTGTGGCAAAAGAGCTCTCCTTGAAGGTATCAATATCTAAAATGACGGCCTGTTGTCGCTCACTCACCTTCACTTCCAGCGCCTGAGTGATGTGCGCAGCGATGTCCATGTCACGATCGTGAATTGTTAGTCTCGTGAGGAAATTGCTAACGAATTGGGGTAACTCTGACGGGATTACAGGCGCAGACCGTAAATAGGTCTCAAATGAAATCTCCCCCAAAGGTAAGGGAATACGATTGATATATCGGAGAGCGAGTCGAATAATCCCCTCTGGCTGTGCAACTGCGGAATAGCGCTGCCACAGTTCGAGAACGAGCGGAAACAATTCTTGCCAACTCGTATACGGACGGAGCCAATTGAAGGTAAACCCATCTACTCGAAATTGTGCGACCATTCGTTCATCAGCAGCTTTAAAAAAGTACCCTTGCATCCCAAGATCTTGAACAACAGGAGGCTGGAATCGCTGCGCATCGACTTTGATGAGGGCCTGGGCCATACGTCGAGGTTCCATCTTCGGAAAGCGACTGGCAAGCTGAGACTGCAAGGAGGCAAATTCCTCACAACGAAATCCAGATCGTGCCTTGACACGAAAATCGAAAATAGCTTCGGTAATTGGTGCGTTCCGGAGAGGTCGTGGGGCTGGCATATCGTTTCTTTATTTCCCACCAGACAATTCGGTCAGCCTAATAGATAATGTGGTTCCCGCGAACAAGGGCAACTTACCCGGCCTCACTTATTTAGACGTCGGCAAGTTCTGTGGTGTCCTTAATGTCTTCCTATCCTTCTCTTGTCAAGTTCGTGGTTGATTTCAGGAATCATCACTAGACTACTCGTATAACTCACCGCCGATACTCATCTCCACAATCCCCAATCACTTTGTACAAATCCCGCGACTTATGCAGGACCGTTTCGATGCGGGACCGATCCTCAGCATCAAGTGAGCACGTGAACGTGCGCGCGCTGTCCGTGCGGTGTTCCGCGAGGCCCAGTCGCGTGCCGACAATCACTCCGGCCACCGCTGGACGATCAAGGATGTACCGCACGCCGACATTGGCGATACTCACATGGTGTTTGTCCGCTGTCTGTTTGAGCGCGGCGAGCAGCTCTTGAAACAGCGGCCACCCGCCCCACGAGTCAATCATCATCTTGTATTTTTCCAGACTGACGGTATTGAGCACGCGGCTTCTGGGTTCGGGCTGTCCCAGATATTTCTCTGACAACAAGCCCCCACAGACGGTTCCGTAGGTGAGTAACGTAATGTTATGCGCACGACAGAAGGGGATCATGACAATTTCCGGGCGCTGATCGACCAGTGAGCACTGCACCTGATTCGATACAATACGAATGCCGTGGTCAGTAATGATCTTGAGGTGTTCGGTATCGAAATTGGTCAGCGCGAGATGGCGGATTTTGCCCTCGCTTTGGAGATCGGCGAGATGTTTCAGGGCCTCCAGATAGCCAGAATCGTCGTAATCCCACCAATGAAATTGCAGCAGGTCGAGCGTCGGGACATCCATGCGCCGGAGCGACACCGCCACGGCCTGCTCCACAAGTTTGCGGGTCATACGTCCTGGTCGTGGCACCCATTTAGTGAAGGCTTGGACCTGGTCCCAGGCCGCTGGCCCTCGTGTGGCAAGCATCTGGCGACGAAACTCACCGAGGAAGTCCTCGGCTGGTCCGTAGTGATCCGCCAAGTCCCAAGTCGTGAACCCGGCATCGACATAGTCGAACATCTCGCGCACCGCGGCTTTCGGGTCAATGCGCCCGTGGCCACCGGACACTTGCCACAAGCCATTGAGAATGCGGCAAATACGCAAGTCAGGGGTGAATTGGAATGAGCTTTCTGGCGGGAGAGGCATGCGCGGCTCCTTTGCGGTTATGGTGTGGGACAGAGGAAAATCCTTTCCCCTCTACTCCCGGTCGGCGCGCGACGCAAGGAGATTGCACCTCAAATAGATTAGGGATGGCCGAGGACTCAGTCCACAGTGTTGACACCCCAACCCGAACAATGCCAGACTCGCCACACGAAAAAGGAGGCGCGCCATGCCAGAGACGGCCACGCTACGATCCCAACGCATTGAAGTCCAAGAAGACGATCCGATTGAAGTCCTCTACTCCCGTGGGCTCACCGACGGGTTGCCCGTGGTGCCCCCCACCGAAGCGCGGGTGAAACGCATGCTCGCGGCGACCACCCGCGACCCACAAGAATTGCTCGGCACCATTGGCCCCAACTATGGTCGCGCCACTGTGGAAAAAATCGCCATCAACGCCGTAATGGCCGGCTGCCATCCCTCCTACTTCCCGACGGTGCTCGCGGTCGTCGAAGCGGGTTGTGAGGAGCAGTTCTGTTTGCACGGCATCAACGTCACCACCTTCTCGGCCTCGCCGATGATTATTATCAACGGCCCGATTCGCCAACAGATTGGCGTCAATTGTGGCCATAATGCCCTCGGCCACGGCTTCCGCGCGAATGCCACCATTGGCCGTGCGCTCCGCCTGATGATTATCAACATTGGTGGGGCCAAGCCGCACGAGATCACCAAGGCGACGATGGGCCATCCCGCGCAGTACACCTTTTGTGTTGGTGAGAATGAAGAAGAGAGTCCGTGGGAACCACTGCATGTGGAAAAAGGATTCCGTGCCGAACAAAGTACGGTAACGTTGTTCGCCGGGCACTCCCCTCTACAAATCAACGACCATGCCAGCCGTAGCGCCGAACAGTTGGCCCTCTCACTAGGGTGGACAATGGCGGGGTTATGGAACCATAAAAACTTCCCGCTGTTCTCGGATACGGTTCTTGTGGTCTGCCCCGAACATGCCAAAACGTTTCAGCAAGATGGCTGGTCGAAAAACGATCTACGGCAGTTTCTGTGGGAAGAGATTCGCCGCCCCTTGCGGGAACTACGGCCTGGGGTGAACGGAGGCGAAGGGGCTGGGGTCAGTATGCTGCGCACCGAAAAAAAAGACCGCGAACCGGCGACGGATGACACGCTCTATCCCAAATTCGCCAACCCGGAGAACATCGTCATCATCGTCGCGGGCGGTACGGCGGGTCGATTTTCCGCCGCCGTCCAAGGCTGGGCAGGCGGTGACGCGGGGAGTAGAATCACGACCAAGGAAATTCGTTCGTAAATGTTATTTAAGGAGGTCTGCCATGGGAGAGATGTTTCTTGACCCCACCGACAAGGTGGAACGCGCCCAGAAAGTGTTCGCGCCTCGGCTCGACACGCTCTCTGGAACAACGATTGGCCTACTCGACATCAGCAAGTCGAAAGGGGTCTTCTTCCTCGATCGCGTGGAAGAGGTGCTCCGTCAGCAGTATGGCGTCAAAGAGGTACTCCGACGCATGAAACCAACGGTGGCGCGCCCCGCGCCCGAAGCGATCAGAATCGAGCTCCGGGAGAAATGCGACGCCATCATCGAAGCCCTCAGCGATTGAGGGGGCTGCATTTCGTGCAGTTCGCACGATGTCGTCTACTTTGAAGAGCAAGGCATTCCGACCGCCAATGTCACCACCACCGAATTCATCGGTGCGGCCCGCGCCCAATGCACGGCGCTCGGCATGGCCCAGTATGAACCGATCCTGGTCGCGCACCCGATTCAGCCGAAGACCAAGGACGAAGTCCGCGCCCTGGCCGATCAGGTGATCGATCAGATCATCTCGAAACTGCTGGTACAAAAAGCGCAGCAGGCGGCGTAGTAGTCCGTCATGTCGATTTTGAAGGGTTGTCATTGCGAGCAAAGCGAAGCAATCTTTGCCTGGAAAAGAGATTGCTTCGTCGCCTGCGGCTCCTCGCAATGACAGGTTCTTTCTGGTTTCTAGACACACTCTCAGTGAGGGCTCCAGGCGAGAAGGAGCCTTTCTTATTTTTCTCCGGGAAGAAAGGAGTTTGTACCCATGCAGGTCGCGCCTTTACCACTAGTCGAGCCCTCGTCACCACTCACCCCCAGCCTTCCACCCGGCCCACGACAGTGGCCAGTCGTCCAACTGTTGCGGTGGATTCGGCAGCCCATTCCCTTCATGCAAGAATGCGCTCAGCGGTTTGGCGACTGTTTCACCGTGCGCTTTCCCATCGCCGGCCAACGGATTGTCTTCTTCTCCGACCCCGGCGCGATCAAGGAGATTTTCACGGGCGACGCGGAGAATTTTCGCGCCGGCGAGGCCAACGCTATTGTTCGGCCCATCTTGGGCAATTACTCAGTATTAGTCCTCGACGGTGCCCAGCATGCGCGCGAGCGGCGGATTATGATGCCACCGTTTCATGGCGAGCGTATGCAAGTCTATGCTGAGCAGATGCGGGCCATCGCTGACCGTTCCATTGATACCTGGCCGCTCAACACCCCTTTTCCGATCCATACCTTCATGCAAGGGATCACGCTTGATGTCATCCTCCGCACGGTGTTCGGTCTTGATGAAAGCGACACCCTCGCCCAACTGCGAGACTGCTTGATTCGCCTGCTCTCGAACGCGGCGCAGCCCTTTCTCTTATTGCCGTGGTTGCAGATTGATCTTGGCCGGTATTCTCCGTGGGGCAAACAGGTTCGCCTCAAGAAAGAGATTGATGGTTTATTGTTCGCCATCTTTGCCCAACGGCGCGCGGAAGGCGCGGCGGGACGACAAGATATATTGACGATGTTGCTCGACGCTCGCTATGAGGACGGACAGCCGCTGAGCGACCAACACCTGCGCGATGAGATGTTAACCTTGCTGATCGCCGGGCATGAAACCACCGCGACCTCATTGGCGTGGATCTGCTCGCGGATTCTGCCGCGTCCTGACGTGATGGAGAAACTGCGAACGGAATTACAGGCCGTCGTGGGCACTGGTCCAGTGACGCCGAAGCATATCAACCAACTCGAATATCTGGATGCGACCATCAAGGAGACCGCGCGGCTGAATCCCATCGTGCCGCTGGTGGGGCGTCGGTTACAGACGCCGACCCGCATTGGCGGACGAGACTTGCCAGCGGGTGTCGCGGCCGCGCCATGTATCTACCTGACGCATCGTCGCCCGGACCTCTGGCCGGAGCCGGAGCAGTTCAATCCCGACCGCTTCCTGGGCAAGAAACCCAGCCCGTATGAATTTTTCCCCTTTGGTGGCGGCGTGCGGTACTGTCTTGGTGCCGCCTTCGCCACGTATGAGATGAAGATGGTGCTCGCGCAGACGCTGCTGCGCACGGAGTTGCATCTCGCGCCGGGCTATAGTCCGAAGATGGTGCGCCGTGGGATCACGTTCGCGCCAGCGGCAGGGGTGCCGGTGGTGATGACCGGGAGACACGGACATTGAGGCATCGGGGCATTGGGTCGGTGGCGCAATGCTGTCTTCGTCAAACGGGAGCCTACATCCGCGCTCTTCTATACCGCATGCCCTGGCTCCCGTCTCCCCGCCAACACCGCGCGGGCCGCGCGCACTCCATGCGCGAAGGCTTCCTCGAACAGCGCGACACCACTCAAATCGGTATGCGCGAAGTGAATGTTCCGAAACGGGACCGATGCCTGGCGCCGCCCCGCGCTCCAGATAAAACCGGGGCGAGGTTGGATCATCGCATGCCCCCACCGCATGATGTCCATTCGCTCCACAAGCGCGCGCATATCAGGATGAGGCCGCCGCAAGTCCGTCAGCACAACGTCAGCGCAACTTTGCCAATCCATACCGAGGAGCTTTTTCCGCGCTGTCCGGCCATCCACTTCACAAAGTGGATAATAGTAGGTCAGGATCGTCGGTCCGTGACTGATGCCACGTTGGTGCGTGCTCGTGACATATCCCAACGACGGACTGTCATAGATCACATTATCCCAGGCCGGGGGAAAGCCGCGGTTCGTTGGGCGGTCGCGTAAGAAGAGGTTCGCCACCAGCCAGGACCCGTACTCAAATGCGCCGAGATGTGATGGTGGATGCTCGCGATAGGGGTGAATCAGGTGCCGCGCTAAAAACTGGGGCGCGGCGAAAATGACCGCCTCGGCGTGAAACCCGACCGCGGTCTGTGTCGCTGAGTCCAACGCGATCACGTCCACCTGCCGAGGCGGATCCGCGGTATCTGGCAGGATGTCCACCGCAGCCAGTCCCAACCGCACCTGGGCGCGGACCTTGTCGTGGAGATACGCGACGAAGCGCCCGTTCCCTTCCGGCCACGTAATAAAAGGCTGAGCGGTGTCGCCGGGATGGCGAATCCGCGACGCAAAATAAAACAGACCCGCCCATGCGCTCGTTTGCTCAAGGGTCAGCCCATAGTCATCACGACAGGCATAATTGATGAACCAGCGCAGGCGTGGCGAGTGCCAGCCGTGTCGGCTGAGCCATTCACTCATGGTGATGCTATCGAGCGAAGTGACCTCGGTATCATCCGAACAAGTTGCCAAGGGGAGAGCGAAGGCGCGTCGCCCTCGGGTGTCGCGCCAGGCTACCCAGCGATTGATCTCCGCGTCAAAGGCATGGAGCTGGGCGAGGTCGTCGGGACTGGCACCGGCGTACAAATAGAGTCCTTCGTACCACCGTCCACGATAAAAGACTCGCTCTTGAGGATCGCGACACAAGTGTTGCTCGGCGATGATCGGTTCTCCATCGCTTGCCCGACCTTCGACCACGCCCATCTCTTCAAGAAACGCCAGCAATTCGCCGTTTTCTTGGTGAGGGACGGGAAGATAATGGGCACCCCACGGGTGGGACCCCAAGGACGACGTACCACTCCGCGCCGTGCCACCGGGAGCACGTTCGAGTTCGAGGACAACGAAGTCGTCACATCCGGCTTTGTGCAACTGCCACGCGGCGGTCAGCCCAGCGATGCCCGCGCCGATAATCACCACCCGCACTCGTTGCCACTGGTCGGCCGTGGGTTGCACACGCAGGCCATCGCGAATGCGGTGGCCGATGGTGTCGGACATTCCGACGATTGAGCCGCTGAAAGTGGGCGCGGCGGGTTGGCTCTGGCACGCGGCGAGTGCCGCCGGAAGGCCGAGGAATGCGGTGAGAATTTCGCGTCGTGTGAAGCGTATCATTGGCGAAGGCCGTTCGGAGTCGGAAAGTCTTGTCTCCGATTCTCCGTTTCCTTCCGCCTTCAGGCTACCCGCTTCGTGAGCCTACCGAGAGGACGGCTGGCTCGCTTTGTCATGCAGTCGATCCAGTTTGTCGAGGATGCGTAACCCGGCTTTTGGCGATCCCCGCGAGGCAAGGGCGTGAAAGCGCATTTCCGTGTCATACTCCACCAGCGCGATCGTCGATAACTCATCCATCAGTCGATTCAGGCTGATCCCACGTTGACGAGCGAGCTCGCGTAAGCGGGTATGTTTCTCTTCTGGCAAGCGGATCGTTAAGGTTGACATTATCGGGATACCTCTCTCAAGAATTGTGGGGGCGTATATATTTTCAAGTGAGGAAAACGCAGTTCCGGGTTAGTGAAGTCGCGAACATTGTAGGTGAGCAAGACCTCGACTCCTCCAGCAACCGCGAGTTCGATCAGGTGATTATCGGCCTCATCGGAAAGGTTGGGTCGCCACAGGTAATAGACCCGAACCCAACGGCATCTGCTGAGATAGGCATGCCACAATGCCTCACGCTCCTGTTTAGTGATGAGGGACCTCGTCCATACGCCAGGTCTTGCCAAAAGTGATTCATGCTCAGAAAACAGAGCCTGCCCCATCAGAGGCTCATCCACCCCTTGTAGGCAGCGACGTAGTATGGTCCGGCTTGCCCCCTCCGAACTCAGGACTGCGGAGACAAACACATTTGTATCAATCACGAGCCGCACGGCTAGACGATAGCAGATGTGCTGTCAGAAATACCATCGGAGTCGGGGGCTGTTCGGAGTCGAGAAGAAATGGTGCGCGAAGCGCGTCCTACTGGTTTTTATTTTTGCCTTTTGACTTTTGCCTTTTGATTTTTCCTAAATGTTACTCGTACCGCTTCCACTCCGACTCGTAGTAGCGCACCAGCACTTGATTGTCCAAGCGGTTCACGTCCACCGGGACCGGCCCTAGATCGATCGGGAAGTGAAATAAGGCCGCCATCGTGTCGTTGTTGAGAAACCGTAGCCCGTCAGGCGCGTGCCGTGGTGGGTCGAACGGTGAGAGCCGCGCCAACGCGAACCCCCACACCCCGAAGGACGGTACCGCTACTTGATAGGGTTTCACCGTGAACCCCGCCGCCTCGATCGTGCGCACGATGCACCAGTACGCCGTGCGCGCGAATAACGGTGAAGTGCACTGCACGCTGAATACCGCCTCTGGCGTCAGCCGTTGCTTGAGCAACCGGTAAAACCGCGTGGTGTACAGTTTGCCCACCGCGAACGAGTGCGGGTCGGGAAAGTCAATCATCGCCGCGTCAAACACTTCGCTGCTCTCTTCGAGCCAGATCATCGCGTCTTGGTTCACCACACGGACGCGCGGGTCGGAAAAACTCTGGTGATTCAACGTGGCCAGCGGAGGAAACGCGTGGGCCAATTGCGTCATGCCGGGATCCAGATCGACGAGGGTCACCTGCTCCACCGCCGGATGACGCAGCACCTCACGTAGCGCGAGTCCATCACCACCTCCCAGAATCAATACACGGCGTGGCGCGTTGGCGAGGACCATCGCCGGGTGCACCAAGGTCTCGTGATACCGGTACTCGTCGGTGGAACTGAACTGTAAGTGACCATTGAGGAACAGTTGGAAGCCTGCCTTGTTGTTGGTGACGACGATGCGTTGATACGGCGTCGTGCGCGAGTAGACGATCGGATCGGTGAACAGGTCTTCTTCCGCCAAAGACGTGAGCAGGTCGGCGTTGATAATGCCAATTACTAAGAGTGCCATGACGACCACCGCGCGCGCACGGAGCAGGAAGACTCCCCCCTTGAGCATCGGCTGCAAGAACCATGTCGCCCAGAGTCCCACACCCGCGTTGAACAGTCCAAAAATAAGCGAGGTACGCACCAGTCCCAGTCGCGGCACGAAAAACAGCGGGAACAACAGCGCGGCGACCAGTGAGCCGATATAGTCAAACGTCAGTACCCGTGACACTAAGTCCTTGAAGGCGAGTTGATCCTTGAGAATGCGCATGAGCAGCGGGAGTTCGAGCCCAACCAGCACGCCAATGACAAAGACGATCCCGTACAGCACGACGGAAAAATAACTGAGGCGCGCGAAACTCAGAAACAGGAGCGGAGCCGACGCGCCACCCAGCAGCGCGACTCCCAATTCGATTTCAATAAAGCGGCGCGCGAGGCCGGACTCGATGAATTGTGACAGCCAGGCTCCGGCTCCCAACGCGAACAGATAAATGCCGATAATCAGCGAGAACTGCGTGACGCTATCGCCCAACACGTAACTCGCCAGCGTGCCCGCGAGCAACTCGTAGATGAGCCCGCATGTGGCGATAATCAGAACGTTGAGGAACAGCAGCGGCGCCCGCACCCGAGCGGAGGACGTGGGTGGAGGCGCGGAATTATCCATGAATCGCGGCGGCAATAATGATCGCCATGCCGATAATGACCGAGGCAATGACAATGCTGAGCGCGACGTTCTGGTCCTCTTCAAGTTCTTTTCGTACCGAGAACGGGGCCAGGTTGACGATGAGCCAAAAGGCCAGGGCAAAGAAGGCGAGCCCTAATAACGAAAAGACCAGGCTGGATGCCAGTTGTTCGAGCAGATGCGTGACCATTACTTTCCTCCTCGGTAGCCTGCATATCCTGAGTGAAACGAACGGTAGCCGCCGGGCGACTGCCGCGCATCGGCGGGGATTTTTTCGCGCGCGGGGCTGCCAAACTCCGTGCCGGTCCACGCGACCCACCCGTAATAGAGCAACATGGTGATTCCAGAAATGAGGTAGAAGCGGCTGAACACAGGGGATCCTTTGTGTGGTTAATCGTCCGAATCGCTCGAGTCGTCCGTATCGGCGGTGTTGTAGGGGCTGTACTCGCTGTCTTCCCAACGTTTTTGCTTGAAACTCGCGTAATGAAAAGCCATGAGCAGCGGGAGCAGCGAGAGCAGGATGAGGGTCCAGACGAAATGCCGGAGACGGGGCACTCCCTGCTCGACCGTGACCGACAGCGTCAGGGGTTGCTGCCAATGCTCGCGATGGATGTCGAGCCCCAGTACGTAGGTGCCCGCCGGGAGCGCGGAGAGATAGGCCCTGCCCCGCTGTCCGCCCTCAGTCCACTGCTCGCCGTCTTCGACCCCGTGGTAATACTCAATCGGCAGCGTGAAGCCCACGCTCTCGTCCGTGGCCTGATTGATGATGTCGCCGTCGATTGCCACCCAGGTGTTCGCGATGGGCGCATCGGCGGTGATGCGGATGTTCTCACGCGCGCGCACCGCGAAGGGTTCACTGAAGTAGACCGCTGAGTCTTCGGCGATTTTGGCGGGCTCTAGTTGGTAGGTCTGGC
This sequence comes from Klebsiella pneumoniae, assembly GCA_945865755.1. Lineage (GTDB taxonomy): Bacteria > Desulfobacterota > Binatia > Bin18 > Bin18 > JABFSC01. The sequence goes on from CAMBFS010000002.1 coordinate 21,217, forward strand.
TCATCACTCGACGTGATGACGCGCTGATGAACAGCAGGAGCCCTAGCGCCAACCCCGCGACCAGGAGCCACCCCCAATACTCGAAGAGTTGAGCGTGTGGGTACGGCTGGTTCGGCGCGACTTTTTGCGGCTTGGGAATGTCCGTAAGCGCGAAGATGCGCGCGACCTCGGCTGGGGGGATGTAGGTGCCCAATGACCAGTTGATCTCACTGGCGCTCATTTCTTTCGACAACATGAGCGGCGGGCGCACATAATCCACCGCCCGGACGGTCTCTCCGACCTCCACCTTCCAATAACATTCGCCCAAGACGTGTTCGACGCGGGCGCTGGCATCTTGATAGAGCTTGAACGTTTGTTTGCGGAATCGGGCCGTGCGCTCCGTGCTCTCGATCATACCGACCGGCACCGATTCGACGAAGTTCCAATGATGATCGCTGTGCACGAGCCAGCGAAACCCCAGCAACGGCTGGTACAACAGATATTCGTCCCAGTGATACGGCAGTCCTTCAAAGGTTACGCTCCGGCGTAGGAAGCCAATGGTGGTGAATTGCTGCCCGTTGAAGGTCCCCACGGCACCAAGCGGAATGAGTGGCGTGACCTTGAGGGTCAGGGCGGTCAGATATTTGAGTTGCCCATGATTCACATCAAGGAGTGAGCCGCAGTTGGGACAGGTGACCCGCTCGGTTTTGTCGGGAGCCCGGAGCGCCAAGGGGCCACCGCAGTGTGGACATGCGAGCTGAACAGCCGCGACTTGTTTCGGCGTGGACGCGGAGCCCTGGCCGAGGTGCGCCAAGCCCAACTCGCTCAACGTGACTTCATGGCCAAGGAACAGCAGGGGCGGCTCCTGATTGTAGTCGAGCGTGCCAAAGGTGCCGTGCGGCCCGGAGAGGTCCGCGTAGACATGCGTCTCTCCTGGAATCAGTTTGTAGGGAATCTCACCTTCGGCGCTCGCGGTTTGGGCGATGCCCTTCTCCGCGACCCGGTAGAGGACCAAGGACGGAACGTCGGGCACCTGCTCACCAAGCACAAGTGCATCCGCCGGTGCCAGCGATTCTCGTGAGAGCAGGTCTCGTTGAAAGGTGAGAGAGAAACGACCTTGGGCTTCCGCGAGCCAGCCCCAGCGGTCATTGGGAAACGCGGCGTACCATTCATCCCAGACGCCACCGGCTTGATGGGCGAATTGCGCACGGCCAGTAAGAGTGAACGGCTGGCTTTTGTAACTGCCCGTGAGTCCGACGCGAAGGGGCGAAGCCGTGCCGACCAAGGCGGCGACTTTGCCATAGTCTTCAGGATGGCGGTCGCCACGCCCCACCACGGAGCGGCAAAACTCGCATACCACGACCAGCGCGGAACTGATGGTGAACGTGAGCGCTGCCCCGCAGGATGGGCAAGAGACCTGGACTGAACTCACCGATCTCTCACTTTCCATCCTGATGAATTGTGCGGGTGTTGTCCGCGCCGCGTGCGACCGTGCGAATGAGAACGCGGGAAGCTCCGAGCGCCACCGACAAGCGCTCTTCCCACGGCCAGACCGCGCGTGGATGACAGCAGTAGAGATTGAACGTCGCGACTCCCATTTCAGGATAGGTATGACAGGCAAGATGGGATTCCGTCAACAGAAAGAGGCCGGTCACTCCGCCCGGTGACGGGAACTGGTGCCATTGCGCGGCCCCAACCACGGTCAGGTTGAGGTCGGCGATGATATGCGCGCAGACCTCATGCAGCGTCGACGGATCGCTCAGCCGCGCGGCTGAGCAGCCGAGCGCGTCAATCACCCATTCCTCTCCCACCTGCACTCCTCCCCCCCTTTCGATTGCGGATTTGCGATTGCGGATTGCGGAGCATACGGCTCTCCGTCGCCGCTTCTCCGTTTCCTCTATTTTTGCCTTTTGCTTGAGAAGCACGCTCACAAAGCCGGACGATTACTTGTGACCATCCGCGAAGATCGCTTCCAAAGAGCTGGCCTCGACAAAACGGTCGGCCCACTGCTCCACTTGTTCCGCGCTGGCCTGTTGCAATCGCTGCTGCACGAGTTCGGGCAGCTCCCCAAACCGACGCACGAGCATGCGTTGCAAGATGAGTTTCTCGCCTTGCTGCACGCCTTGCTGCACGCCTTGCTGCACGCCTTCTTCCTTCGCTTCTTGATAAAACCGGGTCTGTTTCAATTGCACGTCTTCTAACCCTAACATGAGTCTGATCTCCTCTCGGCTTAAGCGCGGTAATTTGTACACCAAAATGGTCTCGATGAAATCCAAGGTGTCCGTGCTGGTGTCGCCACACTGGCGTATCCAGTCACGCGCCAAGACGAGCGTCTCGCGCGGGTCGCTAGCGATCAAGTACAGCAAGCCCAATCTGGGCGTCGGGTGCTCGCGGTTGGGATAATCTTCCAGATACACCCGCTGTAACTGTGGCAACGCGAGAAACGGACGAAACCCGATGTTAGCCGGGCGTTCTATCCCGTGCGTCGGATAAATCACCAACGCCACCCAAGGGTGAGTCGGCTTGTTGATCCGTAGATACAGCGCGATCTCGCTAAACAAGCGATCATAGAAATCCGGGTCCGGCTGGTATTGGATTTCCGCGAAAATATAGGGCTGCTCCGCATCGTCGCTCAACGGCGTGAACACGCCATCAAGACGAAAGGAGGTCTGTTTGACTTCTTCGGCTCCAAAGCGGTAACTGTCCGCGCTATAGTTCAAGCCCAGCAAGTCCAACGCTAACCGTGGATGGTTCCGAAACAGGCGGTAAAAGAGGCTGTCGGTCTTCATGGGGCTTCCTCCCTCACGCTTCTCTTCCGTGTCATGGGAGCAGTCCGCGGGTTTTCCTTTCCCCGACTCTCCGATTCTCCCGTCCCCCGCCTACTCCTCCACATCCTTCCGCTTGGGCCGCAGATGCTGTTGCAGCACCTTCTTGCGGAGCCGAATGTTCTTCGGCGTCACTTCCACCAGCTCTTCATCGGAAATCCACTCCAACCCGTCTTCAAGACCCATCAAACGGGGCGGGCTCAGTTGGATGTTTTCATCACGGCCCGACGCGCGCATGTTGGTCAGTTTCTTTTCCCGACACGCATTCACATCCAGGTCCCGATTGCGCGAATACTCGCCCACCACCATGCCTTCATACACAGGGGTGCTCGGCGGCAGAAAAAGGAGGCCCCGCTCTTGTAGATGAAAGAGCGCGTAGGGCACGGCGACGCCTTCACGGTCAGACACCAGCGCGCCATTCACTCGACTCTGGATCGCACCGTGCCACGGCGCATACCCGTTGAACAGCGCGTTGATGATCCCGGTGCCACGGGTATCGGTAAGAAAGTGGGAACGGAACCCAATCAACCCACGTGACGGGACCGAGAATTCCAAACGCACGCGCCCCGAGCCGGTGTGCTCCATTTTCTTCATCACGCCTTTGCGCACCGCGAGCAGTTGCGACACCACGCCAATGTATTCTTCCGGTACATCGACCAGCAGCAGTTCCATCGGCTCTTGCAGCTTGCCGTCAATGTGTTTGGTCACCACCGTTGGCTTCGAGACCTGCATCTCGTAGCCTTCACGGCGCATGGTCTCGATGAGAATCGCCAACTGGAGTTCTCCGCGCCCCATGACGCGAAAAGAGTCGGGCGAGTCCATGTCTTCAATTTTGAGGCTGACATTCTTGCGCGATTCCGCGCCCAACCGCTCGCGCAGTCGTCGTGAAGTCACAAATTGTCCTTCGCGCCCGGACCACGGGGACGTGTTGACAGCGAAGATCATCGAGATCGTCGGCTCATCCACCCGCATGGCCGGCAGTGCGTGTGGGTTCTCACGGTCAGAGACCGTCTCGCCGATTTGGATTTCCTCAATGCCCGCGATGGCGACGACATCGCCGGCTTTGGCGCTCTCAACCTCAACCCGTTTGAGTCCCTGCCAAGTGTAGACCTGGGTGACTTTGCACGGCACCTGCGTGCCATCAAGACGACAGAGGCTATAGATCGTACTCGAATGGAGCACGCCGCTGACGATGCGCCCAATCGCCAGGCGTCCGACGTAATCGTTGTAATCCAGGTTATTGACCTGAAACTGGATAATGCCTTCGGGATTGTTGGCCGGGCCGGGCAGTGCGCTCACGATCGTGTCGAAGAGCGGGCGTAAATCGTCCGACTCTGCCTCAAGCGACAGTTTGGCGATCCCCGCGCGCGCGTTGGTGTAGACAACGGGAAACTCAAGCTGCGCGTCGGTGGCATCCAGATCAATGAACAGGTCGTAGACTTCGTCGAGCACCTCGGCGATGCGCGCGTCTGGGCGATCAATCTTGTTGATACAAACAATCGGTGACAAATGCGCTTCGAGCGCTTTCTTGAGCACGAAGCGGGTTTGCGGGAGCGGGCCTTCCGAGGCATCAACCAACAGCATCACCCCATCGACCATGGCGAGCGCCCGTTCGACTTCGCCACCAAAGTCCGCATGGCCTGGGGTATCCACGAAATTGATTTTGATGCCGTGGTAGGTCAGCGAAGCATTCTTCGCCAAAATGGTAATGCCGCGTTCCCGTTCGAGGGCGAAAGAGTCCATCACACGATCAACAAGATGTTCCTTGGCGCGAAAGGTGCCACTTTGGCGTAAGAGGGCGTCGATCAGGGTCGTTTTTCCGTGGTCTACGTGGGCGATAATGGCGACGTTACGAATATCGTCGCGCCGGGGCGTGCCGTTCTGCAAAATACTCCTCCTTAGGAAGGGAAAAAGGGTCGAAGAACTCCGACCTGGTTACGGTGCTTGTAAGATTTGCTCATTGTGCCGAATTTACTGAACAAAGTCAGTAGGGGAGGGAGAGGCGTGATGAGGCTAAAGCTTTTTCACTGCGCGCCGATGCAGAGCACATAAGAGGGGCAATTGGTTGATCTCCGCTCGACCAATCGACGTCTGGTGCCATGGTCCTCCGAGAATTGACTTCGAGGGGAAAGGTGTATGCGAGTACAAAAAAACAAAACGGTCGAGACCCGCGCCCGTGTCACGAAAGTAGAGCAACAAACTAAAACCCGTAAGGCCGCGACGCGCACGCAAGAACCCAGCCGCAGAGGGAAGACTGCCCAGCACGAGCAAGACAACACGCATGCCCTCCCAAAAGAAGGCCAGCGCCCCCCCTCACATAATAAACAAGAGGGCGACCAGTCCGCTTTTACCTTTGTCCCGTGCTCTTTCATGGGGCCGGATGGCAAAATGCGCCCAGGCTGGGAGCTGCGCGTGGGAGAGATGATGTTTGGGCGGGCGGATTCACAAGAGGCACTCATGGCCTACTACACACGCTTACATGAGCCGCTGCCTAGTGGGCACTGGCGAGAACGCACCTGGGCGCAGGCGCGGAAGCGAAAACCCGCGGGGACGCTCTTCGCGGGACACCAGGAAAGTGATGAACACGAGGACCTGCTTGACCACGAAGAGCCTGAGATTATTGACCTCGACGCCGTGATCGCCGACGATGACGGGCACGAAGAAGACACGCCACCCGTGTAAGCATCATCGGGCATCATTAGCGCCCTCCCCTACTCGTTCTCAGTTGCCAGGCAATCGGTGACAGTGTAAGACTTCACACCTGGTAACCATACAATATGAATAAGAAAGCTTACGATATTCTCCTGTTCAGCTACTACCGTGACGCGGAGTTACGTGGAGCGGATTTGATCCTGCGACTCATCAACCGCCCCGATACCACGGAGTTGCAAACCAACCTCGCTCGCCATCTGGCGGACGAAACGAATCATGCCTGGCTCTGGACCGAGCGCATTCACGCGCTCGGCGGCGCACCGGTGCGCATTGAGGATGGGTATCATCGCCACCTGCGCCGTAAGGCGGGCGTGCCCGCCACCTTGCTTGAGCTCCTCGCCTTAACCTACGTCGTCGAAGAACGCTCCGGGAAGCGCTACGAAGAACACGCGGCTCGTCCAGATGTGGATGCGGATACGCTGAAAGCCCTGCACGAGATGCGCGTGGATGAAGATTGGCATCTGACCTGGGTGGGTGAGGCGCTCACGGAGTTAGGCAAGAAAGAAGGCACCGAGAAACTTTCCGCCGCGCTCGCCCGCTATCGTGCCGCTGAGACCGAGGCTTTTACCGAAATGCTCGCCAATGAGCAAAAAGCGCTACAGGAGATCGCGGCGGGAAACAGCACCGAAGAAGACCAACGATAAGATGCGCTTTTTCTCCGGGTGGTGAGGATGTTCACTCCACGCCTCTCGCGCGTGTTCATTTCCCCTGTAGCCGCTCCATATCCGCGCTGACCATCCGTTCCACCATTGCGAGAAATGACACCCGCGGCTCCCACCCTAAAACCCGTTTGGCTTTGGTGGGGTCGGCACACAGATGGTCAACCTCCGCCGGACGGAAAAACTTGGGATCGGTCCTCACATACGCCCGCCAGTCCAAGCCCACATAGGCGAAGGCCGCTTCGACGACTTCCTGTACCGTATGGATCGTCCCAGTGCCAATGACATAGTCGTCCGGCTCCGGCTGTTGCAACATCAGCCATATCGCCTCGACGTAGTCACCCGCGAAGCCCCAGTCCCGTGCCGCGAGCAAATTGCCCAGGCGCAACTCATGCGCCAGCCCATATTTGATCCGCGCCACCCCGTCGCTAATTTTGCGGGTGACAAACTCCAGCCCTCGGCGCGGGCTCTCATGGTTGAAGAGAATCCCGGAGCAAGCAAAAAGGTGATAACTCTCACGGTAGTTGACCGTGATCCAGTGGCCGTAGACCTTGGCGACGCCATAAGGACTCCGCGGATAGAAAGGTGTGGTTTCGATTTGGGGAGTTTCTCGCACCTTGCCAAACATCTCACTACTGGACGCCTGATAGAAGCGAATCTTAGGATTGTATTGGCGAATCGCATCGAGCAGACGAGTCACTCCCAGCGCGGTAAATTCACCGGTCAGGACGGCTTGGTTCCAAGAGGTCGGGACGAACGACTGCGCCGCCAAGTTGTACACTTCATCAGGTTGGCTCTGTTCAAGAGCCGCGAGCAAGGAACTTTGATCGAGCAAGTCGCCCTGCAGCAGCGAGATGCGGTCGCGCAAGTGTTCGATGCGCTCAAAGTTCTCCGTGCTGGACCGGCGCACCACGCCAGAGACCACGTAGCCCTTCTCTAGCAGGAGTTCCGCCAGGTAGGAGCCATCCTGCCCCGTGATCCCAGTAATTAACGCGTGTTTCACCGTGTGAGTTCTCCTTTCCAGTACGTGACGACTTCTTGAAGCGTTGCGACGATATCCCGTCGTGGCTGCCACCCGGTATGCGTAGTCAGTTTTTCATGACTCCCGCACACTCGTGGGGTATCGGTCGGACGCAAGCGTGTCGGATCAATCCGCACTTCTATGGGGCGTGACGCGCATCCCACGAGGGTCGCGATCACCTCGGTCAGTGGCACTTCACGTCCCGAACAGACGTTGTAGACTTCTCCACTCTGGCCACGCTCCAGTAGACAACGGTATGCGTCCACCACGTCGCGCACGTCCAGAAAATCCCGTGTCACCTCGATATTGCCCACGGTCAAGATCGGTTCTTGCAACCCCAGGTCGATCTGGGCCACTTGCCGCGCGAAATTGGAGACCACGAACTGTGGAGATTGTCCTGGGCCAATGTGATTGAACGGGCGGGTGAGCACAATGTCAAAGGGAGCCGTGTGTCCATATTGGTAGCAGAGCAGTTCCGCCGCTGCTTTACTCGCGGTGTAAGGATCCAATGGGCGTAGTGGCTGCTGTTCGTGTACGGGGAGATGGTCCTCCGCCACTTGCCCGTATACACCGCCAGAACCAACGAAAAGCAACCGTCCCTGAAACCCGCCCTGGCGCAACGCTTCCAGGAGATGGAAGGTTCCCCAGAGGTTCACTTTCCAGGTCTCCCGCGGATGAGCAAAACTCTCCGGCACGAAGCTCTGGGCCGCGAGATGGACGATCCAATCAAAGGCACAATCCTGGGACAGTTGCGATACCGCGGTCTCCTGGGCCAAGTCGAGGGTGAAGTGACCGTGGAGCGGCAGTGTCAGGGATTCCTCTTTTCGGAGGACTCCCCATATTTCCGCGGTTGGCAACTGCTGGTGCCATGCCTGGACGAGATGTTGCCCGACAAACCCGGTGACGCCTGTGACGAGAATACGCATTCGCTTCTGTCTGAGTAGTAGTGTTGTGAAGGTGTTCTTGTGTAGCGGGCTACAGCTTTCTACGCAACCCAAAACAGGGGAAAAATTCACAAAGACAAAGAGGAAGCCTAAAGATTCACTCCCCTATCACCGATACGCTTAACAAGAGTTCATCCGCGAAGACTCCTTCTCGATAACGGCAAACCTGTCGTGAGGCAGGGACGCAAAGCCACGGGTCAAATATAGAGTTTGATAGCCGGGTTACCGAAGGAAGGAAAGTTCTCTCCTGTTCTTTGGGGATAAGGGGTCTCCGCCATACGCACAGGAGCCCCCTTATGTCGCTGGGATACATTCCCCGTTTTTTCTCTATTGCCCTGTTGGTCGAGTTCGTATTCATCGTGGTTGGCCTCGTGAACCCGCAGGTGACCCATGCCGGATCATGGTCGCCTTGGACGAAGCGGTCGTCGCCGGTATGGACAGGGCAATACGGAATTGCCGCGGACCCCAGTCTGCTCGTGGATGGGAACTTCAGCCGTATGTTCTACACCTGTCTGGACCCCATCACCGGACGCACCCTGCTCTGCCAGGCAACTTCTCAGGATGGGTTTTCCTGGCACCATGCCGCGACAGGAACAGCCACCATCCGCGGACGGACGTTGGCAGGCCGCAAGGGAAGCTGGGAAGAGAATCTTGAATCCACGTTCATGGTGAAACAAGGGACGAAGTACCTGCTGTACTACGCTGGCTACCGTGACGTAGGCACCATCGCGAAGGGATTTCCGTCCGCCCTCGGCGTGGCGCAATCCACGGACGGCCTCTCGTTCTCCCGTGTGACCTCGTCACCAATCCTGTCTCCCACCGCGGGATGGTACGACAATGATGCGATCTACAGTCCAACGATTATTCAGGTGGGGACCTCGTTGGTGATGATTTATGTTGGGCATTGCTATACGAACTGTTCGAACGGGATGGCGGTCACCTTACTTGCGGCGACCTCGACAGACGGCATTACGTGGAAGAAACAAAGTACCCCAGTCCTCAAAGCCTCGCCAAGCATTCCATGGATGCAAGAAGGAGTCGCGGAGCCCTCCGTGATGAGAGGACTAGATGGCGCTTACTACCTCTTCTTTACTGGACTTGATGGGGAGTCTCGTGCAATTGGTGTGGCGCGGTCATCTTCTGTCTATGGCCCGTGGCAAATAAATCCGCAGCCGATCGTGACTTCGACTCCCGGACTATTCGACGAGGTTGCGGCAATCGCTCCATACGTTCGCATCGAATCGAACAGGGTGAGACTGTGGTATATGGGTTGGAATAGCCAAGATTCAGGGACTACAGGCTACGCGGAATCTTCCTGGCCGCTTTATCAATAACGCCCCAACTGGGCCATCCATACAGCTTACTTGCATCTGGAAAAAGTGTCTCATGTCATGGAGACAGCGACATGAAACAATAGGCTGAGGAGGACATTCGAGGAATCTCTTTGTTGGAACTCCACTATATTGTGTTCTATGACAAACCGCTGGTGAAGTTTGAACGGCTCGAAACCTCCCTGGCTTTCGCCCCCCGTGGGCTCCAATCCTTTTTGGCGGCCATGCCGGTGTGGATGAAGGAAAAGTTACTCCTCAAGAGTCTGCTGCAGAAAGAATTGGCACCTATCTCTGAAGGCCTGAAAAAGACGGAGCTTCCTCAGATTCTCTTTGCTGAACATTATGAATCCCATGCTGCCTCAGCTTTCTACCCTTCCCCTTTCGATACAGCAGCAGTTCTTTGTATGGATGGAGTCGGGGAGTGGGCGACCACCTCCGCATGGCTCGGCCAGGGAAAGCATATTACACCGCTCTAGGAGATCCCGTTTCCTCACTCGCTCGGGCTTCTGTATTCTGCCTTTACGTATTATACCGGGTTCAAGGTCAACTCTGGTGAATACAAGGTAATGGATCCCGCCCCTTATGGTGAGCCTAAATACGTTCAAGCCATCTATGATCGTGGGTTGGTTTCAAGGTCGGATGGAGTTTGGCCCGCGCGCGCGCTAGGAGGTCGGAGCATCATCGGAGACGCCCGCAATTCCAAGATGCAGTCAGTGATGAACCTCAAAATTAAGTACCGGGAATCGTTCCGACCTTTTGCTCCTTCGGTCCTGCGAGAGCGGGTGTCGGACTACTTTAGAAATGGATGTCGATAGTCCTTAGGTGATTTCTCGAAATGAATATACCGTTTCTAGGTAGCCTGGATGAAGCGGAGCGGAATCCAGGTTCCGCGCGGGACACCCCGGATTCCGCTCCGCTCCATCCGGGCTACATGGGATAGTCTTTTCCGGAAATCGCCTTACATGTTGCTAGTGCTTTGTCAGTCATAAAAACAGGGGTTACGCTGCGTAATGTTTGTAGGATCGCCGCCTTGGTGACATCGCCACGCTACAGACGAAAGCCTCGGCCTGGGAGACCCACGGCAATACCAAACAACGCGGCGTAACCTGGCAACTCAAAATCAACGATGCCCGTACAAAACTCAAATCCCTCTACCCCAAAATTGAAAATTGACAAAGCCCTAGCCCTCTCCCAACCGGAAGAGGGAGTTCCGCACGCGCTCTGATTGCTATTGCCCTGCTTGCCGGGAAGTTCAATTCCCGGCACTTTTTTCAGCGCTCTCTTGGATGCGACCAAAAGAGCAGCTACAATCCCCGTCTCAAAACCTATCATCGGAATTCTCCCGACATACATCAGTTGATTCATGGATAACGCAACACCTTCATCGCCACCTCCAGCGCCACGCCGTCAGGGACGTATTCGACGCTTTTTTCGGTTTGTTTTTCGCACCCTGTTGTTCGTCATGCTGAGCGGCGGTGCGCTGGCCGCCTGGATTTTTTATCAAGACCTCACTGGCGAACTCCCGGCCATTGAACGCCTCACCCATTTCACCCCCCCGTCAGTGACCCGTGTCTATGCCAACGATGGCACCACCTTGCTTGGGGAGTTTTATTTGGAGAAACGTTACCCTCTCCCCCTCAGCAAAATCCCCGTGCTTATCCAGCGGGCGTTTCTTGCGTCCGAGGATAAGGATTTTTATCAGCATCCCGGTGTCAATTTTTCCGCGGTCACGCGCGCGGCTATCGCCAACTGGCAAGCCGGACACACCGTGCAAGGGGGCAGTACGATCACCCAACAGATCGTGAAGTCAGTCTTGCTCGCCTCGGAGCGGAGCTATCGTCGCAAAGCCCAGGAAATGATCCTCGCGTTACGGCTTGAGCGACGGATGAGCAAAGAGCAGATTCTCGAGATTTATCTCAACCAGCTTTATCTCGGCAGTGGCGCGTATGGAGTAGAGGCCGCCGCGCGGGAATACTTCAACAAAAGTGTCGCCGACCTCACTTTGCCAGAAGCCGCGATGATCGCTGGCTTAGCACCAGCCCCCAGCGTCTACGATCCTTTCAAGAATCTCGAAGGCGCCAAGGAACGGCAACGCTACGTGCTCGAACGGATGATGGAAGAGCGCTTTATTTCGTATGCCCAGGCCATGACCGCCTGGCAAGAACCGCTGACGCCATCCTCGGCGGCCCCCGCGTCGTATACCGACCTCGCCCCGTATTATGTCGAGCAGGTCCGCCAACTGATCCAACACAAGTACGGAGAGGACGCCACGCAAAAACTCGGCTTGGAAGTGTATACCACCGTGGATCTAAAGATCCAAAAAGCAGCGGAGAAGGCATTCCGCGACGGCATTGATGTCCTCTGCCGACGCGAGGGCCTCTGTCGGCGACAAAGCACCAATCACCTCGACGGCGGGTTGCTGGCGGTGGACCTCACAACGGGTGAAGTGAAAGCCATGGTGGGTGGATACGACTTCACCCGCAGCCAATTCAACCGCGCGACGCAAGCCAAACGTCAACCCGGATCGGTGTTCAAGCCCGTGGTCTATGCCGCCGCGCTGGACCGTGGCTATACCCCGGCCTCCATTGTCAAGGATAGCCCGATCTCCTTTCCTGATGGCCGAGGCAAGCGTTGGTCCCCGGCGAACTATGATCGCAAGTTTCGTGGTCCTATCCGGTTGCGCGAGGCACTCACCTTTTCTCGCAACGTGCCAACCGTGCGTATCGCGGATGCGATTGGCCTTCCCTATCTACTGTCGTACGCGCAGTCGCTCGGGATTACCTCACCGCTCGCCCCCAATATGTCCGTGGCGTTAGGGTCATCGGAGGTCACGTTATTGGACATGATTCGTGCCTACGGTGTCTTCGCGACCAATGGCAATCGGTTTGAGCCGATCTTCATTTCGAAAATGACCGACAGCCAAGGCGCCGTGATCTCGGAAAGCACCTTTCACCCCACTCCCGCCATCGCGCCGGAGACCGCGTATCTGATGACCAGTATTCTCAAGAGTGCCGTCGAGCGTGGAACGGGCAAGGAAGCACTCAAACTTGGCCGCCCGGCGGCAGGCAAGACCGGCACCACCAACGATTATGGAGAGGCGTGGTTCGTTGGGTATACCCCGGAGCTGATCGCCGGAGTCTGGGTGGGCTTTGACGAGAAACGCCCGCTTGGGTCAGGAGAAACGGGCGGGCGGGTCGCGGCTCCGATATGGACTTCCTTTATGAAGGAAGCCCTTGGCGAGAGTCCGATTAACGATTTCCCTATTCCTGATGGCATTATGGTCGCACACATCAATGCTGGCACTGGGAAGCGGGCGGCGGGCGGCAAGGTCATCCTAGAAATTTTCGCGCGCGGCACCGAACCCGGAGCCACCACCGAGACCGCATCGGCTCCTGGCTTGGCCACACCGGAGGGCGATGCGTTTTCCCCTTCTCCGATTGGCACTCCCGCGCCCACTCCGATCGCCGTGCCTGACCCCGTGCAACAACAACCCATCCCGCCACCCGTCGTTATCGCTCCGCCGTCGGTGGCCCGGCTCCCTGAACCCGGTGTCGAAGAAGAGCCCGCGCCTGTGGAAGAAGAAGAACCACAAGAAGAATCGACCCCGGAATTCGAGGAGCCCGAGCCCGAAGAGACGACCGCAACCAATAATGACGAAGCCCCGCCTGTGGACGCTAGTGATGCCCAAACTCCTCTCTTCGAGGAAAGTCTGAGTGACGGGACGGTGGGCGCTCCTCTTCCTGAGACTGGCGCGGGAGAGCCGTCGGCCCCAATCGCGAAAGTCCCCCCCACTCCTGCTCCACCAGCTCCGGAGCAAACCTACAATTTGGGGGACTCCCAGTAGCGGCTTTGGACTTGCCACGCGGTTGATGCCAAGCCGCGCACGGTGTGTAAGGGAAGACTCTCCGTAATATGTCCGCCCTCCATTTCGTCGAGCACGGAGCACACGGATTTCCGCAGCCCCTCCAGATCATACCCACCTTCAAGAATCGCGGCGCAGCGCCCCTGCGCGTGTTCTTGCGCGACCTGTAACAACACCCGCGCCATCGCGCCAAAACCGGCTTCCGTAACGTCCATGCCCCCCAGCGGATCCCGGCGATGCGCGTCAAACCCGGCGGAGATGAGCACAAATTCCGGGTTGAACTGCCGACAGATCGGCGCGATCACATCGGTGAAGAGTTCTTGATATTCCGCGTCGCCACAACCTGGGGAAAGCGGCAAATTGAGCGTGTATCCTTCCCCTTGTCCCGTGCCAACTTCGTTCAGGGCTCCGGTCCCTGGATAGTACGGGTACTGGTGAGTGGACACGTAGAGCACTCCCGGATCGTCGTAAAAACTGTGTTGCGTCCCGTTGCCGTGGTGGACATCCCAATCCATCACCAAGATACGCTTGAGGTCAAACCGCTCTCGCAAGTATTGCGCGCCGATGGCCGCGCTGTTGAACAAACAAAACCCCATCGCGCGATCACGTTCGGCATGATGGCCAGGCGGACGCACAAGGGCGAAGCCATTATCGATGTCGTGGGTCATAATCGCTTCGAGCAGCGTCAAGAGACCACCCGTCGCCAGCAGTGCGGTGTGGTACGATTGCGCGGAGACGGAGGTATCGGCATCAAACGCGAAGCGATTCTGTTGCGCGGTCGCCGCCACGCGGTCGACGTGGCTCGTATCATGCACCAGGGCAATCTCCGTGGGTGTGGCAAGGCGCGGGTCAAACCGTTTGAGCCCGGCTCGTTGATACCGAGTCAGCGCATCAACGAGGGTGGCAATCCGCTCCGGGCGCTCCGGGTGATTCCGCCCAGTGTCATGCTCCTGATACCGGGCATCCACAACAATTCCTGTACGCAACATATCCGCTCCTTTGCTGTCATTCGTGTTTCGCGACTTGCGCCCTTTTTCCGATTATACTACCGTATGCCGCACAGCACTTATGTTTGGCATCGGCATCCCAGAATTCCTCGTCATCATCGTCATCGCACTGATCTTTGTCGGTCCAGAGCGATTGCCGGAAGTCATCAAAATGTTCACTAGACTTTTTGCCGACTTTCGCAAGGTCACTGACGACGTATCGGAAGAGTTGCGCAGCGCCCGCCAAATGCTCGAAGAAGAAATTCGCCAGGCCGAACGAGAAGCCCAAGCGGAGCTTTCTCCACCCACGAGCACGACACCACCCCCCGTGGATCAACCTGTGGGAACGCCAGTCGCCACCGTGCCGCGCGGCAAAGGGGCAATGGAACCTGGTGCCACGGGAGAGAAGAAGGAGTCTTCATCAGGAGAGTCGGCGTAGATGGCCGGTGATGATCGGACGATGCCGCTCTTGGGCCATTTGCAGGAGTTACGCGGGCGGCTGCTCAAGTCGCTGCTGGCGATCGCCATCGCCTTTGTTCCCACCTACCTGGCGGCGAGCGAGTTGTTTACCTTTCTCTCGCACCCGGTGTTGACCGCCACGGCGGAGGCTCCAGCGCTGGTCGGGTTAGGGCCCACCGAGGCATTCTTCACCAAGCTCAAGGTCGCGTTCATCGCCGCGCTCTTCCTGGCGAGCCCAGCCCTTTTTTATCAATTATGGCAATTCGTCGCGCCGGGCCTGCATCAGCACGAGAAGCGCTACGTGATTCCCTTCGTGATTTTTGGCCCGCTTTTTTTCTTCCTCGGCGCGGGGTTTTGTTATCGCGTGGTGTTGCCGGTGGCGTTCGCCTTTTTTCTTGAGGAGTACAAAACCATCGGTGTCGAGCCGACCTTACGCATCAGCGAATATCTGACGTTTACCGCGCGCATGCTGTTAGCCTTTGGAGTGACATTCGAGTTACCGGTGTTCGCGTTCTTCTTCACGCGCATCGGACTGATTACGCACCAGATACTCATCCAATTCTTTCGTTACGCGGTCGTCCTTATTTTTGTGTTGGCGGCGGTGTTAACTCCCGGCCCTGACGTCGCCTCTCAACTGCTCCTCGCTGGCCCCCTGTTGCTGCTGTATGCCATCAGCATTGGCGTGGCGTATGTCTTTGGGAAAGAAGGGAAAAGCGAGGCTTGAGGGCTTAGGATTTGGGATTTGGGATTTGGGATTTGGAAAAGAAAAACCTGCCACTCGCTACTCGTTACTCACGACTTGCTTCATCAGCCAATCGTCCTGCTCGATAGGGGGCGGGATTTCGTACCATTCCATTTCGTCACGAAGCGAGTCCAGCACTCCTCGGACATGCTCGATAGCATCCGGCATGGCGAGGACCGCCACAGTCGCCCTTTTTCGATCCAGCGTGCGGACAATGCCAATGCCTTCATACGACTCGACCACGAACTTGAGCAGGGCAATGTCTTCACGCCGGAGGCGGAGGTAAATTTCGATGAGATCCATTGGCATGTCCACTCTCCGGGTACAGTAATGACTGAGTTTGATGTCAATCGCAAGGATTGCGGCCACCTGGCATCCATCGCTGTGGTCAGCCCGATCGCGCCATCGGTGGGAAGCGTCACCGGAACTTGCCTCCCTCCCCTACTCCACCTCAAACGACTGCAACTCCACCGGTAACGCGGTCACGGTCAGCGTCACCGCAGTTCTGGTGTAGCCGATCTGCAACGTGCGACCATTGAACGTGAGGGAGTTGCCGTTCGCCAAGCCGTTGAACGTGCCGGTGACGCTGGTCGCTGATACGATGGTGAAGACGTCGTTGATGGCTGGCGGGACGAACGCGCCGGTCAGCACCAAATCCACGCCCTTGAGGTCCACAATGCCCGCGACGTTGAGTTGTGTGTAGTCGGTATCGACCGTGGGGCCAACGATATTGATATTCAGATCACTGCCAAACGACACGGTATCGGCCTTGATGTCCGTGCCGGCGCGAATGGGTTTGACGGCGGCTGGGGTAAGGCCAGGATCAAGCAGCAACGTGCCCCCGCTGGTGTTGACTTGGCCACCACTCAGCACCACGTCACTACCGGAAATCAGTTCCACCACCGTGGCCACGCCGAACCGGAT
Source organism: Klebsiella pneumoniae (assembly GCA_945865755.1). Classification (GTDB taxonomy): domain Bacteria; phylum Desulfobacterota; class Binatia; order Bin18; family Bin18; genus JABFSC01. The sequence goes on from CAMBFS010000002.1 coordinate 37,661, forward strand.
GATGTCGGCGCTGACTGTGAGGGGGCCACTGGTGATGTTGCCGATCTCCAGCGTGCTCGCCGTGACTTGATCTAACTCCGCATCGGTGAGGCCCAGGGTGAGCGGGCTGCCGCTGAGCACATCCGCGCCACCGAGGTCAATCAGCGTGCCCGCCGTGCGCGGTTGGAGCGTCACAAGGCCAGTACCTGCGGTGATGAAGCCAGGAGAGGAGATGTCGATATTATCGCCAGTGAGCAAAATCGGGGCGGAGGTGATGGCCGTGGTGATCTCGCCGCTTAACTGCACGACAAGGGCCTCGCTGTTGGCAGTGCCGGTCCCCGTGACGCTGACAGTGCCGCCGCCCGAAGTGATCTGCGTGTTCGCCCCATCTACATATACGCCATAGTTGATGCCTCCCAAAGTAGCCCCACCGGCGCCGGTAACGGTCACCGTCCCGGTGCCGCCCGCGCTGATCTGGCCCGCAACGAGTAGAACCACGCCGGCGTTGCTGTTGCTGGCCCCTGTGCCGCCTCCCTGCCCGGTGACGTTCACAGGGCCACCGCTTGAAGTGATCCGCGTGTTCGTCTCTTGTACATTCACGCCAATGTTTTGGTTCCCCCCGGTGGCCCCACCGGTGCCGGTGACGGTCAGCGTCCCGCTTGCCCCCCCACTGAGCACAGCGCCACTTTGCAGCGTCACTCCGTATTGCAAGCCACCACCATCATTCCCACCACGCCCCTGTACCGTCACATTCCCCGTCCCCGTTGCTTCCACCGTCGCGGCGTTGATAAGAACGCCGTCGAAGCTGCCAGAAGTAGCCGTGGCTTGCTGGTTGGCTTCGAGGAGGATGTTGCCGTTGACGGTCTCCAGGGTGGAGTCGAAGGCGACAGTGATATTGCGGCTGGCTCTGGCGGCGATGCCCGCGCTCCCAGTGAAGGACGAAGCGCCATTGAAGGTGATCGTTCCGGCGCTCGCCTCGTCGAGCGTGACGTTGAAGGTGTCGCCGTAGGTGTTGGCCCCACTATCATTGAAGGTCGCCGTGCTGCCAGTCGCCGAGTCGGTGAGGTTGATGGTGTCGAACACCCCAAGTCCTGCCGCCGTCACCGTGAGCGTGACCGTGCCATTGCCTGTGACGTTGACGCTATCAGTGCCGCTCCACGTGCCGACCGTCAAGGTCAGCGTGTAGCTCGTGCCGTTCGAGACAATGGCCACGGCTTCGCTGGCGGTGTTCAGATTAAGGTTGAGCTGCGGTGCGGCCTCGGTAAAGGTTGCCGCCTTGGCCAAGGTGGCGGTGCCTAGCAGCAGTACGACAACGGCAGCGAGCAAGGCGCGGACGGGTCGGGTGAGGCGGTGCGACTCGTCACGAGAGATTGAGAGATTGAGAGATTGAGAGAAGGTCGTGCGCATCTTGAGATAGCTCCTTGTCCGGGTTTTAAAAGTCTTCCTCTCGTAACAGTTTGCGCTCCGACGGGATAGGACCAGCCGAGCGCAGGCGTGGCGGGCGAGATGCCTGCGCTTCTTGGACCTCCCTGGGGTCCGCCTTGTTTCACTCAGGCCACGAGACTGAGACCACCGATCATGTCAGGTCTCAGCAGGAAGCATGAGGAGGCATCATGCGGGCGTGGCGACCACAGGTGATACCCGCCGGACATGAATGTGCTTCGTTCGTTTACGAGTTTGTGCGATGTCATAGGACACCTGCATCCGGAGCAGGGTATCCATCTTCACCCCGAACGCTTTTTCAATCCGTAACGCCATCTCGGCGGACAGGTCCGCCTTGCCATTCAGCAGACTGGAGAGGGTGGGACGAGACACCTGCAACGCGACAGCGGCTTGGGTCACCGAAAACCCGGCAGGCTGCACGATTTCCGTGCGGATAAAATCGCCCGGATGGGGAGGGTTCTTCATCGGCATGATTTCTCTCCTAGTGATAATCTTCCAGGTTCAGGTCGTGGATTTCGAGCGCGGCGGCGTCGATGCGGAACGTCAAGCGCCAGTTCCGGGTGACGTTGAGGCTCCAGGTTCCCTTGCGGTCACCGGTGAGCACATGCACTTTCCACGCCGAGAGCGCCCGTAATTCTTCAGGGTCCGCCATAGCATCAAGGAACACCAGCATCTTGCGCAACTTGTCCACGGTACCGGGCGGTACGCCTTTGACGCTGTCATCCTGGTAAAGCCGGTTCAGTCCCTATATGCGAGAAGTTCCGAATACGCACTGTCACTCTGTAGCCTGTGACATAACACTTGTCAAAATAAAGTAGCCCGGTTGGAATGAAAAGGGCCAGCCGAGCGCAGGCATGGCGGGCGAGACGCCTGCGCTCCCAGGGCTCGCCTCTTTGTGCGGTCTTTGCCCCGGAGAGGCGTAAGAGATTAGCCCAGGGCGTCAGCCCTGGGAAACAATGCCAGGATTCCTCAGCCCCGGAGGGGCGATAGAACCTGAGACAGCGGTGTTCTGTCGCCCCTCCGGGGCTCAAGACGACTGTCCAACAAAGGCCATACAAACGACAAAGACCTTATTTCGGATAAAGTCTCATGGAGGAAAGACCCGCGCCCCGTTCCTTTCCCGGATAGGCGATGGCATGATGTCCGCCTTCATCGGGTTGTTGGCAGGCGAGACGCCTGCGCTCCCAGGAAAAGAGACCGAATGATGCGTACTCTTCAACTCCCGCGACGCCACGCCAGCGTCTTCTTTGCCGTCCTCGTCTGGGGGCTCTTCCTCTCGCCCGTTGTCGCCCGTGCGCAAGACGAAACTCCCGCTGTTGCCTTGTCCCTTGAAGCCTTCGACATGCCTGGGGACGCGGGAGACAGTATCGGCCTGCGCTGGCCGGTGCTGACAACCGCGTCGCAGACCGCCGTGTACCGCGTCTCGCTCAGCACACAGGAAACCGGGGAGTTCACACACATCGCCGAGTTTGGCGCACGGACCCATTACGAAACCGACATTAGTGGTCCGTGGTGGGTCTGGGGCGCGAAACGGCGGGATGTCCATTTTTTTCAGGTCAAATCGACCTCGGACTTTCGGCTGGAGCGGGACACCACCTATTTCTTTCAGGTGACCTTGAGCGACGGGCAAGCCGAGGTGAAGAGCGCCATCGTCTCAGCCGCGCCGCACGCGAATCTGTTGAACTGGGCGAAGCTGAACAATCTTGGCATTCTCCTCGCGTTCGCGGCCACGCTGTTGGTGTCGATTCGCCGGGCGCGGGTCAATCCCAATATCTTTCTCCGACGGATTCCTGGTCTTGACGCGGTTGAGGAAGCCGTGGGGCGTGCAACCGAGATGGGGCGTCCGGTGCTCTACCTCACGGGCAGTGGGGACTTTGGCGGGAGCAGTGACCCCTCTAGTTTGGCGACCATCGCGGCCACGGTGATTCTGAGCGATGTGGCCAAGCGGGTGGCGACCTACGGCGCGGAACTCAAGGTGCCGCACCGCGCACCGATTGTCATGGCGGTTTGCCAAGAGATGGTGCGCGAAGCCTACTTCGCCGCCGGTCGCCCCGATGCCTACCGCGAGGACACCAACTTCTTTATTAGCGGAGACCAGTTCGCCTACACCGCCGCGGTTGATGGCCTGATTTTACGTGAGAAACCAGCGGCCAATTTTTTCATGGGCTATTATTACGCGGAGTCCCTGTTGTTGGCGGAAACCGGGGCGACCACCGGGGCGATTCAGATCGCCGGGACGGACGCGGAACATCAGTTGCCGTTCTTCATTACCACGTGTGACTATACGTTGATCGGCGAGGAGTTGTATGCCGCGAGCGCGTATCTGTCGCGCGAGCCGGTGCTGGTCGGGACGCTGCGGGGGCAAGATATAGGCAAAGGCGTGCTGCTTGGCGTCATGGTGATTGGGACGGTGGCGATCACGCTGGGCGAGATTTTCGCTGTCCCGTGGATCAAAACTGTCTTTCAACTCTTCACTGATATGAAATAGGAGCAGCCCCATGCTTTTTTGGAAACGGACGTTCCCGTTGATGCTCACGTTCCTCTTGGGGGTCACGTTCACGGCCCAGTACTACGTCCCGCATCCGGCGTCGGAGTCGTTGCTGACGGAGGTGTCGGTGTGGGGGCAGATTATTGGGGGGTTCGCCATTCTCTTGGGTGTGGGCAGTTTGATTCGCTCTCACTATGTGAAGATCAAGCGGCGCGAAGCGGGATGGGGCTACAGCGGGGTGATGTTTCTCTCGATGCTCATCATGCTCGCCGCGGGCTTCTGGTCGGGTGGCAAGACGGAAGCCACGTCGTTTGGGTGGCTCTACAGCTATGTGTTCGTGGCGTTACAGGGGACGATGTTTTCGTTGCTCGCGTTTTTCGTGGCTTCCGCCGCGTATCGAGCGTTCCGCGCGCGCACCCCGGAAGCCACGGTTTTGTTAGTGGCGGCCATTTTGGTGATGTGGGGCCGGGTGCCGTTGGGTGAGCATCTGATTTCCGGGATTGGGTCGGTGACCGAGTGGATTATGAACGTGCCCAATACAGCGGCGCAACGTGGCATCCTTATCGGGGTGAGCCTGGGAGGGATCGCCACGTCGATTAAAATTATTTGTGGGATTGAGCGGTCGTATCTGGGGAAGGACTGAGGATTGGGGATTTGGGATTGCGGATTGCGGATTTGGAGCAAGGTAGCCCGGATGGAACGGAGTGGAATCCGGGACCTCCTGCTGTGGGCACACGCCGCCCCGGATTCCGCTTTGCTCCATTCGGGCTACAGCTGAGAATTGCGGATTTGGGATTGCGGACTCGGAGTGATTTTGACATTGAAGTTCAACGAGCAAGGTAGCCCGGATGGAACGGAGTGGAATCCGGGACCTCCTGCTGTGGGCACGCGCCGCCCCGGATTCCGCTTTGCTCCATCCAGGCTACAGGACTGATAACTGATGACTACCTTTATTTCCCGCCTCCTGCGCCTGGACCGGCGTGTAATTTTCTTGCTGATCGCGGTGGCGACGTTGTTGCCGTTGCTCTATCCCGTGAATTTGCCGATTCGGGTCTCGCCGGAAGTGCAACGGGTCTACGACTATATTGAGCAGCTCCCCGCTGGGTCGTTGATGTTGCTGTCGATGGACTTCGAGCCGGGTGGGAAACCGGAACTCTACCCAATGGCCGTGGCGTTACTGCGCCATGCGTTCCAGAAAGATATCAAAGTGCTGGGGATGACGCTGTGGCCGGCGGGCGCGGGCATCGCCGAAATCGCTTTTACTGAAGTGGCGCGGGAAAAAGGCAAGGTGAAAGGGACGGACTATGTCTTCTTAGGGTACGCGCCTGGGGATGCGAGCGCGGTGATTAGCATGGGTCAGGATTTCCACGCCGCGTTTCCCGCCGATTATTACGGCACCAAGACAGTGGATATTCCGTTGCTTGAGAAGGTGCGGTCACTGCGCGACATGCAATACGTGATGAGTCTGAGTGTCGGCTTTCCGGGGATCGACACCTGGTATGTGTACGGCAAGGAAAAATATGGGTTTGAGCTGGGGGGCGGATGCACGGCGGTGAGCGCGCCCCGCTTTTATCCGTTGCTGGATACGGGACAGATCAATGGGCTGCTCGGCGGTCTGCGCGGGGCGGCGGAGTATGAAATTCTCCTGGGGGTCAAAGGCAAGGCGATGGCGGGGATGGCGGCGCAGTCGGCGACACATTTTGTCATTATCTTTCTTATCATCGTCTGTAATGCGCTTTATTTTCTCACTGGACAGGCGCGGGGGAGGCAGCGATGAGTACCGAAGTCATGATTGGCGCATGGGTCGCGGTGGGCTTGAGCCTGTGCATGTACAGCTTTCTGTATAAGGACAACCCATTTTTCAAGTTCGGGGAGCATGTCTTTGTCGGGGCCTCGGTCGGCTATCTGTTGATCATCACCTACTACCAAGTGATGACCAACAAGCTCTATATCCCGATGACGCAACAGGGGAAATGGTGGCTCTTGGTCCCCGCCTTCTTGGGCCTCTTGCTGCTGGCGCGGTTCATTCCCCCCATTGCTTGGCTCAGCCGTATTTCCTTCGCGTTTTTGCTGGGCATCAGTTCCGGGCTGGCGATTCCACGACAAATCTCGTCGTTCATCCTCAAGCAGGTGGAGGGCACGTTGAAACCGTTAGTGACCGTGGGCGATGGCGGGGTGGTGTGGATGACGTGGGCGGGACTCAATGCGTTGCTGGTGTTGGTCGGTGTGGTGAGCGTGCTGTTCTATTTCTTCTTTTCACTGGAACATACGGGGACCGTGCGCCGGATCGCGCGTGTGGGCATTTACTTTCTCATGGTGTCGTTCGGGGCGGCGTTTGGCTACACGGTGATGGCGCGGATGTCGTTGTTGATTGGCCGGTTTGACGAGCTGACGCTCTATGCGTCGGCCGCGTATGGCTACGCCACCCCGGTGTTACTGGTGGCGATGATCGTGGGCTTGTGGTGGTGGGAGCGGGGGCAGGTGGGGAAGGAGTAGGGGCTTATTGAACGGTGACTGACAAAATCGGTAGTCACATTGATCCCTCTCACTCTGACCCTCTCCCAGCCGGGAGAGGGAACCTGCAAGCCACTGTCCTACGCTGATGCGGGCGCTTCCGTGACTGGCACCACGACGGGTGGCACTTTCTTGGATTTGCTGCCGGTGGTCATCACGCGCTCGCCTTTGATACGGGCGGCTTTCCCGGAAAGGCCGCGGAGATAGTACAACTTGGCGCGCCGCACGCGGCCACTGGTGACCACCTCGATTTTATCGATTCGTGGCGAATGCAGGGGGAACACCCGTTCGACTCCGACGCCATACGAAACTTTGCGCACCGTGAAGGATTGGCGATTGCCGGCATTGGCTCGGCTAATCACGACGCCCTCGAAGACCTGAATCCGTTCCTTGTCGCCTTCGATGATTTTGGCGTGGACGCGGATAGTGTCGCCAGGTTTGAAGGTCGGATGGTCACTACGACATTGTTGCTTTTCAATACGGTCGATCATGTTGCTCATTGTGTTTTTCCTCCATCGCGTTCAGCCGTGAGCCAAGAGCAGAGAAACGTCACCGCGAGAAAGCGTGGCGAGGGCGCTGTCGCCTCACCGATTTCCCGGTTCTCCGATTCTCCGTGTCTTTGATTGGGTGACTGGGCTGAATGTTGCGGGCTGGGAATATTTACCGTGCCCCTAGCAGCCGGTCAAGCAGGATAGCGGCGGCGGCACGCACGGACAGGTGATTATAATCGCCAGCGCCGTGGATTGGCTCGAGAATATAGTCGGATTGGTCCAAAATTTCGTCTATCAAGCCCCAGCCGGTCCCCAGCAGCATGAGCAGTGGTGGACCCGGTGTTTCCGCTAGTTGGCGGACATTGGCGAACGACACCCGACGCAACCCCGAGCGGGCCGAGGTCGCCACCAGGCGTGGGCGTTGTCCGGTTTCGGCGTGGATCGCTTTGATCGCGCCATCGAGATCATCGGCGAGTGCCACTAGGGAGAGCGCATCCTTGCGAGTTTCATTGTAGGTGCTGCCGTAGCCATGATCCCAGTGGTCGAGAATTTTTTCGGCGAGCAGTCGGAGGGTTCGTGTCGGGGTCACGACGAAGTAGCGTTTCACACCATACGTCCGTGCTGAGCGGGCGATGTCGTGAATATCCATGTTCGTGATCGACGTGGTCACGATGTTATGCCCTTTGTCGTAGACGGGGTAATGGATGAGTGCGAGGTAAAAGTCCATGGGGCCAGTCTAGGGCAAGTCTCGGACAAGTCTAGGGTAAGTCTTGGACTTGTCTCAGACTGGCTTGAGACTTGCCTCCGCAAGGAGGTCCGGTCGCCGCTCGCGCGTGCGCTGGAGGGACTGTTGCTGTCGCCAGCTTGCGATCTTGGCGTGATTGCCGGAAAGCAACACTTCGGGCACGCGCATGCCACGGAACTCCTCTGGCCGTGTGTATTGTGGATACTCGAGCAGTCCATGACTGAAAGACTCTTCCTCAACTGACTCCTGATTGCCAACGACGCCTGGAATCAACCGCGCGACGGCGTCAATCACCACGAGCGCGGCCATCTCTCCTCCGCTGAGGATGTAGTCACCAATAGAGAGTTCTTCATCAATAAATGGACGAATCCGCTCGTCGATGCCCTCGTACCGGCCACAGACCATCACCAGGCTTTCTCGTCGTGCCAGTTCGGCAACTTTTGTTTGGGTAAGTGGGGTGCCTTGTGGGCAGAGCAGAATGCGCCAGGGGTTGGTGAGTGGTTGGCAAATACTTTCGAGTGCGGTGACGACGGGCTCTGGCTTCATCACCATGCCTTGCCCACCACCATACGGAGCATCATCGACGGCGTGATGTTTATCCGTCGTGTAGTCCCGCAGGTTATACACCATGCAGCTCACGATGCCCCTGTCCTGGGCTTTCTTGAGCAGGCTCGCTGATAACGGCGAGGGGAACATTTCCGGGAAGATGGTGATCACATGGAACTGCATAAAAGTGGATTGGTCTGGACTGGTTTGAGATTGGTGCGCGCTAATCCAACAGCCCGGGTAACGGTTCAATGATCGCCAGTTTACCGGGAATATCAATGGACCGCACGATGTCTTCAATGACTGGGATCAAGTGTTCTTTTGCTCCTTGGCGCACGACCCAGATGTCATGGCCACCGGAAAAAAAGACTTGCGTGATCTCACCGATGTCCGTTCCCGCCGTTGTCCGCACGGTGAGCCCAATGACCTGGTAGTAATAGAACTCCCCCTCCTCCAACGGAGGAAGCACGGTCTCCTCGACCGCAACGGTCAGATCGCGCAAGGTTTCGGCTTGGTCAATGGAGTCCACGCCGTCGAGCTTGACGATAATAAACGGCGCACGGGGACGCGCTCCAACGACCGTGTGGGTGTGGAGGAGCTGGCCCTGTGCGTCTTGGAGGAAGACAGTGAGACCTGGGTGTAACGAGCGGCACGGAAACGCGTGCGGAAGGAGACGTAGGTCGCCACGTACACCGTGTGTGTTCACCAAGCGGCCCAACGGAATGAGCGAAGCCTGGTGGGGGTGATTATTTTTCTTCGATGATTTCGAGGACAATTTTTCGGTTTGTCCGTGAGGCGGCAGCGTTGATCAGCGTGCGGATCGATTTCGCGGTGCGCCCTTGTTTTCCGATGATGCGGCCAAGATCCTCCTTGGCTACGCGCAGTTCGAGAATCGCGGCGGTTTCTCCCTGGATTTCCTTGACCTCGACTTCCTCCGGGTGATTGACCAACGCTTTGGCCAAATATAGTACCAACTCCTTCATTAGCGTCTCCCCCCCCTCACTGTGAGGTCAAAGTCATGCTGCGGCGACTGCTGGTCCCGCCATTCTTATCAGTTTCGCCACCGTTTCGGTAGGCTGGGCTCCGGTCTGTAGCCATTTATCGAGTTTCTCCCGCTTGAGGTTGACCGCGGCGGGGGTTTGCAACGGATCGTAGGTCCCAACCAAATCAATATAACGGCCGTCGCGTGGCGAGCGTGAGTCCGCCACCACGATGCGGTAAAAGGGTTTTTTCTTTGCCCCGTGGCGGGCGAGTCGGATTTTTACCATAACTGTCTGTGCCTTCCTTGTCTGTTCTGGATGGGGGCTTAGAAAAACCGTCCGGGCTTTCCTTTGGGCCCCATCTGCGTGAACGTTCTCATCATTTTTTTTGCGTCAAGATATTGCTTGAGGAACCGATTGACATCGGCGACCGAGGTGCCACTTCCCGCCGCGATCCGCTTGCGACGACTACCGTTGAGGATTTCCGCCTTCAGGCGTTCCTCGCGTGTCATCGAGCTCATAATGGCTTCGATATGTTTCATCTCTTTCTCGGCGGCTTCCATGTCCGTGCCTTGCATGAGTTTCTTACCACCAGGAAGCATGGCGACCAAATCCGTGATCGACCCGAGCTTTTTCACCATGCGCAACTGTTCTTGGAAATCTTCTAGGGTCAATTGGTTCTTGCGCAGCTTTTTCTCAAGCGCCTCCGCCTGATTTTGGTCATACAGTTTCTCGGCTTTCTCAATGAGTGACAACATGTCACCCATGCCGAGAATACGAGAGGCGGCGCGGTCGGGGTAAAACGCTTCGAGCGCATCAAGTTTTTCGCCAACGCCGACAAACAGAATCGGCTTGCCGGTGACCGCCCGCAACGATAAGGCCGCTCCCCCACGTGCATCACCCTCAATCTTCGTGAGGATCACCCCATCCACACCGATACGATTGTGGAAGGCGGTGGCGACGTTGACGGCTTCTTGGCCGGTCATGGCATCCGCCACCAACACGACTTGGTGTGGATGAATAGCGGCTTTCATCCGTTCCAACTCGCCCATCAGCTCATCGTTGATCTGCAAACGACCAGCCGTGTCAATAATCACCACATCACTGGCATTGCGGCGGGCGGCTTCGACCCCAGCACTCGCGATCGCAACCGGGTCCGTGGCTGTCCCATCCTGTGGGGTGGGATGGATAGGAATGCCAATCTCCTTGGCGACGATATTCAGTTGTTCAATGGCGGCGGGCCGGTAGGTATCCGCGGGGACGAGATAGGGGGAACGGCGCAGTTCGGTTTTAAGGTAACGAGCGAGCTTGCCAGCGGTCGTTGTTTTGCCCGCACCATTAAGCCCGACCAGCATAATGACGACAGGTGGGGCCGCGGCAAGATCAAGTTCCGTCCGTTCTCCACCGAGTAAAGCGATCAGTTCGGTGTGAACGATTTTGATAATCTGCTGTCCAGGTGTCAGGCTCGCAAGGACTTCTTGTCCCAGCGACTGACTCTTCACCCGCTCGACGAACTCTTTGACAACCTTGAAATTAACATCGGCTTCGAGGAGGGCGAGACGCACCTCACGTAGAGCGTCCTCGATATTTTTTTCGGTGATCTTGCCGTGCCCGCGCAGGCGACGGAAGACGGATTCTAGCTTTTCGCCGAGTGATTCGAACATAAGTAGATAGTGGCTGATTGTTCTAAGGACCTCCTCACATATAGAAAGGGGCATGGAAAGTCAATGAATTCCACCTGAATTTTCAGCAATGGAGAATGACCCTTTCTTGCACGGATACCGGAAATAGCGTAGCAGTGTGGGGCCATGACAAAAAAAGGTCAATTCTTTTTGGGCATTGCGTGTGTCATTGGGGCGGTGGGCTACCTCATGTATACCGGCATCCGCGAGACCAGCCTGTACTATCTCACCATCGAAGAATTCTTGCCGACGCGCACGGACTTCGCGAATGAAGGCGTGCGCGTCGCGGGTCGCGTCCAGGCGGGCACCATCAACTGGGACCCGAAAGACTTGCGCCTCAGTTTTTTTCTTGGCTCATTCAAGGAGGGAGAAACTCCCGCTTCTGATCCCGGCACTGCCGGTTCTGGCGTACTTGTCCGCTACCAAGGGATTCTGCCCGATATGTTCGCCGAAGGGCGGGATGTGATCGTCGAAGGGCGTTACCATCCGACGGATGTCCTCGAAGCCAAAACCATTATGACCAGTTGCCCGTCGAAATATGAACCCGCCACCGACGAGCAGCCACCAGCCAGCGGACAACAAGCCTCCACGCGCTAGCGTCAACAGGTTGAAGGGTGTCGGAAAAAAATCAAGGCGCATGTCACTCAATCTCCCTCACCCTGACCCTGTCCTAGCCAGGAGAGGAGACCTGGGAGCACGAGTCTTGCCCTGAGCGATTTGATCGTGAACATTGAACAACTCGCAACGCTCTCGTCTTGCAACTCATAACTCATAACTCTTCACTCATAACTCATAACTCTTCACTCATAACTTTTCACTCATAACTTTTATGACACATCTCGGCGAATTGGCGTTGGCGCTTGCCGCCATTCTGGCGGTCTATGCGATTGGGACGAGCCTCTTAGGAGCGCTCTGGCGTAGGGAACGGTGGATTGCTAGCAGCGCGCAGGCCGCGTATGCGGTCTTTGCGTGCGTCGTGGTGGCGGTGGTGGCGTTACTCAATGCGCTGGTGACGCGCGATTTCAATCTGGAATATGTCCAGGCGTACTCCAGCTCGACCTTGCCGATGCACTACACCATCGCGGCCCTGTGGGGAGGCCAAAAGGGCTCGCTGCTCTTTTGGACGTTCATCCAGACCATGTTTACGGCCATCGTGCATTGGCAGAACCGCGACAAGAACCGCGAACTCATGCCTTATGTCACGGCGACCTTGATGGTAGTGTCCCTGTTCTTCCTGGGCATGCTGTGTTTCATCACCCCGCCATTTGAACGGCTCGCGTTCACGCCGCAAGAAGGCTCGGACCTCAATCCGTTGCTGCAAAACTACTGGATGACGATTCATCCGCCGACGTTGTACCTCGGATATATTAGCGCGTCCGTTCCGTTCGCGTTCGCGATGGCGGCGCTGGCGACTGGCAAATTAGGCGAAGTCTGGATTCGCACCACTCGCCGTTGGGCGCTGGCCTCGTGGTTCTTCCTGTCCTGCGGCAATCTGCTGGGAGGTCGTTGGGCCTACGAAGTGTTAGGGTGGGGCGGCTATTGGGCGTGGGACCCGGTGGAAAATGCCGCGATCATGCCGTGGTTCACCGCGACGGCGTATCTGCACTCCGTGATGATTCAAGAGAAGAAAAACATGCTCAAGGTGTGGAACATGGTACTCGTGATCCTCACCTTTGCGCTGACGATCTTCGGGACATTTCTGACCCGCAGCGGCGTGATCTCCTCGGTGCACTCGTTCACGCAGTCCGGTCTCGGCCCCTATTTCATGGGGTTTCTGGTGTTTCTCTTGATTGTGTCCTTTGGCCTCTTGTTCTATCGCCTGCCGGACCTGAAGAGCGACAACGAACTCGACTCGCTGATGTCACGGGAAGCGGCATTTCTGCTGAATAACTGGGTGTTGGTCGGGTTAGCGTTCGCGACCTTCTGGGGCACGATTTTTCCGATCATTTCCGAATGGGTGCGCGGCGTGAAAATCACCGTGGGTCCTCCATTCTTCAATAAAGTGAATGGCCCGCTCGGGATATTATTGCTGCTGCTCACCGGGATTGGACCGGTGATCGCTTGGCGACGGGCCAGCGTGAAAAGCCTCGGTCGCAACTTCAGCATCTCGCTCATTTCCGGATTCAGTGCTGGCGTGCTGTTTTTTCTCTTTGGCTATCGCCACTACTACGCGGTGGTCATCTTCTCGTTAGCGGGCTTCGTGCTCGGCACGATCTTCTCCGAGTTTTATCGCGGCACCCGCGCCCGACAATCCATGTTACGCGAGAGTTCGCCACAGGCGCTTGGTCGCTTGGTCAGTAAAAACCCACGCCGCTATGGTGGCTACCTCGTGCATGTGGCGGTGGTGATGATGTTTATCGGAATCGCGGGCTCTTCGTTCTTTAAGATCGAGAAGCAAATTTCGATCAATACCGGCGAGTCGTTCGAGATTGGACGCTACACGTTGCGATATAACGGCATCAAAAGCAGTGATTCTCCGCATGTCAGCATCCAGGCGGCTGAGGTCCAGGTATTCGTTGACGGTCAGCAGATTGACACCATGTATCCAGAGAAACGGCACTACAAGAAACAGGACCAACCGACGACGGAAGTGGCGATTCGACCGACGCTGCTTGAAGACCTCTATGTGGTGCTCGGCGGGTACGATGCGCCTTCGGGGCTGGTGACGTTCCAAGTGTTCGTCAATCCGCTGTTATCGTGGCTGTGGATCGGAGGATTTATGTTGGTCCTGGGCACCTGCGTGACGATGATGCCGACGCCGGCGGAGCGACAAGAACGGGTATTGGCGCAGGCTCCGGTGGCGCGCGGGAATGAAGTGGCCGAGTAACGTTGTCGTGGAGAGATGCGGATTGAAGACAGTCCTGACATTACTAGTTCTTCTCATTGTCGTCCCCGTGCCGCGGGCATTGGCTGAGCTTTCAACGACGCAAGAGGTGGAAGAAGGGCTCACGTGTCAATGTTCGTGCGGGTTGACGGTGCACAGTTGCAATCACTTACAGTGCAGCTTCGCCGTGCCAAGAAAGCAGGAGATCGCGACGGCGATTAACGAAGGCAAAGGAAAAGAAGAAATCCTGGCATCATACATGGCGCAGTACGGCGAGAAAGTGCTCTCGTCTCCAACGACCACGGGCTTCAACCTCGCGGCCTGGATCACTCCATTTCTCGCGCTAATTCTTGGCGGCGTGGTGGTGAGTCTCATCACGTTACGCTGGAGTCGGCAACGCGCGAATCAAGAGCCACAACCACCGGTCGTCATCGAGGTCGCGGACGAGTACCGAGAACGGCTCAAGCGGGAATTAGAACAGTTCAAGGAGTGAGGAAAATCGCGGATTTGGGATTGCGGATTGAAAAACCCGAAACCTGAAACCCGAAACCTGGATTGAGCGTGACGTTTTTACTCTACATTTCTGGCCTGATATTGATCGGCATGATCGCCATGTTTGTCGCGGCTCCGTTGTTCAAGCCGGAGCGAGAATCTGACCGTTCCGATGCGCGGGAAGACTTGGCGGCACGCTGGAAAAAGCAAAAGACCGATGCGTATGCCGCGATTAGAGAAGCGGACTTCGATCAGGAGATGGGGAAACTGACCGAAGCAGACTATCGTCTGCTCCGCGAAAAATATGAGGCGCGCGCGTTGGAAGCCCTCGCCCAGCTTGATCGTTCACGCGCACCGGGCGAAAAGCAGAGCTGAAACGGCAGGGGTTACCGTACCTTGAGATTGAATGCCTGCGGACCTTTCTCGCCAGGTCGGACGAGGAACTCCACCTCGTCTCCCTCACGCAGGTCCTCGAAATAGACCTTGGGTGCCAGCTTCGATTGATGAAAAAATACCTCGTCCTTGCCTTCGTCTGGAGTAATAAAGCCGAAGCCCTTGTCTTTCAGAATTTTCTTGATTGTTCCGGTCATGGATTGTTCCTCATCCCCTCCATGTAGAGACAACTCCGCCAATCGTCAATCATCGACCACATCCGCAATCCCAAATCCGCAATCCGCAATTGAATGCCATGTGGGTGATCGACGCTGACAATCTGACCAAGACCTTCGCCTGGGTGCCAGTGCTGAGCCACGTCTCATGCCGGGTCGCGGCAGGCGAGGTGGTTGGAGTGTTCGGCCCCAATGGCGCGGGCAAGACCACGTTCCTGCGTTTATTAGCAACCTTACTACGACCATCGGCGGGGACACTGACCCTGTTTGGCTCGTCCCCACAAGAGGCGGGCGTACGGCGCAGACTCGGCTTTCTTGGGCATGAGAGTTTTCTCTATCCCGACCTCACGCCGATTGAGAATCTGACTTTTTACGGACGCGCGTACACTGTTCCTGATATGCAAACGCGAATCGCCACCGTGTTGCACCAAGTAGGGTTACAACAGTGGGGCAATACCGTGGTCCGCACCTTCTCACGCGGCATGGAGCAACGCCTCGCGCTCGCACGGGTCTTGTTGCACGAGCCCGACCTGCTGCTCCTTGATGAGCCCTACACGGGCCTGGATGCACAGGGAGTGGCCACGCTTCAGTCCGCGCTCACGTACCTGAAAGCGCACGGCAAAACCATTCTGTTGACCACCCATGATTTCGCCTTTGGTCTCGAACTCTGCACCCGCGCGCTCATCGTGAATCGGGGGCGTATCGTCTGGGAGTCTGAAGGTCGGGTGCCCTCCGTTCCAGAGTTCGTCGCCATCTATCATGCCACAATTTCGCAATCCGCATTCCGCGATCCGCGATCGTAATCATGTGGGCGTTACTCTGGAAAGATGTCCTGCTAGAGGTGCGCACGAAAGAGCGCGTCTCATCACTCTTCGTGCTGGCGTTGCTCATCGTCCTGATTTTCGTGGTGGCACTGGAGCCAGAGCGAGTCCAAGGGCCAGAGATCGGCGCGGCGGTCCTGTGGATTACCCTGGTATTCGCTGGCATGCTCGGCCTGCAACGCGCATTCTTGATCGAGCAAGAACGCGGCTGTTTTTCCGGGTTGCTGCTCAGTCCGATCGAGCCAGGAACCCTCTTTCTCGCCAAACTGCTGGGCAATATCCTCTTTCTCACGCTCGTGGAAAGCGTCGCCGCTCCCGTGACGTTAGTGTTGCTCAAGATTCCCTGGTCGTGGTCGCTGCTCGCGTTGCCGCTAGTCTTGTTTCTGGGGATCGTCGGGTTTTGCGCGCTGGGGACACTGTTCGCGGCGTTGACCATGCGCACGCGGGCTCGTGAAATCCTGCTGCCGGTCATGTTGTTACCGTTACTGATTCCATTGCTCATCGCGGCGGTGCATGTGACGAGCGCGATTCTCGCGGGGATGGCATGGACAGGCGTCTGGCTACGGGTCCTCCTCGCTTTTGATGTGATCTTTGTGGTAACAGGGTGGCTGATTTTCCCGCAGGTCGTACAGGAATAACGATGAAACATGTTGCTATTTTCATGGATCGCGTGCTGCCGTGGCTCACGTGTGGGTTGATGCTGATCGCGCTGGCGTTTGTGTTCTTGTATGTGCCGAACGAACGCGTTCAGGGGCCAGCGCAACGCATTTTCTATTTTCACCTACCAGCCGCGTGGAATACGTTTCTGGGATTTTTCATTGTCGCGGGCGCCAGCGCGGCGTTTCTGTGGCAAGGCGACCGCTTTTCCGACCTACTGGCACAGGCGGCGGCGGAAGTTGGCATGGTGTTCTGCACGCTGGTGATTATCACCGGCTCGATTTGGGCGCGCCCGATTTGGGGAGTGTGGTGGACCTGGGATCCGCGCCTGACGATGGTCGTCATCTTATGGATGATTTATGCCGCGTACATTCTGCTGCGGCTACTCGCCGGGGATAATGAATTGATTGCCCGCTATGCGGCGGTGCTCGGCATTGTCGGGGTGCTGGATATTCCGCTGTTATATATCTCCGTGAAACTGTGGCGCGGGATTCATCCCAAGGTCGAGCGCATGGCCCCAGAGATGATCTGGACCTTGCTCGTCTGTTCCGCGGCGTTTCTCTGTCTTTTCGCATGGTTGATCTGGCTGCGATTGCAGAGTCTCACATTACGTGACGAAGTGGCCGCGTTGCGACGCCAGGTCGTGGCGGTCTCGTAGGGAGGAGGAGTGATGCCGTATTTATTCGCCGCGTTCTGCGCGGTGTGGCTCGTGTTGTTCCTGTACATGTTGTCGCTCTCGCGGCGGCACCGCGAGTTGGCGCGTGAGATTGAAGCATTGCGGGAGATGGTGGGGCGGGAGAAGCCTTCGTAGCGGAGAGTGTTGAAGCATGACGGAAGGCCGTTCGTGAACACAGGGGCTCGAAGAAATCCTGCTGCCCCTCCCACGCAGCCGAAGTTACATGCGTCTTGATCGGCGGTATTGCCGCCACAACTGCTTTCGGAACCATTTCTGGATTACCCGCTTCCTTCGCTCATCTTTCCGAAGAGCGGAGAGCAATTTGGTCATCCGAGTTCATATCCAGTACCCGGACCGTCGTTCGCCCGATAGCAGTCTGACCGACGAGGGAACTACCCTCCCACGCAAAGTGAACACTCCACCGCTGCCGTCGTGGGTGGAATAGTTCCGTCACTTTGTTTGTTTGGGGATCGATACCCGTCAGATTTGGACCTTTGTGAAGATTGCAGTCGATACAGGCGAGAGTAAGATTGTCCATCTCATCAGAGCCCCCATGCTTCCTGGGAATGATATGCTCGATGTGCAGTGAAGAAAGCGGCGAATCATCCTGGTGGAGCTGACAGTATTCGCACCGATTGCCAGCGCGCTCCCGGACAAGAATCTTCGTGACTTCGGTTATCACCTATGCCGTTGTCCCGAGAAACTGGCGGGCTTGTCGTTGGAGGAGGGCAATGAACTTATTCGCTCGGACATAGCCCTCATATTCCGCGCGTTCCGCGGCTGAGAGTTCCCCTTCGGTGGATTTTGTTGCCAATTCTTCGATCCGGCTCCGCAGTGTTGGGTCAACGCGAAAGTTGACAACCGTCTCTGCCTTGTCGTGCAGAACAATCCGCAGAAGAGGGCCAACGCCCCGCTCAAAGGCTGTGGTTTCCGGTGTCCTGGCCATGGGAGTATCTTGCCATACCTCCGTCCAACGAGAAAGCCGCTTGGTAGACGCGCGGCCCAAATTACGCAGGCAGTTGCCGCTTCACCCCCTCGACCACGTCTTCCACGAGGGTTCGGTACTCCGTCAGTTGTTCCTGGGTCTTGGCCTCGAAACGGAGCACCAAAACAGGTTGTGTGTTTGAGGCGCGCACGAGCCCCCAGCCATCGGGAAATTTTACCCGTACCCCATCAACATCCACGATATCGTATTTGCCGCGGAAGTGATCGCGTACTTTCTCGGCGATGTGAAATTTTTGGTCATCAGGACAATCCACGCGAATCTCCGGCGTGGTGAACGACGGCGGTAAGTCAGCCAGCAGTTCGCTCAACTCCTTGCCGCTCGTGGCGAGAATCTCCAGCATGCGGCAGGACGCATAAATCGCGTCGTCATAGCCAAAATAGCGGTCGGCGAAAAAAATGTGCCCGCTCATTTCGCCACCGAGTTTCGCGCCCGTCTCTCGCATCTTGGCTTTCAACAATGAGTGTCCGACCTTCCACATGATGGGATTGCCACCGTGCTTGGCGACATCATCGAAGAGCCGCTGCGAACATTTGACCTCGGAGACGATGGTCGCCCCAGGATGGTGTCGCAGGATGTCGCGCGCAAACAGGACCATCATCTCATCGCCCCAGACAATGCGCCCGTGGCGATCCACTAAGCCCACTCGGTCCGCATCCCCATCGTAGGCCACGCCAATCTCGGCTCCGGTCTCTTTGACCGCCGCGATCAGGTGCGTCAAATTTTCTGGGATCGTCGGGTCGGGATGATGGTTGGGAAATCGTCCGTCGAGATCACAAAAGAGCGAGGTCAGTTGGCAACCCATCGCCTGAAGAATGCGCGGGGCCACCGGGCCAGCCGTCGAATTGCCTGCATCAATCACGACATTGATTTTGCGTGAGAGCTGGCCGAACTGCTTGATGAGAAACTCTTGATAGGGAGGGATAATCGGAAGCTGTTCCTCCGTGCCCTGGCCGGTCGCGAAACGGCCAGACTCAATCAGCTTGCGCAGCTCCTGAATCTCTTCCCCGTGAATGGTGAATTTGCCGATACACATCTTGAACCCATTATGGTCAGCGGGATTGTGACTGCCAGTGACTTGGAGTCCACCGTCCAGATCATAATGGAACAGGGAAAAATACATCAACGGTGTGGGACAGGTGCCAATATCGACGACGTTGATCCCAGTGGATCGCAATCCCTGACGCAACGCCTCGGCGTATGTGTCCGAGGTCAGACGGCAGTCGCGTCCCACCGCGATGCGCTGCTTTCCTTGGGTACGAACGTAGGTGCCATAGGCTTGGCCCAGGGCGTGCGCGAAAGAGGTGTCGAAATCCTGGTCGGCGATACCGCGAATGTCGTATTCACGAAAGATGGCTGGATTCATTTATGTACTCCGATGTTGTGTCATATCCGTCGCCAGGGCAATCGCCGCTTGCATACTGCGAGGATCAGCTTTGCCCTGACCAGCGATGTCAAAAGCGGTCCCGTGGTCGGGTGAGGTGCGGACAATCGGTGAACCAATAGTGACGTTCACGCCATCTTCCCAAGACAGCAGTTTCAGGGGAATGAGGCCTTGATCGTGATAGAGGCAAATCACTCCGTCAAACGCGCCTTGCACGGCGCGCACGAAAACGGTGTCCGCTGGAAATGGGCCGTCCACCAGGAACGCAGGCTGTCGTGCTTGGAGATGCTGTATGGCTGGAGCGATAATCCGTGCTTCCTCATCACCAAACGCCCCGGCTTCACCCGCATGGGGATTTAGCCCCGCCACGGCCAAGCGTGGGCGAGTGAGGCCATGAAACCGCGTCAGATGGGCGGCGGTCATCAGAATGGTCTTCTCAATACGTTCGGTCGAGAGCGCCGCGGGCACACGGGCGAGCGCGAGATGCGTCGTCACGAGAATCACTCGCAATTGGCGACCAACGAGCATCATCCGCACTTCTGGCGTATGGGTAAGCGCGGCGAGCAGCTCGGTGTGACCCGGATAATCTCGTCCAGCGGCGTGCCACATCGCTTTACTAATAGGTGCGGTGACCATCCCTTGGAGGGTATTGTTCATCGCGAGGTGGACGCCGGTTTCCACATAGCGGTACGACGCCTCGCCGCCGGTTGGTGTGGGCTGTCCTGGGGTACGGTGCTCTGGAGCGAGGGTTGAGAGCGCCAACACCGGTAAGCGGCACGGATCATCAGGATACGGATCGGTCAGTGTCCACGTGGTGGGAACGAGTGGCGAGCCCAGACGTAACGCGGTGTCCGTGAGAGTTCGCGGATCGCCCAACACGACGACTCGGCATGTCGCACGTGCCTGAGCAGCCGCTTTGAGGGTGACTTCCGGGCCAATCCCGGCGGGGTCACCCATTGTGATGCCAATGAGGGGAAGCATGGGGAAATGGGAGGACGGGGGACCGGTGACGGGAGTCTGAACGAAGATCGCGGATATGTCCGGTCTTCGGTCTCCGGTCTTCGGTCTCCCGTCGCTAGAAGGGTAATAATTTCCGAAAAAACCCTTGTTCCTCTTCTTTCGGCGTTTCGGTTGTGGGTGCGCCGGCCTTGGGGCGAGCGGATTTTGGGGTGAACGACGAGCTGTTGGAATCGGCGACGAGGAAATTCTCGACCTGATGACGGAAACGTAGATCTTCCTGGAACCAGCGGCTATAGCGTTGCTGGAGGGCTTCGTTATACAGCTTCTGTTTGATCTGTTCGGCGACGGCGGGGTCGATGGTAGGTTTCTTCTCAGGTGTCGGAGCAGCGGCGACGACGGGGGCAGGCTTCTCTGTCGCGCCGGTCCGTTCTTCTACCTTGAGAAGATGCACGCCAGCATTATTACGGAAGGGTTGACTGACTTCCCCCGGTTGGAGGGAGAAGGCGACCTCGTCAATTTCCTTGGACATTTGCCCCTTCTTGAAGAAGCCCAAGTCGCCACCTTGCTCCGCGCCGGGGCCACGGGAGTGGGCAGTCGCCAAGGCGGCGAAATCCTCACCTTTCTGGGCGCGATCACGAATGTCGGTGATTTGTTGGAGCGCTTCTTTTTCTTCTTCGGCGGAAGCCGCTGGTGAGAGCGGCAGGAAGATGTGCCGCACGCGCACCTGCTCGTCCGATGAGACCGGCTCGCTCTCTTCGATCTTTGTCTCACTACTGCTCTCGCTGTCGCCGCTACTCTCTCCAACGCTGCCGCCATGTTCCTTGTAGTAGCGTTCAATATCTTGCGGGGTCACGTTGACGCGCGAGCCGATCTCGCGGTTAATCAACATCGCGCGTTCGATTTCATCGGCCACTTGCTTGCGATAGATTTCCAAGGTGAGCCCTTGCTTGGCGAGGGCCTCTTTCATCTGTTCGTCGGTCAAATTGCTCTGCGCCTTGATGCGCTCGACGTAACTATTGATCTCTTCTTCCCTGGCCTTGATGCCCTGGGTTTGGACCTCTTTGCTGACCAGTTTGTTCATAATGATGGCATCCAAGATGTCTTTCTCCGTCATCTTGGCGAGGGCGTCGGGGGGAATCATCGCGTTCTGCTGCCCTCCGGTTCCCTTGGTGAAATTGCGCAGTTCGTGCAACGTGATGGGCTCATCATCGACGGTGGCCACGATGCGGTTGAGAACTTCGGCGTGGCTTTGCGCGCCGTAGGTTAGCATTCCGATAGAGAAGAGCAGTAACATTTTTTTCATAGTGTCTCCGGCTAACATGAGTTGGTGAGGGTCTGCAAGGGTGGCGGGGAGTGGGAGGCTTGGAAGCGTTGATTTTTCTGGAGTGCAATATATTCGTGCACCTAAGAAAGGTAGGCCGGAATAAGCGGAGCGTTTCCGGCATGGACGCTCGCGCCGGGAACGGCCTGCGGCCTTATCCCGGCCTACGGCTGATGAGGTTTCTCAGTTGGTGAACGCTGCCGCTGCTCAAGTTCTGCGAGAGTCTTTGTAAGAAGTATGTCGTTCTGTTCCCATCGACCAAGGTACTTTTTAAGATTTTGATTGTAGTCGCTTATGCTGTCGCCCATTTCAAGATGAGAACATAGTAACTTTTTGAGATGTTGAATCTCGATAAAATTCAATAGGCAGAATCCCTTGATGGATTCCAACAGGGACTTAAGTTCTCTATCTTCCATAGTGACTCCTAACATCCTCAGCAGTCTGGAACCGGGCTGCCGCGTTTCCGCATGCTGTGCAACAGCCCGGATCTCAGAGGTGTAACTTACCGCCCGAACCGGTAGCTCGGAGACGACCAGCTTGGCGACTTGGGAGATGTATACCCCTGGGAGTTCGGGAACGATTGGCTCGGATACTGCCGTGTCCCCCACTGTCCGGTGTAGGGATTCACATTGCCACGCGTGCTCCAATTGTTGGAGAAGTTGCCGTCCGGAGTGGAACGATAGTGGGGCTGGACGTAGGTACCATCGCTACGAAAGTGGCCGTTGACAACCGTGTCAGCCAAGGCTGGGGAAGCAACTGTGAGTGAGAATATCCCCACCATCACTGCTTTGCGTAACCTATCTGTTCTCTGCATGATCCGTCCTCCTTGTGGTTAATTTGCCCGTGTTTTGGGCTTCTACCGTAAAGAGACTCTTGACGCGGCCTTTTTTTCCCTGGTCGCGCGCTTTTTTTTGCAGAGGATTTCGCCTATGTAAGCGGGTACTGTGGAAGCGGAGATACGGGACCTGATCCAACGTGCAGCAGCGGGAGAGAGCCTGGCGTGGGAGACGCTTGTCAATCAGTACCGCCGCCTGGTGTGGGGTCTCTTGCACAAATTCGACAACCTCAGTCAGACAGAGAGGGAAGACCTCATTCAGGACGTGTTCGTCATTCTTCTTGATCGTGGGCTCCAGCACTTTCACGGCTCCACTGTGCCTGAGTTTCGGATGTATCTGAAAACCATCACAGTGAATGAAGCCAAGAGTTACCTCCGACGACATAGCCGCCGCCTTGAAGTATTGGACCCCTTTCTTGCCAGTGAAGGGGAAGAGGAAGAGTCGCCTTCCCCTGGATCTCTTCTTGCCGATCCCGCGCCAGGACCAGAGGAGCTGGTGGCCAAGCAGGAACTGTTACAGGGGCTCCACCGTTGCTTGCGGGACATTTCTACGCTCGACCAAGAGATATTTTGGATGCGCGAAAGAGGACGCTCCTATCAGGAGATCACCGAAGCCTTGGACCTTGCTCAGGGAACGGTGGCATCCAAATACCACCGAGCGAAGGCAAAGCTCGAAGAATGTTTGAGGAAAGCCGGGATTTTATGAGGGCGAGGGAAAAAATGGGGAGCGTGAGGAGTCTGTATCAATGAGGAGTGTGTGACTGTGAAGGAGTTAGACAAGACTCTCCTGCGGCAGCTTAGCCGGTTGCAGGCCCCTGACTGCCCCTCTGTGGGCACGTTGGGAGATTTTCTGGATGGGAAAGGCAGCGCGGAGGAGAAACACGCCTTGGAATCTCATCTGCGAGGCTGCCCCTCGTGCGTGAACCGTCTCATTGACTTGCGAGAGCTGGCTCGCCTGGAGCAGGAAGGAGAGGAGCCTCCCGTTGCTCTCATCAACGAGTTGAAGCGATTGGTGCCTGCTCGGGAGCCTGTAAAGGCATCGGCTCCACCAGCGGTGGATCGAGTCGTCGAAGCCCTCTCTGCAGCCTGGGCGGCAATGTGGCAGTGGGTCTCGCCACGTTTCATTGGCGAGATCATTGCAGCCTCGGCTGTTGCAGTCTTTATTCTTTTCCTCGGTCCAACCCTCTGGCGGCAGCAGCCTCCTGGCGCTCAAGGGGGGGGGGAGCAGATCAAAGCGGCCACGGACCTTACTGCCCAGGAGCAACGTGTTCTGGCCTCTCTATCGCTGGCTCCTGCTGGACCAGACCCACTGCAAAAACAGCTTGTTTCTACCCTGGAGAAGTTACCCAAGAACCTCTTATTAGAAGAGACTCGCGGAGCGACCAATGTGGAGGTGTACAAGAAAGCCGCTCCGGCCACCGTGCTGGTGGTGACGGACCAGAGCCTGGGCAGTGGCGCAGTTATCAGCGACCAGGGCGAGGTACTGACCAACTGGCATGTGATCCAGGGGGCCAGCCGGATGGCGGTCGTGTTCAAGCCGCGGAAGGGAGTGGAGATCAAAAAGGAGTTAGCCTTTGCTGCTACTCTCGTGAAGGTGGACCAGGTGGCTGACCTGGCATTGCTACAGATTCAAGCGCCGCCACAAAATGTGAGTGTCCTTCCCTTGGGGGAGATGACGGACCTTGAGGTCGGGCAAGATGTACATGCCATTGGCCATCCGGACGGTGAGGTGTGGACGTACACCACGGGCATCGTTAGCCAGGTTCGGCCCAACTATCAGTGGACTGGAGCTGACAAACTGCTTCACCAAAGCAATGTGATCCAAACCCAGACCGCGCTGAATCCGGGTAACTCCGGTGGGCCGCTGCTCAATGATCGAGCGGAGATCATTGGGATCAATTCCTTTCGCGGAGAGGGCGAGGGGCTGAACTACGCTGTGGCGGTTGATGTAGTCAAAGCGTTCCTCCAGAGGACCGAGAGCCGGGCAGCCGCGCCGGTACCGAGTCCACGTGCCGCTTCGTATAGAACAGAACCCTATGGGACGAACATTGTGGGAGTGTACATCAATGCGCGAGTGCCGCCTCCAGATGTATGGTTCGTGTATCAAGATTCTGGCAAGCAGCTTGCCTATTCTGCCAGGGGGAGCAGGACCCCGACGCAGATCGATACGGTCATTCAAGGGGCAGACTCAGAGTGGAAGTCCTTACTGTATTATTTTGATGCCGACTGTGACGGGCAGATCGATTTGATCGGGTTTGATTCCAATGGAGATGGGACCATTGATCGCTATGACCTCCCGCGAGAGCCCTTTCCGCTTGCTAGTCTCGCGCCAGAGCTGACGCAGGCGCTCCAGCAAGGTACGATCCCCTACTCTCAGTTACGAATGTGCCAGTGAGGGAAGGAGGGTCAGTCATGGGCCAGAAGGTCATTGCTGCTGCGGCCGTCTTGCTGACTCTCTTGCTTATGGTGAGCCCAGGAAGGGGGGAGACAGAGGATGTCGAGGAAGCCAAGCGACTACAGCAACAATTACTCCAACTCTACCAGCAGGGAAACTATGCTGAGGCAGCCCATCTCGGTGAAAGAGTCTTGGCGATCCTGGAAAAAGCCTTAGGTCCCGACCATCCTGATACCGCGACAGCCCTCAACAACTTGGCACTCTTGTCCCAAAATATGGGAGAGTATGCCAAGGCACTGCCACTTCACCAACGAGCCTTAGCAATTCGAGAGAAGGTCTTAGGTCCGGACCATCCTGATACCGCTGTAACTCTCAATAACTTGGCACTCTTGCACCAAAGCATGGGAGAGTATGCCCAGGCACTGCCGCTCTACCAGCGAGCCTTAGCAATACAGGAGAAGATCTTAGGCCCGGACCATCTGGATACTGCGACCTCCTTCAACAACCTGGGAGGGCTGTATTACAGCATGGGGGACTACGCCCAGGCACTGCCACTTCATCAACGAGCCTTAGCAATCCGGGAGAAGGCCTTGGGCCCGGCCCATCCTGATACCGCGACAACCCTCGGCAAATTGGCGGCAGTGTTTTACAGCATGGGCGACTACGCTAATGCCTTGCCGCTCTACCAGCGAGCCTTGGTGATTTGCGAGAAGACATCGGGGCCTAACCACCCCAACACTGCTACAGCCCTTAATAACTTGGCAGAATCGTATAAGAGCATGGGTGACTACGCTAAGGCACTGCCGCTCTACCAGCGAGCCTTAGCAATACGGGAGAAGGTCTTAGGTTCGGCCCATCCTGATACCGCGACAACCCTACATAACTTAGCATTCTTGTATAAGAGCATGGGCGACTACGCTAAGGCACTGCCGCTCCAGCAGCGGGCCTTGGTGATAATGGAGAAGGCTCCAGGCCCGGACCATCCTGATACCA
This sequence comes from Klebsiella pneumoniae, assembly GCA_945865755.1. Classification (GTDB taxonomy): domain Bacteria; phylum Desulfobacterota; class Binatia; order Bin18; family Bin18; genus JABFSC01. The sequence continues at coordinate 63,498 of CAMBFS010000002.1, forward strand.
CGACAACCCTCAGCAACTTGGCGGCGTTGTATACGCTCATGGGCGACTACGCCAAGGCACTGCTGCTCCAGCAGCGGGCCTTGGTGATAATGGAGAAGGCTCCAGGTTCTAGCCATTCTAACATTGAGCTCGCCCTCAGCAACTTGGCGGAATTGTATTACCGCATGGGGGACTACGCCAAGGCACTGCCACTTCATCAACGAGCCTTAGCAATCCGGGAGAAGGCTCTAGGCCCGGACCATCCCGACACCACGACAACCCTCAGCAATTTAGCAACGTCGTATCTCGCTCTAGGAGAGTTCGCTCAGGCGCTACCTCTTCTTCAGAGAGCCTTAGCAGTTTTGGAGAAGGTCTTAGGTCCGAACCACCCCTACACCGCTACCATTCTCAGCAACCTAGCATTTGTGTATACCTTCATGGGGGACTACGCCCAGGCGCTTCGATTCTTTCAACGTGCACTGACAGTAGAAGACCATACCTTCGCCAATGTGTTTTCTGTCGCCTCCGAAGAACAAAAGCTGCAGTTTGCGGAAAAATCCCAAGGGGCTTATCTCAGCACCCTATGGCTTATCCGCAGCCATTTTCTGAGAGACACGTTGGCTATCCGCGTCGGCTTGGAATTAGTTTTACGCCGTAAGGGTATCGTGCTTGATGCTCAGTCACGTGCCCAGCAGACCTTGGCAGCTCATCTCGAAGGTAAGACTCTTCAATCATGGCAACGGTTGACGCAACACCGCAGTGCTCTTTCCCGGCTGCTGTTGGGTGGACCTGGGAAGCAAAGTCCTGAGGACTACAAGCGGAGGGTAGAAGAACTTCACGCGACCATCGCCCGCGAAGAGGAGTTTCTGGCCCAACACGGTGGCTTGGTCGCTCAAGAACTAGCCCAACGACGGGTGACAACACAGATGCTTGCTAGCCGCCTGCCCAAGGATGGCGTCCTGGCTGAATTCGTACGTATCCGGGACTGGAATGAGGAGAAGAAGAAATGGGCCGACACCGAGCGCTATCTCGCCTTCGTCTTGACACCAGACAATCAAGTAACTCTGGTGGATTTGGGAGAAGCTAACCAGATCGACGCCAAGATCAAGTCAACGCTGGCGGCTATCAACCACCCTGATTATGGTCGGGACCCGGAAACCTACAGCCGTCAAGCTGATACTGAACTGTCGGCACTCTACACCCTGCTTCTCCAACCGTTGGAGGCAGCTTTGGGTTCACGTACGCGACTGATTGTGAGTCCTGATGGGGAGCTGAATAACATCCCCTTCGCAGCGCTACGAACTCCGGATAGCCGCTACCTGGTGGAGAAGCTCACACTCTCCTCCGTAGCCAGCGGGCGCGACCTGTTACGGGGCAAGACCGGAGTCGATCCGGCTACCACTCTACTGCTCGTGGCGAACCCGGCGTTCAATGATGGGAAAGTTTTGCAGGTGGCAGCCGTGGCATCATCAGAAGAAGCGGTACGGGCGGCTGACTATCGCAAGAGCTTTCCTTCGCTGCCTGGCACAGCCGAGGAAGCCCGGATCATTCCTCCGCTAGTCAAAGGCACACAGAAAGTGCTTGAAGGCAAGCAGGCTACGGAATCTGCCGTGCGTGTAGCAAAGTCTCCAAAGGTGTTACACCTGGCCACCCACGGATTCTTCCTCAAAGACGAGTCTCTTCCCCCGCCCGATCTAGGGCTTCGCTCTTCTATTAACCAGCCTACAAACGTGCGGATAAGTCCTATGGTGCGATCAGGCTTGGCTCTGGCTGGCGCTAACCATGCCCAAGAGATTACGACCGGGGACGATGGGCTGCTAACCGCACTAGAAGTGACTAGTATGAACCTCTACGGAACTGACTTGGTCGTACTCTCAGCATGTGAGACGGCTGCCGGGGATGTGAAAGTTGGAGAAGGGGTGTATGGGCTGAAGTCAGGACACATTTGCTAAAGGGGCGGGTAGCCACGAGTTTTCACTCATGAGAGACTTGGGGGTATGATACACCAAGACGCAGAAACTACCCGCCTCGTAGAGTATATCGCAAAGGTGCTGCCGTGGGCACATGGGCATCA
>CAMBFS010000003.1 GCA_945865755.1 Klebsiella pneumoniae
AAAAATTACCCCAAAAGACGTAAGGTCCGTGATCGAGAGTCTGTTACCCTGCGCATCCGTCGGAACAGGTTTCATAGCGACTGGAACTATGAGGTCTGGCCTCGTCCGGCCACCCAAATGTGGTAGTTTATTGTTTTATGACTCCTTAGAAGGGGCTATCGATTTCAAAGGCAAGGTCTGTACGCCATAGGCTCAACTTGCCCTCTGCTCTGACAACCACAAGCATAAAGTTTGGTGCGGGGGCAGAATCTATCAGACTCCGATTTCCTGGAGTGTCGTTGGAGAACATGAAAAAGCATCAACCCTAAAGGAGCGCAACGTGAAAGAGAATATGAAGAGTTGGCAGAGTGCGACAGTGCTGGTTGGAATGATTGTGGGAATGCTCGTCGTGTCCACGCCACGAGCGTGGGCGCACGTCATCCCCCCAGACGCCCATTCGTTTGGCAAGTCGTATGGAGAATGGACTGCGGAATGGTGGAAATGGCACCTCAGTTTATCTGCGTCCAACCATCCTGCTTTTAGTGTGGATGGCGCGAACTGTGGCGCTGGGCAATCAGGCAAGGTATGGTTTCTTAACGGCACCTTTACCACCGAGGTGCCGGAAAATGCCTTTGCGACAATCGTACGCGAGTCGTGTACCATTCCAACCGGGAAAGCACTTTTCTTCCCGATTTTGAACGTCGATTGTTCGACCTTAGAAGGAGATCCTTTCCATTTAGTGGAAGACGGACCAGATGCGAATGTCGATACATGTGCGGCAAGTTTCTTTGACGGTCCCATTGCGGTGGCTCACGACCTGACTATGACAATCGATGGCCAATCGCTGATAAACCCAGAGGCGTACCGTTTTCAGTCACCGGTGTTCGACTTTGCATTTTCCAATCCTGCCGACAACATTCTTGGGGTAGATTGTAATATAGCAGACTGTGATAACGCTCGGGCAGTTTCCGATGGCTATTGGGTCATGGTTCCGCCTCTCTCGGCTGGCACTCACACGATCCGGTTTACGGGAAGTTTCAGGGACCCACAAACGAATGATCTGATTTTTGGGTTGGACGTGACGTATGAGTTGGCAGTAGTCGGTGGCCGCAAATAACCAGACTCATAATCTTGTTCAGACTCTTGTTCCACATTACTCACCGAAGGAGGAGTTACCAATGAGGAGACATCACAAGTTATTCGGCTTAGTGCTCTGCGGCTTGATAAACGTAGCCAGCACTATTCATGCGGATGCTGGAGCAGAGCGCGGACAAGGCAAGGTTCCGAACCCTGCAATCGTCACCGACAGTGGACCCTTGAAAGGGCTCACCTCCACAACCATCAACAAATTTCTTGGTATTCCGTATGCTGTGCCACCAGTGGGGGATCTACGTTGGACGCCACCACAACCCTATGGCCGTTGGCACGGGCTTTTTGATGCGACCAAATTGAGGAGTGAGTGTCCACAGCTTAGTGACACAGGCGATTACTTGGGCAATGAAGATTGCCTGTTCTTGAATGTGTATACACCGGGCCTGAAGAAGAATCAGCACAAGCATGATGGGCTGCCGGTCATGGTGTGGATTCATGGGGGTTCACTGACCGGAGGCGCTGGTGGACGGTACGACCCCACGCCGTTGGTGGAAAAAGGCAACGTGATTGTCGTGACGATCAACTATCGGCTCGGCTTATTGGGTTTCTTCGCCCATCCAGCGATCGATGCCGAAGGTCATCTTAATGGCAACTATGGCTTCATGGACCAGCAATTCGCGTTGCAGTGGGTGCAGCGAAACATTAAGGCCTTTGGTGGTGACCCTAAGCACGTGACGATTTTCGGTGAATCCGCTGGTGGGCTGAGCGTCTATTCCCAGCTTGCATCACCAACCGCGGCCGGATTGTTCCACGGCGCGATTGCCCAGAGTGGCGCGTATGCCAGTTTTCAGCCCTACCTGCAGCGGATCGTGCCGATAGCACAAGCTGAAGTCCAAGGCTCCGATCTTATCCCCGGAGGTACGACTTTTGCCTCCTTGGTGGGATGCAGCGACGGCACCGCGCAATGCCTGCGCCATACGTCGGCTGTGGCACTGGCCTCTATTCCACTCCCATTCGGCGTCTATCCGTTTGTAGACGGAACCGTGTTGCCCTTGCCCCCAGGTGCGGCTTTTTTCAGTGGCCAGTTTAATCGTGTGCCAGTGGTCACCGGCTCAAATCGTGACGAATGGCGCTTGTATGTGGCGATAGGCTACGACTATGCCGGAAACCCGTTGACCGATGCAGGGTATCCGCAAGCGGTTGCGGACTTCGCTCTACTCCCGGTTACTGATCCCACCGTGCAACTGCTGGTGAATTTCCTGTATCCATTGAGCAATTATCCCCCACCCCCAGGACTCGTGAGTGGGGCACCGTTTGCACTGGGCGCGTTAGGAACCGCGGCTTTTTTCGCGTGCCCGGCGCGGAACGCCGCGCTGTTATTGTCACAGCATGTGCCAACATATGCGTATGAGTTCAACGATCCCAATGCGCCGCTCAGTTTTGGACTGCCTCCCGCGAGCTTTCCCTTGGGTTCGTATCATGCCTCCGAGATTCAATATCTCCTCAATGTGTTTGGCATACCATCGCCTTTCTCGCCCGACCAACGGCGACTCTCCGACGCGATGATTCGCTACTGGTCGCAGTTCGCGAGAACCGGCAACCCGAATGCCTCCGGCACCCCCGCGTGGTCACCGTACGGGGCGACGGATCAGTTCCAATCTCTCGTCGCACCGACGCCGACAGTCGAAGGCAGCTTTGATACTGTTCATAAGTGTTCGTTATTCTGGAGCGCAGCCGTACCGTAAGAACGGAGAACGGAGGGCACGAGCGGTCGTGCCCTCACATGCGTAACTCCTCCAACAACGCCTTCGCCTCCCGCAAATCCGCGGTATCAAATCCCTCGGTGAACCAGTTATAGACCTCGGATAACATCTGGTGAGCCTCCTGCTGCTTGCCTTGTTGTTGCCACAAGCGAGCTAAACTCATCGTCGCACGGAGTTCCCAGGACTTGGCGCTTTGCTGGCGAGCAATGGCGATGGCTTTGTGGAAACACTCCTCTGCCTCCGCCTGGGTGTTGGGTGCTAGGGGCTGGGGGCTGGGGTTTTCTAATTTTCGACTTTTGCTTTCCTGCGCTAGCAGGAGCTCGCCTTTGAGTTGATACAACTCCGCATCAAGCCAGCAGTTGCCGGTTTCGCGTGACAGGGTAAGCGCTTCTTCGGCGAGATCCAACGCTTCGTCAATGCGTCCGGCTTTCTCGTGAATTTCGATGGATAATGCCAACGAATACGCGAGCGATTGTTCGGCTCCTGAGGCACGAACCATCGCTACGTCCCGACATATTTGCGTAACGCCCTGCTCTGCATACCCAGTCTTGGCCAATCTCCACGCGCGAAAATGATTAGCAAGGGTGATGAGAAAGGCAAATCCTTGCTCTGTGGCCAATCCCTGAAACTCTTCTGCTGTTTCGCGGAGCGCCAGCTCATCGCCCCGCCATCGATGAGCCATGGTCGCGCCAAGGAGAGCGAATCCGAGGGTGAAAAGGTGCCCCTGCTGACGGGCAAGCGCCACTGCCGCTTGTGCTTTTTTCCATGCTTGTTCTGGGTAGCCAGCGATCCATAGGGCTGCGGATAAAAGGGTGAGACACAATCCCCCGGGATCTTGCCCGTACAGAAAAGCGTGGTGCCGGTGTTGCCGTGGATCGTAGAGAGTCAACGCCTGGTCAAAAGAATGTCGACTGCCCAAGAGTTCTCCCTGAAAAAGTAGGATTTGGCCCAGAAATTTGTAGGCTTCCAGTAGAAGAACCGGGTTCTGCGTCTGTTGTGCCAGAGGGAGACTTCGTTCAATCAGGGTACGTGCAGTGCCGAGCTTTGCGCGTACCACATAGAATATGGCCAAGCCATGTAACACCGGGAACAGATGGGGAGTGTTGCCGAGTTGTTCGCAAAGCGTATGCGCGCGTGAATAGGCCCGCTCCATCTCCACGGCGGCGAACCCCTTGACGTTCATGAACGCAGCCCCCAACGGCATCAATAAGCTTAACTCGAGGTGAATACGTTCCGGGCTGTCCGGGAGCTGCGTGAGGAGGTCCAGTGCGGTGGTGAGATGTCCAATTGCTTCTTGAGCCGCACTCCGTCCCAACGCGGTACGCCCCGCTTGGCCGTGATACTGCACGGCACGGGGATAGTCGCGGGCTTGCTCAAAGTGCACCGCTAAGGCTGCCGCAATCTCTTCTGCTCGGTCCCCGTACCCTTGCTCTAACCGCGCGCCAATCTGTTGATGGACCTGTAGTCGCTGACTCGGCGTCACCCGTTCATACAGCACGTCGTGATACAACGCATGGCGAAAACTGTAGCGGGCACTGGTCGTGCCATCGGGCCACTGGGTTGTGCCGGTGGCGCGCACAAAGTGCTCGCGGCGGGCGAGGTTGGCACAGTGCTCTTCGACCGTGGTGACGGAGAGCGCAAGACTGGGCGCAATGGTTGCTGCCGCGAACTCCATCCCCACCGCACTGGCCGTGACGAGTAGCTGGTGCTCGTCGGTACTGAGCTGATCAATCTGCCGCTCAATCATTTGCCGAATCGTCGCGGGGACACTGAGCGACGCGTGGCTCCCCTCCTCACTCGTCGTGGCGTGACGCAGCAGGAGATCCTCGACGACGTTGACCATGAACAAAGGGTTGCCACTGGTGCGGTGGTGAATCGTGCGGGCGAGCGGTTGTAGGGGCATGGCCCGGATCGCCAGATACTCCTCTACCGTAGCCTCGGTCAGGAGCGGCACTGGCAGTTCGACACTGTGGCGATGAAGGGCCAAGTCCTGGGTTAATGTCCGCAGGGGATGGCCATTGCCGAGCACTTCCATGGGCCGATAGGTGCCGAGCACCAAGAGCCGCGCGGGGTGTCGCCGCCGCGCCAGGAACGAGAGGGCATCCAGGGTCGAGGGATCACTCCAGTGCAAGTCTTCCAGCGTCAGGACCAGGACGGTGTCCCGCGTCAGGGCTTCGAGGCCCTCGGCCAACTCCCGGAGCATCCGCTCGCGGGTGGCCCCAAAGGTGTGGACCTGCAACGCCGCCCGATCCGCCGGAGTGGCTAACGCGGACAACTGCATCAACCACGTCGGCGCGTACTGCCGCAACGTCGTCACCAGGCGGTCTTGCGCTGGGCCACGGCCGAGTTCCCCCAACGCCGCGAGCAGCGGCAGATAGGGTTCGCCAGGGCCGAACTGCTCGATGCACTGGCCCTGGGCAAGCCAGGGGTTGGGGGTCAGGGGTCGGGGATCGGGGGTTGGAGACAGTTCGGAGTTCGGGGTTCGGAGTTGAGGACCTGGAATCTTGGACTTTGGATTCGTGTTGACTCCGAACGGTTCATGACTCTGTACTCCGAACACAAAGGCATCGAGGAGCGCGGTCTTGCCAATCCCCGGCTCGCCGGTGACGAAAACAATCTGGCGTTCACCGCTCCGGGCTTTCTCGAGGAGTTGGTGGAGGTGCGAGAGTTCGGCGGCTCGTCCGACCAGGGGAGGTGCTGGGTGTTGGGGGCTAGGGGCTGGTTCGAATGTTGGACCTTGGACCTTCGACCTTGGACCTTGGACTGGGCCGATAAACCGAAACCCGCGTCGATGCACCGTCTCGAGGTACTGCGGCGCACGGGCACTGTCACCGAACACACGACGCAGTTCGCGGATACACACGGTCAGGGCCGCTTCGCTCACAATCGTGCTCGGCCACACGCTCCGCAGGAGTTCCTCTTTGGTCACCACTTGCCCTGGGCGGGCAAGCAAGTACCGCAGCACGGCAAAGGCTTTGGGCGTGACCCGCAGCTCGTGGGCGTCGTTGTGGATGGTGTGATTGTCCCAATCCACGCGGAAGGGGCCAAAGTCGACTGTTTCTGAAGCCATCACTGTGCTCCCTTAGAAAAATCTTAGAACTTCCTTAGAACTCTCTCAGGACTTCGACTGAGACTCGTGCTTATCTCACAGCATATTCTTGTCGGCAAGGGAGAAAGGGGGAGGTATGCAAGTGGGCCGAGATTGAATTCTTCGCGAATCGCGATGGGCAGTCAGAAGATGAGTTGGTGGTCGCCGCCTTCAGAGGAGGTGATGTCCTATGAAATAGCTGGAGCGAAAAGGCGAACGGCGCGAGGGGAATGAAACCAAGATCAACGGTCAGTTCACTAAGGTGTTCCTAGTGTGATCAGCGTAGGGAAGGATAAGGATCACGCTTAGTTCTGAACGAAGACAAAATTTTTGCACTCATATTTATGAGAGGAGGACAATATGAAGCAATTGATGAGGAGTGTGGTACTCACGATCGGTTGTGGAACTGTGTTGTTGATAGGTGCCGACGGGTGGGCGGCGGAGGCTCTGTCTCCTGTGGTCTCATCGGCCACCCCACCAGAGCCCATAGGCGACGTCCGCCAAGACATCGCCTGGGTGCAGGCGGTGGCGAATCACCCGACAGTGCCGGGCGATAAGACGTATTCCTTGCGCGATGCGACTACAGGCTTGGGGTGGGCCTTTCCTCCCCGTGTCGTGCAAGGGTTTCTGGAACAAGAAGTCGACCACCTCTTTGTTGCTCCACCAACGCGGTATGAGGCCACTCCAGCGTACCGAGCCGCGACAGAAACCAATAGTGGCCGCGCGCGCGTGCGGGTAGACAGTGAGCCATACGGCCAACTGGTGGAGGAGGTGGAGGGCAAATTGGTTCCTTACAAGCCAGAAGGGCTGCCGTTTCCAGACATTTCACCCACGGATCCCCAAGCCGCGCGGAAGATTATCCATAATTTCGTCCATGCCGATCGCGGTGGTGGACGGGCCGCGCTCGAGTTCTATGTCTATGTGCTAGGGGAGGGAAGCGGCGTCCTGGCGCAAGAGCAGACTGTCCCCAGCGGGTTTACGCCAATCTGGACCGACCAGGCTCACGGGACGGTTGTGCGACGGCTCGGCATGGACATGGTGTACGCGCAGCTGGAGCGGGAAAAGAACGCGGCCGAGCTGTGGAAGTTTCGCTTTGACTTCTTCGATCCACCCGACATGAAAGACAATAAAATGGTGGCGATTCGGTTCGTCAATCCCGTGGAGCGGGAACGGGGGGTCATGTATATGCGAGAAACGCGCAAGGCAACGGCAGCGGCGATGCCCAAGAAGCATGAGTTGTTCGCAGGCACCCACTATCCGCTCGATGCGTTCTACGGCTGGGAGGGCCACGAATACTACTGGCGCTTTCAGCTCGTCGGTGAGGTGCTCGTGCCCACGGTCGCGGACAGCAAGCTGCTCCATCCGCGCTTTACCGGGCGGTGGGGGAGCATTCCCGACAACACGGACAACTGGGAACTGCGGCGGTCATTTGTCGTGCTCGCCCAATCGCGTGAGCCGGAGAACAGATGGCCCTATCGGCTGCTGTTTTTTGATGCGGAGATGCAGCTTGTGAACATGACCATGCTCTACGATAAGGACGGACAATTTTACGGGGTTCACCAACCGATTCATTTTCAGGACTCGGCGACAGGATTACCTTTGTTTGCTGGCATGACGTTGCGGCTGCGGAACAAACCGGAATCCACCGTAGTCGTCTGGCATCGCGAGCGGATGATGGTGACCGAGAATACGCCCGCCAAGCTGCATTTGTTTAGCACTGCCAGTTTGCTGGCCGGAGAAACTATTCGTGGGTATCTCGGGAGTGCTGGCTATCTCACACGTAACGCAACTGAGACAGCAACGATGTCGATAAAGTGAGGAGGACTCTATTGATCTCGGTGGCAATGCCGTCGGCATAGACACCAGTATTGCCACCGACAGCAGTGGCCATGCCTACATTACCGGACTGACCCTATCGAGCAATTTTCCGCTCGTGGAAGTGCGCGACGGACTGGACAACGACTGCGATGGCCAGACCGACGAAGGGGGGCAGACCATTTTCTATCACGATGGCGATGGTGACGGGCATGGGGACTCCGCCAACTCAACCCAAGCGTGCCGTGCTCCGAATCAACACCAAGCCGCTGACGGTAGGTCACACGTATGTCTATCGGATCAGTCTGGACGATGGGTCGTTCAGTAACTTCCAGTTTGGCTTGAAGTAGCAGAAAGAGAGTCGGGTGGGTTATGACCCACCCGACTCTCTCTTGAGCCGCGGTAAACCCGGACTACGTCTGGTTATGGGGACCAAGGCAGTCTCATCTCGTCTTCCGCATGGAGTCGCCAAACCGAAAGGCCAACCTGCGAGACTTGCACGACATTCCCCAGGCGTTTCGCTTGAGTATGAAACAGTGGAGAGCGCAGAAAGCGGCGGACAAAAAGTGCTGCCTCGGTTTTTTTGACGGCAAGATAGACGAGGCAGTAGCGGGTGTGACATAGCCGACGATTGTAAAAATCCGCATCACGAGTGAAAAACGTGGGTCGTCGTAAGTGGAGGAGAAAGGGTATGATCTCTTCATCCGGCATGCCTCTTCTTCCTATATCATAGCCCACGTGACGAATAGGAATCCGCCAACCTCGTAAGAGCAGCCGCTGATCGGCGACAATGTTTTCATCCAAGACGTTCACGCGGCTGTCGATTCGATGACAAACTCATCGGCATGTTTGAGTAATGCGCGGGCAGCAAGTTGTACCGCCTCGGCGATCGCCTCCTCGGTAATGGCGCCGTCCCATTGCGTAATAATCGTTTCCCAGGCTAATCCTTCCGCTACTTGTTCTAATACGTCGGCAACAAAGATGCGTGTCCCGCGAAATGTCAGCTTCCCGTGACAGATGCGGGGATCAGCGACAATATAGCGCCCAACTTGATATGTGCTTGTCCGTTTTTTCATACGCTTTGCTCCAATACTGAGCAAAAAGCTTACGGCAAAAGTGCGCGGAAAGAAATCTGGTAATCATGGGCAGGTGTCAACCCGTCACTCACTCGCTGACTCAATCTCTCACTGGCTCAATGCTACAAGCAACGCCTTCGCGTCCTGCAAATCCGCGGTATCAAATCCCTCGGTGAACCAGTTATAGGCCTCGGATAACATCAGGTGAGCCTCGTGCTGCTTGCCTTGTTGTTGCCACAAGCGAGCTAAACTCATCGTCGCGCGGAGTTCCCAGGACTTGGCGCTTTGCTGGCGGGCGATGGCGATGGCTTTGTGGAAACACTCCTCCGCTTCCGCCTGGGTGTTGGGTGCTAGGGGCTGGGGGCTGGGGTTTTCTAATTTTTGACTTTTGCTTTTTGACTTTTGACTTTTGCTTTCCTGCGCCAGTAGGAGTTCGCCTTTGAGTCGATACAACTCCGCCTCATACGACCGCTCTCCAGTCTGCTCTAAAGCAGCGAGCGCTTGCGTAATCGTTGTCAGTGCCTCCGAAATCTTCCCCGCCTTACTATACGCATCTGCCAGGAAAGAGAGCAGAACAGGTTCAAGGACTCTAAACCCTACTGCCGAAAAGAGATCAAGCGCCTGACGAATCTGTGTGATGCCTTCTACGGTTTTCCCTTGTTGCGCGTCTAGCCATCCTTGATGCAGTGTTGCGACCGTGACATAGGCCGGGATGCTTTGTTCTTGGGCAACGGTAGTTAGTTCCCGTTGCCCCTCCTCTACCGCCTGCCCTTCTCTCCGAAAAATGGACAGGGTCATCGCCGTGCTTAACGTTCCAAGCAGTGAAAGGGCATGCGACGTTTCCCTGGCTAGGGAAAGGGCTTCTTGAGTTCTTTTGCTTGCTTGATCTGGATATCCCAGAGTCCATAATACGGCAGCGGTATAGGTGAGGCAGAAGACGCCAGGTTCATGGCCATAGAGAAAGGTATGTCCACGGTGTTGTTGTGGGTTATAGAGACGGAGCCCACCCTCTAAATGAGTCTGAGCCGAATGTTGATCTCCGATATGATGGAGCACATGGCCCCTGGAGCGGTGCGCTTCGAGCAAGAGGCTAGGCTCCTGGAAGCGCACCGCGAGAGTGAGGCACTGCTCACTGAGTGATAACGCGACTGAGAATTGCCCTCGTACGACATGGTAGACGACCAAACCCAGCAGGATGGGAAAGATGTGGGGCGAATCCTCTAGCTCTTCACACAATGTTCGGGCACGAAAATAAGCCCGTTCCACTTCAGGAACGCTGTAGCCTTTAGCGTTCATCACCGCGACGCCCAGTGCCATTTGCAGGGGCAATTCTTGTTGGTTGCGTTCAACCGAGGCTGGAAGATGGTTGAGGAGATCGAGCGCCGTCGTCAGATGTACGCTCGCCTCCTGTGACGCGTTACGACGTAAGGCGCTCTGTCCAGCCACCCCGTGATACCGCACGGCACGGGGATAGTCGCGGGCTTGCTCAAAGTGCCCGGCTAAGGCCGCGGCAATCTCTTCCGCGCGGTCCCCGTACCCTTGCTCTAATCGCTCGCCAATCTGTTGATGTACTTGGAGCCGCCGACTCGGCGTCACCCGTTCATAGAGCACGTCGTGATACAACGCATGGCGAAAACTGTAGCGGGCACTGGTCGTGCCATCGGGCCACTGCGTTGTACCGGTGGCGCGCACAAAGTGCTCGCGGCGGGCGAGGCTGGCACAGTGCTCTTCGACCGTGGTGACGGAGCGCGCAAGACTGGGCGCAATGGTGGCCGCCGCGAACTCCGTCCCCACCGCACTGGCCGTGACGAGTAGCTGGTGCTCGTCGGTACTGAGCTGATCAATCTGCCGTTCGAGCATCTGCCGAATCGTCGCGGGGACATTGAGCGGAGCCTGGGCTGGGCCGTCATTCGTGGCGGGACCATGCAGGAGTAAGTCCTCGACGACGTTGACCATAAACAGCGGATTGCCACTGGTGCGGTGGTGAATCGTGCGAGCGAGCGGTTGCAGGGGCCTTGCCCGGATCGCCAGATACTCCGCTACCGCGGCCTCGGTCAGGAGCGGCACGGGCAGTTCAACACTGTGGCGATGAATGGCCAAGTCTTGGGTTAATGTCCGCAGGGGATGGCCATTGCCGAGCACTTCCGTGGGCCGATAGGTGCCGAGCACCAAGAGCCGCGCGGGGTGTCGCCGCCGCGCCAGGAACGAGAGGGCATCCTGGGTCGAAGGATCACTCCAGTGCAAGTCCTCCAGCGTCAGTATCAGGACGGTGTCCCGCGTCAGGGCTTCGAGGCCCTCGGCCAACTCCCGGAGCATCCGCTCGCGGGTGGCCCCAAAGGTGTGGACCTGCAACGCCGCCCGATCCGCCGGAGTGGCTAACGCGGACAACTGCATTAACCACGTCGGCGCGTACTGCCGCAACGTCGTCACCAGGCGGTCTTGCGTTGGGCCACGGCCGAGTTCCCCGAACGCCGCGAGCAGCGGCAGATAGGGTTCACCGGGGCCGAACTGCTCGATGCACTGGCCGTGCGCGATGAAGACCGGTGCGCGGGGCTGGGGGTTTGGGGCCGAAGAAGACAAGGACTGAGGACTGCGGGCTGAGGACTGCGGGCCGGAGACCTTTGCCTTTTGCGGGTCGCTTTTCTTCTCGGTCCCGGACTCCGGCCACAAAGACCTCAAGCAGGGAGGTCTTGCCGATCCCCGGCTCACCCGTGACAAAGACAATCTGGCGTTCGCCATCCAGGGCTTTCTCCAACCGGCCATGAAGTTGTTCCAGCTCGGACGCACGCCCCACCAGATTGGGGGCGGGGTCAAATGTTGGACTTGGGACCTTCGACCTTGGACTTGGGACTGGGCCGATAAACCGAAACCCGCGCCGATGCACCGTCTCGATGTACCGCGGGGTACGGGCACTATCCCCCAAAACCCGGCGGAGTTCCCGGATACACACCGTCAACGCCGCGTCGCTCACAATCGTGCTCGGCCACACGGTGAGCAGGAGTTCCTCTTTGGTCGCCACTTGCCCTGGGCGGGCAAGCAGATACCGCAGCACGGCAAAGGCTTTGGGCGTGACCCGCAGCTCGTGGGCGTCGTCGCGGAGGGTGTGACTCTGGAGGTCGACGCGAAAATGTCCAAATGCGACCGTCTCTGGCGTCATCAGTTTCCTCACTCTTAGAGAAATCGTAACCGTTCACGGGGATAAAAACCTTAATGAATTAGGATATTTACAAAATTGAAATTCGTAAAATTGGACATGTTTTGGCCAGTTTCGATAACGATTGATAGGCAAAAACAAGCAAATTCAGGTAGTTATACGTCTATGGCATCGATACCCCTCGTGAACGGTTACGCTTGGCTATGCCTACAAGTATGGAGCGGATCCGGCTCATGGTGTGCCGAGCAACTTTCACTCCGAGTTGGCCTCCGCGTCACTGGCCTTAAGCGTGGCCTACTCTCTCACGTCGAAGCTCCATCTGGGTGTCGCACTGAACCCCGCGTATGGACGACTGCGACTGAAAACCCCTTCTCCAGCGGGACGCATCGATGTTGATGTCCGTGGTCCTGGTGTGTTCGGTACTATTGGCGTGCTGTACCAACCGACTACGCGGCTCAGCCTTGGTGTTACCTATAAGACACCTGGCACCTTATTTCTCTTTGGCAATGCCCGCGTGGCTGGGCGTGGCGATGACGCAACCGCGGAGTATCAATTCCCACAGTCCGTGACTGTGGGTGCGGCATACCGTGTCACGTCACGCTTGACTGTTGTCGGACAAGGCCGCTGGACAGAGTTCTCCGCATTTGAAGATTCGCATGTCGATTTCGAGCAGCGCACGTTCCTCAACCAACCTGCTGCCTCGGGGGTCCACGATCGCTTCCGTTTAGGTGGCGGGGTGCAGTATGAAGTGTGGCCGGGGATCACTGCTCGTGCCGGGATTTCCTGGGAGCGGGCTGCGATCCGCTCGTCAGCAATGGCACCAGCATTATCTGACTTCACCGACATCTTGTTTCCTTTTGGCCTCGGCTTTGAGCACAGACCGTGGCGGGTGAATGTACTCGGTGGGGTGTCGTCTGTCTCCAGCCGGAAGATCTCACCGGCGCGGAATCAGTTCTTCCCCGGTCGTTATGAATTCAACATTTCTGCGATGGGGATTGAGGTGACGCGATTGTTGGGCGAGGCGAACTAAAGCAGACTGCGCATGGTACGTAGCCTTTCCGGAGCTTCTAGCTTCCTCGCGTCGTTCCATTTACACCTGCTGTTGCTCACTCCTCCACCGCTCCTCGGTATAGGTGTGATATACAATCTGGCCGCGACACCGCATGCACACCACCCCGCGGCGACGGCGCTCCGCCGTCGCGACCCAACAGTGCCGTTCACAGGTGACAATGTAGCGGGGTGGGACAAACTGGAGATCATGACAGCGCCGCCCGGAGCAGCCAATCTCAATCGCTTTCGCGCGCCACACCTCGTCGTGATTGTGCACTTTCCCCACCAAGGCATGGGCGATTTCATGCAGGATCGTGTCCGTCAGCTCTTCCTCGGCTGCCTGTTTCGCGAAGGCATACGACAGTGAGATAACCTTCGTCCCGTACTGACAACAGCCCGCGCGCTTCCGGCCATTGTCAAACTGGAAGCTCCACCCGGCGAGGTGATGCTGTTCCAACAGCGACCGCGCCCGCAGCGCCAAGGCATCAAGGGCCGTGGGACCGCGCGCGGCGACGGCAACGGGTTGCTTGTCCTCATCGTGGCGCAGGAGTCCATACGCGACGCGATACTCCTGGCCAT
Source organism: Klebsiella pneumoniae (assembly GCA_945865755.1). Taxonomy (GTDB): domain Bacteria; phylum Desulfobacterota; class Binatia; order Bin18; family Bin18; genus JABFSC01. The sequence continues at coordinate 13,597 of CAMBFS010000003.1, forward strand.
CATCGGTGGCGATGTGGCCGAGTGTGGGATTCACTCGCGCCAGCACGCCGGAGAGCACCGTCCCCCGATAGTCAAACTGTACCCGATCGCCAGGCGAGAAGCGGGCGCGCTGTTGTTCCGCGCGACTCTGAACAGCCCGTGGCGTGGCATCGGGAATCTTTGTGAGCCAGGCATACGGGACGTGCAGCTCGCGCTGGTCGTCGCACACGACATGCGCACGGGTGCGACTTTTTTTCACCACAGTCCCGGTCCAGGTGCGCGCCTGATACGTGAACGTGACCCGGTCCGTCACGGCGATGTGGGATGCCTCGGTCGTGCTGGTCTTGGTCTTCATACTGCCTCGGTACGCGTTCAGCCGTCAGCCGTCAGCTTTCAGCAAAAACAAGGAGTACGCACCTGGTCTCCTTGTTTTGTGTGAGCAGTTGAGCAAAGTCCTCGGTATTTTCTCGTTTGGCTGACTGCTGAAAGCTGATAGCTGAACGCGTACATTCTCGTTAGCGCATGAGGGTGCGGGCCGCTTCCTCCATCTCCTTGAGCGTGTCATTCACCGTGGGACCCATCATAAACAGCAGGATTTCCGAGACGCCGAGTTCTTCGAGCGCGGCGATCTTCCCCCGATCTTGTTGCAAGTCGCGGGTCCCGCCAATCATGGAAATCGACAACTCCGACATCTTCCGCCCACGCTCCGCCATTAGGGTTTGCAACTGGTCGCGCTTGGTGCGGAAGGTATCCACGGGAATCGGCCCAGGCTGCCAGCCATTGCCGAGGTCCGCGATGCGTTTGAGCGCGGGCATGCTCTCGCCGCCAAAGATGATCGGCGGATGCGGTCTTTGTACGGGGATCGGATTGGTGTGCAGGGTTGGAAAAGAAAAATACTTCCCCTGAAACGAGGCGGTCTCCCCGGCCCACATCGCCTTCATCACTTGCAGATATTCGCGCGTGCGGGCGGCGCGCTCACTGAACTGTTCTCCTAGCGCGTCAAACTCTTCTTTCAACCAGCCGATGCCGACGCCGAACTGATAACGGCCATGCGAGGCAAGATCGACCGTCGCCACGGCTTTGGCCACGTGGAGCGGATTGCGATACGGGACGATGATGACACTGGTGCCGAGCAGAATGGTCTTGGTGGCCACGCCGACGGCGGCCAGCAGCACAAACGGGTCGGGCCACGGGGCATTGCGGGCGAACCCGACTGACCCGTCCTTCGTGTATGGGTAGGGAGCAACGATCTGCTCGGGAATCACAATATGGTCGCCCACCCAGACCGTGCGATAGCCGAGCGCTTCGGCTTGTTGGGCAACACGAATGTAATCGTCAATCGTGGGATTGGTTCCCACCCCCAGGGAATAGTGCAGGCCGAATTTCATAACGCGGGCTCCTCCTTTTGGCATCTTCCGCCCGCGTTATATAGAAACCCCTCTTGAGGCGCAATCGTTCTGATCCCTGTCCGAGGATTCTTTATTGACCTCCTGGGTTTTCAGAACATATCGTCCCAGAGTATAACCGGCGTCAAGCCGAGGCTGGTCACGCCTCGCCCGTAACGAAAGGAGACTGTTCATGACATTGCCGCTCGCGCATATTCGTGTGATTGATCTCACCCGCGCCCGCTCTGGCCCTACCTGTGTCCGCCAACTCGCCGATATGGGAGCCGAGGTGATTAAAGTGGAACAAGCCGATGATGAAGAAGGCGTCAGTCGTCATAATTCCGATTTCCAGAATCTCCATCGTAATAAACGGAGTATGGTACTGAACTTGAAGGACCCCCGTGGGGTAGCCATTCTCAAACAACTGGTGAAGAACGCCGATGTGGTGGTCGAGAATTATCGCCCAGATGTGAAAAAGCGCTTGGGGATTGCATACGAGGACCTCCGCCCGCTCAATCCGCGCTTGGTGTATGCCAGCATTTCAGGGTTTGGGCAGACGGGACCTTACCAGGATCGTCCTGGCTACGATCAGATCGCCCAGGGCATGGGTGGCCTTATGAGTATTACCGGCCAACCGGGGAGTGGGCCGTGGCGGGTGGGGATTCCCGTGGCGGACCTCAGTGCCGGGCTGTTCGCGGCCCAAGGGGTTCTCGTCGCTTTGCTGGAACGTGAACGTTCAGGTGAAGGACAGTGGGTGCGCACCTCGCTCTTGGAGGCGATGATCGCCATGCTCGATTTTCAAGCGACACGCTGGTTGATGGACAAGGAAGTCCCACCCCAAGCCGGGAACAATCATCCCACGAGCATTCCCACTGGCACGTTCCGCGCCAAGGATGGGTACCTCAATATCGCCGCCGGTGGACAACACATGTGGAAACGGGTGTGCGCGGCGCTGGAGATACCGGAACAGTATGAGGACCCACGCTTCGCCACGGCGGGGAAGCGCTCGAAGAACCGTGACGCGCTGACCGTGGTGCTCGAAGAAAAGCTCCACACGAAAACGGTTGCTGAATGGGTGGAGATTCTCAACGCCGCTGGGGTGCCTACGGGGCCGATTCTGAGCATTGACCAAGTCTTCGCCAATGAGCAGGTGCGGCATCTGGGTCTCGCGACGCGGCTCTCGCATCCCCAGCTTGGAATGATCGAGGTGTTAGGACTCCCAACGACACTCAGCCGTACCCCCGGAGCGGTGCGAACGCCAGCCCCGGAAAAGGGTGAGCATACGGAAGCGGTTCTGCGCGAGTTGGGCATGAGTGGAGAGGAGATTGAGCACCTGCGTGTCGCTGGAGTTGTCGCGGAACGGTAGTGCTCCCGATGAGCAATGGTATGAAGTTGAGGCAGGTGCTGTCCTGGGAGTAGGGGCGTCCTGGGAGTAGGGGCGAAAAATTTTTCGCCCCTACAGCAGCACCCCTATTTCTTTAACGACCGCCTATACGCCGCTACTGCTTCTTTTGGAGCACCGTCGAATTGTAAGGTCCCGTTTTTCAGCCACACTGCCCGCGTACAGACCTGTTCGACAAACGCGAGATTATGCGTCACCACCATCACCGCTTTGGCGGCCTCAATCAGGTCGCGAATTTTCATGCTGGCTTTCTCATAAAAGGCGATGTCCCCGACATTGAGCGCTTCGTCGAGAATGAGCAGGTCCGGGTTGATCGCGGTGGCCACGCTGAACCCCAACCGCACCCGCATCCCACGGGAATAATGTTTCACCGGCTCGTCAATGATGCGCTCCAGCCCGGAAAACTTCACGATCTCATCGTAGACTTCGTGTAGACGCCACTTGGGAATCCCCATCATCATGCCGTTGAGATACACATTGTCTCGGCCCGTGAGCTGTTCGTTAAAGCCGGTTCCGAACGTCAACAAGGCGGTGAGCGCTCCTCTGAGCACGACCTCTCCTTGGTCGGCTTGCAAGATGCCACTGAGCGCCTGACACAGCGTCGTTTTCCCTGCCCCATTGGGTCCAATGACCCCGACCACTTCCCCTTCGTTAACGGTCAACGTCAGGTCGCGCAGTGTCCAAAACCGATCGTCGTCCGTTCGTCTGAGGATTGGGAGGAAAGCGGACGCACCCTTGGCGGACACGTCCGTGGTTGTCGGGGTTGTGCTCGCGCGTAAGGTGAACTGGACGCTGAGGTCTCGGACCTCAATGACCGGCGCTCCTGGCGACGGGGGGATGATCTCGGGCATTGACGCGGTCACCGGGACCGTGGCTTTCTTTTGCGGACCTGCTTTGGGGATGGAGTCCGTGTAGGCACGGACCACTTCGGTCGCGTCTCCGTTCGCCTTGACCCTTCCGTTCGCGAGCCACAGTGCTCGCGAACAATAGCGTTCCACGAAGGAGAGTTGATGGGTGACAACGACGACCAGTTTGGCCTTCTCGGCCAGTTCCCGCATCTTGCGCCCGGCCTTTTCGCTAAACTCCAGGTCGCCCACACTCAAGGCTTCGTCGATTATCAGGATGTCGGGGTCGAGCGCCGTGGCCACGCTAAACCCCAACCGCGCCCGCATACCGCTCGAATAATGTTTGAGCGGCTGGTCAATAAAGCGCCCCAGACCGGCGAATTCGACAATGTCAGGCAGCGCGGTGGACAGCGCGCGCCGGGACACCCCTAACATCATGCCGTTCAACAGGATGTTGTCACGCCCGGACAGTTCCGCCTGAAATCCGACGCCAAGCGAGAGCAGGGTGGACACCGTCCCGGCAATGCGCAAACTGCCGGTATCGGGCCGCAGCAGACCACAGATCGTTCGACAGAGGGTGGTTTTGCCCGCCCCATTGCCCCCAATGATGCCGATGACCTCCCCTGCGGAAGCCGCCATATCGACCTCTTGGAGTGCCCAGCGCACTTCGGGCTTTCGCCGATGCCGACGGGAGAAGATGCCGTACGTCAGCGACTGCAGGTCTTCGCGTTTCGTGCCCAGCTCATATTTGATCCCGATATTCACCGCCTCCAGCAGCGATTTTCCCTGGGGGAGACCGACTTCTGGGACGGCCGCGAGCGGGGCAGGGATAAGACTCACGTTCAAAAGGTAGCTCCTTACAGGGCTTTCACAATCTCGTGCTCAAAGCGGCTGTAGTAGTAGGTCACGCCCGCGATCCACAGCAGGGACCCCAGCCCAATCTCCAACAGTGGTAAGCCATTCGGTCCGCTTTGGGCGAGAAACATCGTCCGATAGCTCGCGAGAAAATGTGTCATGGGATTCAAATCGAGAATCCAGCGGTGCCCCTCTGTTACCATCTCTGCTCGCCAAATCACGGGCGAGGTAAAAAACCACACGCGCAGCAGGGGACCCACCAGATTGTCAATGTCGCGGATGAAGACACACACATACGCGATCGTCACCGCGAGAGCGACTAAGAAGAGCAATTGCATGAGAATCACATACGGCAGCCAGAAGAGGGCGGTGGTCGGAGCAATATGAAAAAACATCGAGCCCAGGGCCACCACCAGGAGGCCGAACCCAAAGTGAAAGAGTTGGGTCAGCGTCGCACTGAGGGGAAAAATCAGTTTCGGGAGGTAGACCTGACTGATGACGCCAGCTTGCGCGATAATCGAGCGTGCCGCGCTCGCTATCGTGGAGCTTGCCCACCGCCACACAATCATCCCCAGAATGAGATACATGCCGTAGTCGTCCCCCCCCGCCCGGTGGAACACCAGCACCACGAGCACATAATAGACCGCCACATCCAGAAGCGGGTCGAGCAGCCACCAAAAATAGCCGAGAAAACTGTTGCGGTGTTGCGCCTTTAACCCCGACGCGACCAGATAGACGAACAAGTCCCTGCGCTTGTACAACTCCTCCACATACCGGCCCATCGTCACGCGTGCTCCTTACCGTTCAACGCCGCTCTTGATCCGAAGCGTTTCCCTATTCTTTTGTTTTCCCGCGTTTCTCGCCAAGAGCAGCCCACGGTACGCAACGCCGCTGACCTTAGCGAATGTGACCATAAAAGTCAGCAGGTGCTTACCGGCGAAGGAAAAATGGCATAACGTCAGCGGGCGGCATCATTCAGAAGGACGGACGAGAAAGCAACCCACACGAAGGAGTGCGTATGGACCAACCATCGGAAAAAAGCCTGCAACGCATGCGGACGTATGTGAAAAAATACTGGGAGAAGAGTGGGAGCTTTCCTCATCCAGACAAGGAAGTAACCGAAGCCGTGGTGTTGGGGCTCGCGGCCAATATCGATCAGGTGGGGCGTCCCCTGTGTCCGTGTAACTTTTACCCGGACAAGAAAGCCGAAGTCGAGCGCAGTCGTGAATGGGTATGCGCCTGTGACGAGATGAAGAAGTGGAAGTATTGTCACTGCCTGCTGTTCGTGGCGCCAGACGGCATGCCGATCACGGAGTATCTCCCGGAAGATCACGAAGGACGACAAATCTATGGCCTCGTCAAAGACCCGATTCCCGGAAAAGGGCGAGAAGCATCAACAAAAGAGGAGGAGTAACTCATGAAAGTTGGATTTTTTGCTATTGGTATTGGCCCCGCCGCCGAGCCCGATCTCATCGCGCTCACCGCGCAGACCGCGGAGCAGTGCGGATTTTATTCTCTCTGGGCTCCCGAACATGTGGTCTTGATTGACAACTATCTCTCGAAGTACCCGTATTCCAAGGATGGGCGGTTACCGATGCCGACCACCAAGATCGACATTCTCGATCCCTACATCGCGCTGACCTACGCGGCGGCACTGACCAAAACCATTCGCCTTGGCACCGGCATCAGCCTCATTCCCGAACGGAGCCCGGTGGTCACCGCCAAGGAGATTGCCAGTCTCGATAAGCTTTCCGGTGGACGGTTTGATCTCGGTGTTGGAGTGGGCTGGCTGGAAGAGGAGTTTGCCGCGGTGCAGGTGCCGTGGGATCGGCGTGGGGACCGGACGCGTGAGTATCTCCAGGCGATGAAGAATCTGTGGACGGAAGAGATATCGGAGTTCAAGGGCGAGTTCTGTAGCTTCCCGAAAGTGCGGATGTATCCCAAGCCGGTGCAGAAACCGTATCCGCCCATCGTGTTTGGTGGCGAGAGCACGCCAGCGCTCAAGCGGGTCGCGGAAATTGGCGATGGTTGGTTTGGCGTGAACGTGACCCCAGAAGATGCGGCGGCGAAAATCGCGCGGATCAAGCAGTATGCGCAAGCGGCGGGACGTGGCAGTGTGAAGTTCTCGTTCGCCATTTCACCGGGCATCGGCTCACCCATTGAAATGGATATGGTGAAACGCTACCGCGACGCGGGTGTGGATCAAGTGATCGCGGGTGGAATTCCCAGTGACCCGACACAGGCGAAAGCGGAGATCGAACGGCTCGCGGAGAAACTCGTGGTGCCGTCGGCGAAACTGTAGGAAGGGGAGTTGGGGGCAGTTGAAGGCAGTTGGGGACAGTTTAGGGCAGTTGGGGACAGTTTAGGGCAGTTGGAGGCAGTTTAGGGCAGTTAGGGACAGTCGGGAACAGTGCTCAGTCCCTCAAGCCCTTGTTGTTCTAACTCCGAAATCCCAACTGCCTTCAACTGCCCTGAACTGTTTTCAACTGCCCCTAACTGCTTTCAACTGTCCCCAACTGTCCCCAACTGTCCCCAACTGCCCCCAACTGCCCCCAAGCCCCCAAGCCCCCAACTGTCTACCTCCGTTCTTCCCGCAACACCCCATCCTCTCGTAGTTTCTGTATGTCCGCCGCAGTTCGCCCCAGGTAATGGGTCAGGACTTCTTCGTTATGCTGTCCCAGTGTCGGCGCGGTGAGCGGTAGCTCTTCGGGGAATTCCGAAAACTTCAACGGGAACCCCGGCACATCAAATTCTCCGTCATGGGTGGGATCGGAAATCGTCCGCACAGTGCCCCGCGCACGGAGATGTGGATGGCTCAGTGTGTCCTCGACCGACAGCACGGGAGCCACCGGCACGTTGAACCGCTCCATCTGGGCCACCGCGCTCGGGACGTCAGGAAACGTGTGCAACCAATCTTCGATCAATTTGACGACTTCGTCGCGCCGTTCGAGGCGCACGAGATCGGTCTTATAACGCGGGTCCTCAATCAAGTCGGGCCGGTCCATCGCTCGACACAAGTCCGGCCAATGGTGGAAGAAACTCATAATCACCACGTGTCCACCAGTCGCGCGAAACACACCACCTGGACACAAGTAGGTCATGTGGCGGCCCACGCGCGTCGGTTTGATCTTCCCGCCACTGGCTTTGACCTGATGCACGTTCACTTCATGGAAGTTGTAGTAGACATCAAGGAGCGCCACATCGAGATGCTGCCCGCGCCCCGTGCGGTCGCGATGGCGTAGCGCGGCCAGCACCGCGAGCGCCCCATGCACGCCGGTACTCACATCCCCAAGCCCCACTAACGGAATATAGGGTGCCTCGTCTTTGTCCCCAATCATTGAGGTGACCCCGGCGTAGGCTTGGGCGATGTAGTCATAACCAGGCTTGTGCGCCAGCGGGCCGGTCTGTCCCAACGCGGAAATGGAACAGAGAATGATATTCGGCTTGAGGGCTTTGAGCCGCTCGTAATCCAGCCCCATTTCCGCCATTACGCCGGGCTTGAAGTTTTCCACCACGACATCGACTTGCTGCACCAGCTCAGCAATCAGCGCCATGCCACGCGGGTCGCGCAGATTCACGCAGACACTTTTCTTGCCACGATTGTGCTGCACGAAGAAGACACTACGTCGATTGCGAAAGACGGACGCGCCGCGACTCAAATCCCCATGCGGCGCGGATTCCACCTTAATCACGTCCGCCCCCATCTCGGCGAGCATTCGTGAACACGTCGGTCCCGCCAACGCCCGCGTGAAATCAAGGACGCGCAGGCCCGTCAGACAATGGTTCATTCCTTCATTCATGGACTCCCTCCTTTGATCGCATGATCGGAAGATTAAATCTCTTTTTCCACCAATACCCCCGCGGCGCGCAACTGCTGTACCTCTTCTGGCGAGCGCCCCAAGTAGCGCGTGAGAATCTCCTCGTTATGTTGTCCGAGCGTCGCCGCTTCCAGTGGCAGGTCCTTGGGAAACCGCGAGAACTTGAGCGGCATGCCCGGTATGTCGAAATCGCCAGCCAGCCGATCATGCACCGTGCGCACGGTGCCACGAGCACGGTGATGCGGGTGCTGCGTGGTTTCCACCACCGACAGCACCGGCGCGACGGGCACTTGGTGTGTTTCCATGTGGGCGATGGCGCTGGGCACATCAGGGAACGTCTGTAACCAGTCCTCGATGATTTTCACCACCTCCGCGCGTCGGGCGAGCCGGGCGAGGTCGGTGCTGAAGTTGGGATCATCGACCAAGTCCAGCCGGCCCATTGCCGCGCACAGGTCCTTCCAGTGATGCAGGAACGACATGATGACCAGATAGCCACCCTTGCCGCGAAAGACACCGCCAGGACAGGCGTAGGTCATGTGACGACCCGCCCGCGTCGGCTTCACCGCGCCATCACTGCCACTGTACGCATGCACGTTCGCCTCGTGATAGTGGTAGTACACATCCAGCAACGCGATGTCCAAATGTTGCCCTTCGCCGGTGCGGTCGCGGTAACGAAGCGCGGACACGATCGCCAGCGCCGCGTGCACGCCCGTGCTCACATCACCCATCCCCACCAGTGGAATATAGGGCGCATCATCCGGCTCGCCGATCATCGATGTGACGCCGGAGTAGGCTTGCGCGATGTAATCATAGCCGGGCTTACCGGAGAGTGGGCCCTTTTGTCCAAGCGCCGAGATCGAACAGAGGACGATGTCTTTCTTCATTTCACGCAGGCGCTCGTAGCCGAACCCCATGTCCGCGATGACGCCAGGCTTGAAATTCTCGACCACGACATCCATTTGCGGCACCAGTTCGGCGATCATGGCCAGGGCGCGGGGATCGCGGAGGTTCACACAGAGGCTTTTCTTGCCGAGGTTTTGCTGAACGTAATAGAGACTGCGATTGTTTTTATAGTTAGAGAAGCGGCGCGCGAGTTCGCCATTGGGCGACGCTTCCACTTTAATGACATCGGCCCCCATCTCCGCGAGCATGCGCGTACAACTGGGCCCAGCGAGCGCGCGGGAGAAATCCAACACCCGCAAATCACTCAAGACATGATCCGTTCCTTGGGACATACGACCTCCTTTTGATGAAGCCTGTGGTGCAGGGAGATCAGATGGTATAGCGCAGAATTGGGCGGGTTGGCGAGCGCCGGTGCCTACAAGAGCAATGGCATTAAGTTAAGGAAGTTTTTGTCGCAGGGGAAATCACCCCCACGCCGCCCCTTGCCGGGGACTGAACTCCCCGGCTACCCTCATGGCCTCGCTCCGCGAGGCCAGAGACGCCGCAGAGCGGCGTATGAGGGTAGCCGGGGGTTTCAACCCCCGGTTTGCTGCGAGCGGCGACTTTCGGCTTAACTTAATGCCATTGCCCACAAGAGGAGGTGCGCACCGTGCTGGGATTTCTGGTGGTCATCCTAGCCTATCGCCTAAATATCTTCCTCTCCCGCGCTCTTCGGTGTCGCCGCATCCTCGCTGGAGGCTTGGACGCGCACGGGTGCTGGCGGGAATTGATCCAGATGCTGGTGCACATGAGTAATTAGCCGATTGGCGACTTCCGTCGCGTCCTGCTCCGCGTATTCGTGCTCAAGCTGCTCCCACAACGCGTGCGCTTGGTGCGTGTCGTCTTCCTCAATCTGTCGCAGTACCGCGCTGAGCGCATCGGGGGTTTCTGGTAGGCGTTTGTTGGGGAACACCGCCAGTGACTGTTCGATCCGAATTCTGGCTTGTGTCGCCCCAATCCGTTCCAAGCCAGCCAACACCGTTGGGATTTTCTCGCCATCGTTCTCGAAGAATTGGTGAAACCCAACCACGAGGAATTTCGTATTGAACCAGTGCAAATCCCATAACAGCCGTTCATCTTCCGTCATCTGTGTCAGCACGTAGGTGTGCGACGCGGGATCGCAGGGCAGCTTCGCTTGAAGCTGTTGGACAATGTTCAGCACCGTGAACGTGGGATATGGCGCTTCTTCGCTCAGGATTTCTTGAAGCGGTTTTTCCTTGACCCGAGACCGCGTGGTCACGCAGTGGGTGGGATCCATCGTGGCGACTGTTTCTTGAAAGTTTCCGATCGTGGTTTTCACCCCGATATACAGAGGCACCAGCAAAGAGACGGCGTACACCGTGCCACCAGCGAACATCGTGCGCCAGGTCGCTGGTCCAGTGGTCAGGTGGCGCAGCAGAGTCTTGGCGAGCTCGTAGCGAGTGGCGGACGGGTGTTGATGGAAGGGGGGGTGTGTCAACACTTGGAAAATCGCGTGCAGCCGCTCGGGGCGCGTCGTTGGTGTTGTTCCCAATTTGTGTAGTCGTCGTAGCGCGACGTTGACCCGCCATTGCGCGAGGAGTGTTGCTCCCACGGCGATGGCGACACCAAGCATCAGACTCGATCCCGTCAGTCCGAGCAGCAACAAGATCACCACGCTGATTGATCCGAAAGCAAACCGTATCCACGGAAACCGACTCAAGAGCAACTCAACAACACGACCACCATCGAAAGGACTGATGGGGAGCAGGTTGAGATAGTTGAGCGAGACGGCCATCCACCCCACTTCGTTGAGCCATGATGCGCTCTCTGGCGGAGCGAACTGCAAACAGACCATACCGAGCATCAGTCCTGGCACGGGGCCCAGCAGGAGGACGATGATCTGTTGCATCGGGGTCGCATCTTCTTTTTCCCCGGTCACCGCGGCTCCTAGAAAGGGGATGAAAAACATCTGGCGGTCACGATAGTCAAATATGCGCATCCCAAACCAATGTCCCAGTTCATGAAAGAACAGCACCCCGATCAGCACTGGGACGAAGGACCACGACCACATCAATCCGAAGGACACGGCTGCCACCGCGACACTCACGAGCAGGAGGGCACATTTGCCCAGCCAGCTCCATCCTGGAACCGACCGTTGAATTTCCTGCGTCCGCTCGAATGCCGCTACTTCACTCACAATCTGAGGGGAGGCTTCTCCCTGCGCGTTCATTGGAGCAAGTCGCGCGTCTGGCATTGTCTTGTGGGCTTTCTGCGTCGCCTTCATCACGCGAGTCCGCTTTTTCATGCCTTGGAGCAGGTCCCACACGAAACCGAGAGCGGGCAGCGGGCGCAGTCGCCACGAATTGCCGTCCGAAGCCGGAGTCAGGAGAGCGTTCTCAGTCATGTAATCTTGCATGAATGAATTATTGTACTCAATGAACGCGTCTGGTGAACACGGCATGGCCGTGCGATCTTCGAGCGCCTTCCCAATTCTCCGTTGGTGCTCCTGCCATTGGCGTTCGAGGTTGCCGACATAATAGTCAGCGAATCGGCACCAGTGTGGACATGGGGACATATCGTGCAGTTGACAGTCCACCGTCACCAGCGCGCGGCCATTCTTCAGCTCAGTGATGAAAGAGACATTGAATAGCACCCCAGCTTCGGGCGAGAGGGTGGGAGTCACTTCGGCGTAGGTGTGACAATCCTCATGGAGAAAGAGCTGCGCGGGTTGCGGTTTTTCGTCATGGACAAGGATATTCTCATGTATGCTCGAATGGGAGTAACGAAAACCGAGCGGTGTCAGTTGTTGTTCCGCTGACTGAAAGACTCCTACCATTTCCGCGGGCAACGCCTCGCGCGCTGTCAGCGTACTGTGCGGTCTCCGAAAACGGCATCGTAAGAGGCGAGTCCAAACAATGAAAACTTGGATGGCTTTAATCGCGATGAAAAAAGCAAAAAGGGTGAGAGCCAGTGTCAGCAGTTCCATGAAGTATTCCCTCGATAATCCTGGGAGACTCCGGTTGTATCGGCGAGGAAGGGCGGAACTATAACCCCAGTCATGGAGGGCGACGCGGGATCAAAGCTACGTAGGGTGGGTCGAGCCCCACCCTACTACTCGATAGGTGTTGAGGAGTGGCCGGACTCTAGGACATTGCGTGGGGAGTTGCAAACAGCAGGAAAGCGGGTTGCGCATGAACATGCGGCTTTATGGCTGAAGCCAATCTTCCACCCGTAATCCCGGCACCTGTTGAAAATCGTTCATATTTCGAGACAACAAGATGCCACCAGAAACCAAAACAATCGTGGCGATTTTGAGGTCCATAGTCCCAATGCGAATCCCGTGTTGACGCAAACGTTTGAACTCGTCGGCAGCGTGCTGGTCAAATGACAAAATCCGCCAGTCAGCAAAGAACTCGAAGAGTCCGGTAAGACGTTCATAATAGGAGACTTGCCGATGAACATCGGGGTGGCGACGAATGAGTGCCAACCACCCTCGAGTTTGTTCTTCGAGGGTAATCGCGGTGGTTGCCATCTCTTCTATTGGCTGGGCTTCCAATCGAGTTTGCAAAGCGAATGCGCGTGGCGCATCGCGATACTGAAGAGCGGAAATGTGATCGGTATCCAGGATAATCATGTCTCGATTTTGCGTCGATCTTCTTCGCGGAGGCGTTGCCCTTCCTCAATAATCTCTTTCATTAGTGGGTCATCATCAAACATTCCCACTGTCCGCCGCCAATCTTTTTTTCGCGTGGACGAGTCTGGACGCTGCCGGAGTACGTCCACGAGTTGTTCGAGCTTGGCGACCCGCTCTTCAAGAGTTCCTTCTGGCATCGCTCTTTCCTCCTGCTTGGTCGGGACCGTCTTCTCCCCAACCTTTTTAACCTGCCCACGTAAAAGGTCCCGTTCACCTCTACGCGGACAGGCCATAAAACGCGCACGCGTTGGCCCCTAAAATTCTCTCCACCGAAGAGGTTGGTAACGAGACGAGGACATTGCGCATCGCCTCTATCGGATGGGCAAAGCCCTCGGCGTGCGGGTAGTCCGACCCGACAAAAAACTTCTCATCCCCAACAAACTGCACGATCAGCGGGAGCAGCTTCTCGCTGGGATCGGCATTCACCCAAATGTTGCGGGCGAAATACTCACGAATCGGGCGCTTCATCTGTGAGGTGTGGCGCATGTACTGATAGCGATACTCGAACCGCTCGATCCACTCACCCACCCAACTCCCCATCGACTCCACCGTCGCCACACGGAGCGCGGGGAACCGTTCGAACACCCCATCGTACACCATCGTGCTCAGTGACATGCGCGGGTCTTGGATCACGTTCATGGAGATGAACATGAACCCCGGATTGCGATCCCGATACCAGGCGCTGCCCAGATAGTCCTTATTGCCCGCGGGGTGAATGGTCACCGCCAAGTTGAGGTCCTGTGCCGTGGCCCAGATCACGTCATAATCGGGCTGGCCGAAACTCTTGCCATGCACCGGCGCGGACCCGATCATCACGGAATGCCCGCCAAACTTGGCGATGCGCTCCATTTCCTGCACCGCCAGGGCGGGGTCGCGTAACGAAATGTGCGCGGCGGGAAAGAGCCGGTCGAGACGGCCCGCGCACACCTCGAAAGCCCATGTGTTGTAGGCGCGACAATGCGCGGCGGCGAGTCCCGCATCGCGAATCTCCCCCTCCCAGAGCAACCCAAGGGTAGGAAAGAGAATCTGATAATCGAGCTCTTCGGTATCCAGATACTGCACGCGCTTCCCCATGTCTTGCCAGTCCGCGCTGGCAATCAGCGAGCGATCAAATTCGTTGAGCGCGTGCCCTTCTTCCTTCTGGCCGTGGCCAACAATGATACTGAGCATCTCTTCGGTATCACTGCCGAGACGCATCGGCTTCCCATCAACGATCATTTGTTGTTTGCCCGTCGTCGGGTCATTCACCATACACATGGCACGCTCGCGGTACGCGGGCTCCATGTAGCGAGTAAACAAATCGAGCGGTTCAATAAAGTGGCTGTCGCCGTCAACGATTTTCATGGGGTATCCTTTCTGTCTGGCGTTCTTTTACTGTCGTTCCAGTCGGAAGTACACCAGGTAGAGCACGCGCGGGACGGGCAAGACTGGATGGACCGCGGGAGACGGTGTACGATCCCGCCAGCGTGAGAGGGAGGCGCTCTAGCCATGACGAATTTGCGAATTGACGGACCCACGAACATTCTGGTGTTGCTCGGATTGACCTTACCCGAAGTGTCAGAAAGCGACTTGGCGAAGATCCGGGCGGCGGCGGCTCCCGGATCGACGATTCGGGTGGTCTCAAATACGCGCGACGCCATCGCCGCGGCGGCTGAGGTCGAGGTGATCCTGGGATTCATTCCCGAAGCGTTGTTCAACGCCGCGCCCCGGCTGCGCTGGGTGCACGCGATCGCGTCGGGTGTGGACATGTTTCTCTACCCGGCCATGCGAGACTCACACGTGGTGCTGACAGGCGAGAAAGGACTCGTCGGTGGCCATCTGGCGGATACTGGATTTGGCTTACTCTTAGCACTGACTCGACAGATCGCTACGTCGATTCGTCTCGGCCCCGCGACCTGGGACGCACGCGAAGCCATGCGGCGTAAAGAGATTGAACTGGAAGGATTGACGATGGGCATCGTCGGCTTCGGCGGGACCGGGCGCGCGATGGCTCGGCGCGCGGTGGCGTTTGGCATGAACGTCTTAGCGCTTGATGAATGGCCGGTGCCGCCCTCGGACGGCGTTCGTGAAGTGTGGGGGCGTGATCGGCTCGCCGAATTACTGGCGGCCTCGGATGTGGTGGCCGTGGGGTGCCCGCTGACCGCGACGACCAGGAACCTCTTCAACGACACCACATTTTCACAAATGAAGCGTGGCGCCTTCATCATCAACGTGACCCGTGGCGAGATTATCGATGGGGATGCGCTGGTGCGCGCATTGAAAGACGGACGCTGTGGCGGCGCGGGCCTCGATGTTGCTCCGCTTGAGCCGTTGCCAGCCGACCATCCCTTGTGGACGTTGGAGAACGTGGTGATGACCCCGCATACGGCGGGCGCGAGCCAACTGCGCGCGCCTCGCAATCTCGAACGCTTCTGCGAGAACTTGCAGCGTGTTCGCACGGGTGAACCGCTGGCGGGGGTCGTGGACAAGCAGTTGGGGTATTAACCGATTTTCTCCAGCACGGGGTCAATGGTCCGTAAGACCGCGTCAAGGCATTGGAGATGTTCTTGGCGCAGCGCTTCGACGGCGGTGGTGGCCCAGGCCACCACTTCGTGTTGGTCGGCCTTGGTGAGCGTGGTGAATCGGGGGTCAGCGGAAGCAATGTCTTCCCAGCCCAGGACCGCGCGTCCGAGATTCATGCCAATCGTCGCGGCCCGCTCTGCTAGGGGAGTTCCGGCCCACAAGATTTGGAGATACGCGGCCCATTGGCGACCAGCGATCCCGTCGGCAACCTCACAATACAACGGCGCGGTCCATTGCGAGGTGCGGAGTTCCACATCTTGGAGGCCCGCGCCGACAACAATGTCATGGGTCACCGCCGAGAGGACGGACTTTGGCAGGTCCATGTCCACCAGCAGGTGAAAGAACAGGTTTTGCAGCAGGAACTGCGCGCACGGACCAATCCGGGTGGCATTGGAGAGATACGTGCAGTCGCCATCGCTGAGGTCATCACAAAGATTGACGGTGCAGTATTTAAGGTAAATCGCCGCCGCACGGGCGAGCAGTGTGTGGCGCGGCAGCCCGGCTTCCGTGCCTGCGTCATAGAGCAGCGCGAGTGGTCCCGGCAACGCCGCTTCGAGCACCGCTAGCAGGTCGCCACGACTTTCCTCGGGGAATTGTTGCCGGTTCAGAATCCGTAACGCTTCTTGAAACACGACGCCCGCGCTCATAGGTCATCCTTATGTCTTGTGAACAATATCGCCTTCTCGAAATACGCGAGGATTTAGCATGTTGTTGGTGTGAGGGGCCACCACCTCGTATCACGAAGCAGAGACGTTGTTTCCAGGTTCCCTCTCCCGGATGGGCAATGGCATTAAGTTAAGCCGAAGCGTCACTGCTCGCTGCGAGCCGGGGGTAAAACCCCCGGCTACCATCCACAGCCCCTCCGGGGCTGATCGACACACCCCAGCGGGGTGTTTGGAGGGTAGCCAGGGGTAGGACTCCTGGCGAATGGCGGCGAGGGGGCAGCTTCCAGCATAACAAAAACTCCCTTAACTTAATGCCATTGCCCGGATGGGAGAGGGTCAGGGTGAGGGGGAGCTGAATGTGATTACCGAGCCACGCCCTACCGCTGGCCCGGGAAAAGACAATCATGTGCTTGCCAAAAGTGCATACTCGGCATTTTTATTGATGGTGTTCGCTTCCGCGGTTGCGCGCGCTAACCGGCGGTCTAGTTCCGTGACAATGTCGGCATTGCCCGCCTGCGCGATTTTAATTTCGACCGTTCCTCCCGCTAATACTTGGTGCAACGCTTCCAGGACTGGCTTGAGGTCGGGATTCACGGCGATATTGCCCAGTGCCCCTTCCAGAGCCCCCAACTGCAGCAATCGCATCTGGTAGGCATAGCCGTTCGCGGTGGTCTCGCGGGTCACCAGTTTTGGGACTCCGACTTCAATAAGGTTCTCCTGAGCGATCTCCATATATTCCGTGTGGGCTGCTGCGTAACTCATGATGTGCTTCTCCTTTTCTGCGGTAAAATGTTTCTGCTTTCACAAACTCAGCGGCGATGATCTGTTGTCTCTTGTTGAAAAGCAGGGTAGGAGGAGCGGCGGTTCAATGGGAGGTGCGAAGCATTCGGATTTATGTTCATATTGTTTAGCTTGTGTTCCCCTCGGGCCATTTCGGCGATATTGCCGACCGAGCACTGGAGGTTTAGCCATGGATTTGGCAACCCATCTCATTTTCGGACCCTTTCGGGTCGATCCTTTCAACAATCAATTGTGGCGGGGGGAGGAACAGATCGTGCTCCGCCCCATGTCAGTGAAGGTTTTGCTCGTATTAGCGGAGTGCGCGGGGGAGGTGGTCACGAAAGAGGAGTTATTCAAACGCGTGTGGGCGGGGGTTCGCGTGACCGATACCGTCATTCGCGTCTGTATCCGCGAGATTCGCCAGGCCTTGGTGGATTCCGCACAAACCCCGCAATATATCGAAACCGTCGGGCGGCGCGGCTATCGGTTTCTCGGCATTCCCAATGATGGACATCCGTCCGACGCCTTACCACGGAAGCCAGCCGCGGCACCCCTGATCGTGGGACGCACCCACGAGATCACGCGGCTGCAGCAGTGGTTTCGTCGCGTGGGACAAGGGGACCGGCAGATTCTCTTTATCACGGGAGAGCCAGGTATCGGAAAGACCACGACCGTTGATGTGTTCCTTGCGCGGGTGCGGGCCACGGGGTTGATCCGCATTGGGCGTGGCCACTGCGTGGAGCACTATGGCCAAGGGGAAGCCTATATGCCGATCCTGGAAGCCCTTGTCCGGTTGACGCGCGAGCCAGGGGGCGCGCGCCTGCTCGCGATCCTCAGTCGCCATGCCCCGACGTGGCTGATGCAAATGCCGTCACTGCTGAGTAGCGAAGAGTTCACCCAGCTTCAGCGCCGCACTCAAGATGCCACCCCGCAACGCATGCTGCGCGAAATGGCCGAGGTGCTCGAGGTGCTCACGGCGGAACGGCCGTTCATTCTCGTGCTCGAGGATTTGCACTGGAGTGACGAATCGACGATCGCCTTGCTGGCGACGCTGACGCAGCGACAAGAGCGCGCCCAGCTCATGGTCATTGGCACCTACCGCCCATCAGACGTGGCGAGCACCCATCCCTTGCGGGCCCTCAAGCAGGAATTGCAACTCCGTGATCATTGGAAAGAACTCGCTCTCGGTTTCTTGACCGAGCAAGAAGTGCAGGAGTACGTCGCCGGACAGTTGCCAGAACATGTGGTATCGGACACATTGGCCCACGCGATTTATCGCCGCACGGAGGGCAGCCCCTTATTCATGGCCAACGTGGTCACGGCGTTGGCGGAGCAATACCCCCAAGAAGCAGGGGCTGGTCGCCAGCACGACGCCTTCCATAGTCAGAAACTCAAGATTCCCGAAAATCTCCACCAGGCCATCGCGCAACGGGTCGCGCGGCTCGACCCCAACGAACGCGCCATCCTTGAAGCCGCCAGTGTGGTCGGCATGGAATTTACCGCAGCCGTGGTGGCCGCAGCCGTCGGGAAAACCCTGATTGACGTCGAAGAGCATTGCGGGGAACTGGCCCGACGTAAACATTTCATTCAGGCAAAAGAGACGGTCGAGTGGCCGGACGGGACGGTCACCGCCTGCTACGAGTTCATTCATGCGTTGTACCAAGAGGCATTGTATGAGCGGGTCACTGGCGGGAAACGCGTTGAACTGCATCAGCGTGTCGGGGAATCTCTTGCGCACGGCTACCGCGACCGCAGTCACGAGATCGCCGCGGAATTGGCCGTGCATTTCGAACAGGGCCGAGATTTTCATCGTACGGTTCAGTATTTGGGACACGCCGCGGACAACGCGAACCAACGCTGCGCCTACCCTGAAGCACTCCTGCTCCTCAGGAGAGCGCTGGATACCCTCAAAAAGCTCGCGGACAATCCAGAGCGAGCACAGCGGGAGATTACGCTGCAGACTGCTCTCGGTATGTCACTCATGGCAACCAAAGGCTATGCGGCTCCCGAAGTGAAGTCAGCCTATGATCGTGCACGAGAACTCTGCCTTCAGGTCGGGGAGACCCCACAACTTGTCTCGGTTCTACGCGGATTAGCCATGTTTTATTACGTTCGCGCGGAGTTGCAAACCGCGAGAGCTATCGCGGAGCAGCTCCTTGATCTTGTCCAGTCGCAACAAGACCGAGCCCTACTCATCCAAGCCTCTTACGGTATGGGAGGAACCCTATTTAACCTTGGAGAATTGCCCATTGCTTATCATTATCTGCAACGAACAATGCTCTTTTACCATTCCTATAAGTCCGAATCTCCCACTTATCTTTCTGCTCAGGATACGGCGATATATTGTCTAACTCGCATGTCGTACGTTTTGTGGGTTCTTGGCTATCCCGATCAAGCCCTTGTCAAAAGCCAAGAGGGAATCTCTTTATCTCAAGAATTGGCTCTCCCACATAACCTGGCCTACACATCGACCTTTGCCGCCGGCCTCCGCATGTTCTACCGGGAAGATCAGGTCGCCCAGCAGTGCGCGGAGGAAGCAAAGCGACTCGCCACGGAGCACGCGTTTCCCATTTGGGCTGCTATGGGACGGATTCTTGGTGGCGGGGCGCTTGTCCACCAAGGCATGACCGAACAAGGCATCCAGCAGATCGAAAGCGGGATCGCGACCTGGCGGGCGATTGGGGCACGAATCTCGATGCCCTATTTCCTCACCCTTCTCGCGGAGGCCTACGGCAAAAGTGGGCATCCGGAAAAAGGGCTACGGCTCCTCACGGAATCCCTAGCGCTCACCAACAGCACGGAGGAGCGCTGGTGGGAGGCGGAACTCCACCGTCTCAAAGGCATGCTCACGCTTGAGGCGAGCGGCTGGCGGCTCGAGCATCGGCCCTCTTCCCACGTCTCACGTCTCAAGCCTCCAGTCTCTAGTGTGGTGGCGCACGAGGCGGAGCAGCATTTCCTGAAGGCCCTGGAGGTTGCCCGACGACAAGAGGCGAAATCCCTTGAGCTCCGGGCGGCTATGAGCCTCGCGCGGCTGAAGCAGCGACAACAAAAATCGAGTGAAGCACTCGCCCTTCTGGAAGGCGTATACAACTGGTTCACGGAAGGATTCGAGACCGCTGACCTCCAAGACGCCAAGCATCTGCTCGAGGAACTACGCGTACCGAGAAGTCCCATGCCTGTCACCACGGTGCCGCGGGCCAAAACTAAACGGAAATCCACGAGCACCCGCCAACCGGAAGCCGAAGCGGAGTCGCGCGCGGCACGGTCTGAGCGGGGATAAAAAGGTCGGGGAATCGGGGAGTCGGAAGAAATGTAGGACTGTGGATTGCGCAAGTTGCTTTCTACAATTTTTGCCTGTTGATTTGCTGATTCCTCACTCCGCCCGAATCTCCACGACCCGCCGATCCACGAACGTCAGGGTGCCCAGTGGGCGGAGGGACGCGCGATAGGTCCACTCTTCGCGCTGCGCGCCCGCGTCACTGGTAACGAGACGCTGCGTCGCCGGGGCGCCAAGAATTTTCATGACTTCCCCCGGCGACATGCCTAACCGGATCGATTGAAATCGCTGGTCGCGCTCCTCTTCATATCTCACTAGCTCGTCCGCCAGACGCCGCAAATCCTGAGCGGCCCGCATGGTGGGGTCTTGGTGATAATAACACGCGGTGACAAACAGTGGCAGGAGCGCCACCAGCGCCCGGCATTTCATTGGGCGAAGGTATCCACCAGCCGAGCAAACGCATCTTCCGGCATGCGGCTTGATGGAGGGACGGCCACCACCGGCAGTTGAATCCCGGCATCGCGAAAGCGCTCAATGTGCGCGCGACATTCGTCCGCCGTTCCGAACACATACAGCTCCTCGATCATGCGCTCGGAGATCGCGGCCTCCGCTCTTGGGCGATCTCCCGCTTTCCAGTGATGGTGCACTTCTTCAAGGATGTCCCCGTACCCGAAGTGCCGGAACCCTTGGATATAGGTGTTCGCCTGACAGTAGCCGACCAACACCCGTCGCAGTTGTTGGAGCGTCTGCTCGCGATCGCTGGTGACAGCCGTGTGAATGTAACAGCCAATATCAATATCCGCTAACGAGCGGCCCGCGCGGGCGGCCCCCTTGGCGATTTCGGCCAGCGAGGCCGGGACTTGGCGCGCGGGTACCCAGGCCAGCAGTACCCCATCGGCGATCTCGCCAGCCAGTTGCAACATCTTGGGATTCACCGCCGCGAGATAGATGGGCATCCGTTTCGGCGGAGCCATGCTGAGTTGAAATCCGCGTGGGCGATAAAATTTCCCGTCGTAGGTGACCCGTTCCCCAGCGAGGACCCGTCGCAGAATAGCGACATACTCACGGGTGCGAGAGACCGGATGATCCCAGGGCACACCATGAAAAGCGTTGATGTTTTGCGTACTCACGCCCAAGCCCAGACGCGCCCGTCCTGGAGCGATGAGGTCCAGGGTCGCCGCTTGCATGGCGGTGAGGGTCGGTGGCCGCAGATACAAGGAGACGATGCCCGTGCTGATATGTATGCGTTGCGTCCGTGCCAGCAACGCGCCCACCATCGTGCAGGTTTCGATGCCCCACGCTTCGCCAACGGAGATCGCTTCAAATCCTCGGTCCTCCGCGCGCCGCACGACCTCCGTGCAGAAGTCCATCGGTAAGCCGAGCGGTGGAATTCCTAATGCAATACGCTGAGTCATAGTTCCTCACTCCTCCCTATGCTTCCATTTCCTCGGCCACGGTGGACCAGGCCCGATATTGCGCTTCCAGTGTCTGTTTGAGTGACTCGTACTCCGCCGCGATGACGCGGGCTTGTTGTGGGTCACGAAAGGCCGAACCATCGCCCATCATCGTTTCGATGGCGGTTTTCCGCGCTTCAAGGGGCGCGATCTCGCGCTCGATCTCCGCTAACCGTTTTCCTCGTTTCTGTTGCTCCGCGCGTGAGGCTTTCTGCTGCGCGTACCGCTGCTTCCCACGCTTCGCGTCCTGAATCGCCGCCAACGTTCCATTGACCCCGGCCAGGAGCGGCTCACGTTCGGAAGCAATCGAGCCCTTGGATTGTGGGCCTTGGCCGTTGGCTCCGGGACCTGGGACTTTGGACTTTGGACTTTGGACCTCGGCAGGCCCCCGCACCTCGCGTTCCTTCCACTCAAGAAACTCCTCAAACGTGCCAGGATAGACGACCAAATGGCCATCCCGCATTTCCAACACTTTCGTCACCAGCCCTTTGAGAAAATAGCGATCATGCGAAACGATGACAAAGGTGCCGCTGTATTGCAGCAAGGCTTCACGCAGCACGTCCTTGGTGCGCATATCGAGATGGTTGGTCGGCTCGTCGAGGAGGAGTACGTTTGACGGTTGCAGCAGCATTTTGGCCAGCGCCAAGCGGCTCTTCTCTCCACCACTAAGCACGACGACTTTCTTATTGACGGCATCACCGGAAAACAAGAAGGCGCCCAACAAGGTCCGTAGCTCCGGGACCACTTCAAAGCGTGCCCCCCGCGCGATTTCCTCGTACACCGTGCTGTCACTTTGCAACCGGTCGGCCTGCTGCTGGGCATAGTAATCAAGCTCAACTTGATGGCCAAGCTGTCGCGTCCCCGAGGTTGGTGGTTCGACCCCGGCCAAAATGCGGCTCAGCGTGGATTTCCCCGCGCCGTTGACACCGACCAGCGCGACCCGATCCCCGCGTTCGAGAATCAGATTGAGTCCGCTAAAGACCTCAAGCGAGTCATATCGTTTGCTCACGTCGCGCAATTCGAGCACGACACGGCCGCCACGCGGTGCCGCCGGGAAATGGAATTTGACCCCCTTGGGCACGTGTTGCGGTGGTTCCAGGCGTTCCAATTTTTCGAGTTGCTTGACCCGACTCTGCACCTGCGAGGATTTCCGGGCATTGTAGCGGAAGGTGTCAATGAAGCGCTGCACACGGGCGATCTCTTCTTGCTGCTCCTCGTAGGCTTTCTGGTGCGCGGCGATGGCTTCCTCGAATTGTCGCTCAAACGCCGAGTAATTGCCCGTATACTCCATGAGCGTTTGCCGGTGCAGCGCGGCGATGCGATTGACGATCCGGTCCAGAAACTCGCGGTCATGCGAAATGATGACGATGCTCCCGGCATACATGCGCAAATAGTTTTCGAGCCAGAGTAACGATTCGAGATCAAGATGGTTGGTGGGCTCGTCGAGAAGGAGGACATCGGGTTGTTGCAAGAGCAACTTGGCGAGCGCGATGCGCATTTGCCAGCCGCCACTGAAGGTCGCGGTGGGCAGGTCGAATTGGGTGTCATGAAACCCCAGGCCGGTGAGCACCTTGGCGACTTCCGCGTCCGCGCGAAATCCTCCCAGCTCCTCGAAGCGATGTTGCAGGTCCCCATAGCGCGCGATCAGTTCGTCGTGTTCTTCGCCTTCAAGGGGATTCTGCTCCAACGCTTCATGAATGACGGTGAGTTCTCGCTGAATTTCGGCGAGTTGCGGAAGGGCGGCCCGCACTTCCGCGAACAGACTGCGTCCAGCGACCTCAATCCCTTCTTGCGGCAGATAGCCAATGGTGACTTCACGCCCACGCTGGATGGAGCCGGTATCAGGTTCCACTTGGCCGGTGATGAGTCGAAACAAGGTCGTTTTGCCAGCTCCATTCGGACCCACCAGGCCGACGCGATCCCCTTTGCGCAGATACCAATTGAGGTTGCGGAACAGGTCTTGCCCGCCAAAAGACAATGAAAGATTGATGAGTTGCAGCATGAATATGAATCTACTTTTACTTGCGGAAATGTGTCGGGCGGGATTGTACCAAGGATACCAATACCGGGCTACCGCGATGGGATGACCGGATGAAGTCAAAAGTCAAAAGTCAAAAGTCAAAAATAAGAAACAGCGCTGTAGCCCGGATGGAACGGAGTGGAATCCGGGGTCCTGCCGCTTTCCCCCGCGCCTTCCTGGATTACGCTTCGCTTCATCCAGGCTACTCGCTGACTACTGACTACTGACTACTGACTACTGACTACTGACTACTGACTACTGACTACTGACTACTGACTACTGACTACTGACTACTGACTACTGACTACTGTTCCCCTATCTTTGCCTTTTGCCTTCTGATTTTCCCTTGAGAGCCTTGTGCGAACACCGAGGATTTCCTACACTGCGCGGCCATGATTACTTTCGCTCAATATCGTGCGCGGTATGACGCCGAACGGGAACGACTGGAAGACGCATTCTCGCATCTGTCCATGCAAGAAAAAAGTCGGCGCGGCCTCGGACGTGACAATCCGCTACTCTATTCGTCTCGTGCCGTGGCCGACACCTTAGGCGCTCAACAACTCTCGTCGCACGCGCTCACCCAGAATCTTGACCGACAGACCGGACAACTGGAACATCTTGCTCACCAGACGTTAGTGCTCGCTCCGCTGCGACGCTTGCCGTTACCGGATGCGCGCTGGATTTTTCTCGATTTCACCGGACAAACCGGTGGCTGGCGTTATAAACGGTCGGCAGCGGTGACCAAGTTTTGTGAAACGATCGCGGGACGGTCGCCTGAGAGCGCCTGTCGATTCTTGAGTGGTGGCGTGGCCAGCGCCGAGATGCTCGACCGTTTGCTGTGGGAAGAGTTTTCTCGCCCCGACGCGCCCTTTCGCACCACCGCGAAGCAGATTCACGCGCGGTTTCATCTCTGGGTCGCGCGGGCCCAGAGCGATATCCCTCAGGGCGACTGTATTCCCATCGTGTAGCGCGCGACAGAAAAAGAAAAAGGCCCTGTTGCCAGAGCCTTTTTCTCGCAGGAGCCTATCGTTTCGAGTGTACTGGGCGGGGACGTTACTTCTTTTTCGCGGGCGCTTTTTTTGCCGCCGCTTTCGGCGCGGCCTTACTCACGGGTGCTGCTTTCTTTGCTGGTGCTTTCTTCTTTGCTGCTGCCATAGAGACCTCCTAACTAAATGCTAGCGAGTTGTGGGAACCCCTAGTGTTGTCAAAGTAAGAAAACGATAGCTCCATGCGCTGTTCTTTCTAGCAGAACAATTCTGGTCTCGCAACAAAAAATCATGCGCGCGAAAAAATTTTATCGCGCGGACGCGAACGCGTGCTTGCCGAGGTAGCGCGCGCGCGCGCCAAGCTCTTCCTCGATGCGTAACAGTTGGTTATATTTCGCGGTCCGCTCCCCGCGACAGACGCTGCCGGTCTTGATTTGTCCGGTGTTCAGCGCCACCGCGAGGTCCGCGATGGTGGTATCCTCGGTCTCACCGGAGCGATGCGAGATCACCGCCGCGTAGTGGTGCTTGCGCGCGAGGGCGCAGGTCGCCAGTGTCTCACTGAGCGTCCCAATCTGATTGACCTTGACGAGAATGGCGTTCCCGACGCCTTCCTTGATGCCACGGGCGAGACGCTCCGTGTTTGTCACAAAAAGATCATCGCCGACCAGTTGGACCGTGCCGCCGAGTGTCGTCGTGAGCAGGTGCCAGCCCGCCCAATCATCCTCCGCCAAGCCATCCTCAATGGACACGATGGGGTACTGCGTCGTCCATTGGCGGTAGAGGTCCACCAACTCTTCGGCACTTCGAGTGAGACCGCCGGATTTCTTGAACACATACTTCCCCTGATCATACAATTCAGTCGCGGCGACATCGAGCGCCAACGCGACATGTTTACCCGGCTGATACCCGGCTTGCGTGATGGCTTCCAGCAACACGTCAAAGACCGCTTCGGTGGAGCCCAAGTCGGGCGCGACGCCGCCTTCATCGCCCACCGCCGTGGTCAGCCCTTTCTTGTTTAGGATACGCTTGAGGACCGCGAATACCTCCGCGCCCATCCGCAGCGCGTCACGAAACGAGCGCGCGCCGACCGGGACAATCATAAACTCCTGAATGTCGATGTTATTGCTCGCGTGTGCCCCACCATTCACCACGTTGAGCAACGGCACCGGCAGCGTGCACGCGGCGCGCCCACCAAGCGAACGATACAAGGGCAGCCCCGCGGCGGCCGCCGCCGCTTTGGCGATGGCCAGCGAGGTGGCGATCAGCGCGTTGGCGCCAAGGCGTTTCTTGTTTGGTGTCCCATCCAAATCGAGGAGCAGTTGATCGAGTTTTTGCTGATCGCCCACCTCCTTCCCGACGAGCGCCGACGCGATGACGCCGCCGACATTCTTGACCGCCTTTTGCACGCCCTTGCCCCCGTAGCGTTTGGTGCCGCCGTCTCGTAATTCCCAGGCTTCATGCGCGCCAGTAGAGGCACCAGATGGCGCGGTGGCGCGGCCACAGAGACCGCCGGTGAGCAGGACATCGACCTCCACGGTGGGATTCCCGCGACTGTCGAGAATCTCACGCCCAAGGACTTTCTTAATTTTCATCTCAGTTCCTTCCTTTCCGTCCGTCGTGGCGAAATCCTCGTGAGTTGCTCCGCCGCGTGCGAGTCAGTAAGATCACGCCATCAATTTATGCGGATCTTCAAACGTTTATGGTTACCGGTCCTGGTTGGAGGCTATGTGCTGCTCGCGCTATCGGTGAGTATTGGGAAGCATGGCTTGCTCCATCTCTGGCAGTTGCGCCAAGAGCAACGTGCCCTTGAGGGCAGGGCATTCGATCTTTCGCGGGAGAACGAAGACTTCCGTGACCGCCTTGAGCGGATCACCAAGGACGATGAATTTTTCGAGAAGATTGTCCGCGAAGAGCTGACATTCGTTAAAAAAGGGGAAGTTGTCTATGTATTTCGCGGGTCGACGGACACCGCCGACCCGTCAGAAGTCACCGCCCCGTAGGAGGGCGAGGCTTTTGCAAGGAAACCCGCCCCCTGTAGGTCGAGGGCGAAGCCAATCCGAGAATCCCCCGGTTATTCTTCCTCCGAGCCACCGGCGGTCATGTCCTCGTACTCATCCGGTTCCATCAACTCCTCCAGTTCGGTCTTGTCACTCAGCTCGATCTCCAACAGCCAGCCCTCATGATACGGGTCTTCGTTCACGAGGGAGGGGGTATCATCCAGCTCACCGTTGGTGGCGGAAATCGTGCCACTCACTGGGGCGAGCAAATCGGTCACGGTCGTCACCGATTCGATCTCGCCAAAACTCTCGCCGCGCTCGACGACATCGCCAACGTCGGGCAGTTCGACGGTCAGAATTTCTCCGAGTTCACCTTGAAAATAGTCCGAAATGCCCACTTGGACGCGTTTGCCCGAGACCCGCACCCACAAGTGGTCTTCGGTAAACTTCAGATTCTCTGCCATGATTCTTTTCTTTCCTCCTCGGCCCAGTTGTTAGCGATCTCGTTTTCGTCTGTCAAGGAAAATCGCGCGTCACGCGACAGCGGCGCGACGCACGGACGCGGCGGGACGTTGAGGCGACACCAGTCCCCGCGCCATCTCTTGCACGATCTGTCGTGCCGCCACGCGGGGATCGCGGGCCTCACGAATCGGTTTGCCAATGACTAGATAACTCGCCCCAGCCCGGATCGCTTCTTCTGGGGTCAGGACACGCTTCTGGTCATCCCACGCTTCCCCTTGCGAGCGCACGCCAGGAACCACAAGCACAAACTTGCTTCCACATTCACTCCGCAACCGCGCGATTTCCAGTGGCGAGGCCACGACTCCGTCCATGCCCGCATCGCGCGCGAGCGTGGCCAGTCGCGCCACTTGGTTCTCGACAGTCGCTCCGACGCCGATGCTTTTGAGGTCGCCTTTATCAAGACTGGTGAGCACGGTGACGGCCAGCAATGTCGGTCGTTGTAATCGTTCAGTCTTACACATCTTGGTCACGGCGGAGACCGTCTCTCGCATCATGCTCGCGCCACCAGCGGCGTGGAGATTCACCATGCGCACCCCAAGCCGCGCGGCTTCCATACTCGCGTTGGCCACGGTCCGTGGGATGTCGTGAAATTTGAGGTCGAGAAAAACCTGTCCGCCTTTTTGTTGAATCGAACGCACCACTTGCGGCCCCCCGTGGAGAAACAATTGCTTGCCTACCTTGAAGAGCCCAACCTCATCTTTCAATAGCGCGACATACTCCTTGACCTCGGCTAGCGAGGCCACATCAAGCGCGAAGATGAGTCGTTGTTTCGCCTCGGACAGATGCCGAGAAGAAGGGAGCGATTCACTCATGGCACGGAGTCTCCGCGACTGAGAGACACCAGGGTCGCGGCCGCGGCATCAATTGGCACTTCGGTGCTTTGCGTCTCGGTTCGGCGTTTCAACTCGACCATGCCGCGCGCCAGGGATTTCGGTCCAATGGTCACGCGCAAGGGGATACCGATCAGGTCCGCGTCCTTGAACTTCACGCCCGGACGTTCATCGCGATCATCCAGCATCACATCAACTCCCGCGGCCAGCAGGGTCGTGTACAATTTTTCTCCGGTCTGGCGTATCGTCTCATCGTTCGAGTTCACTGGGATGATGGTGACCGTCGCCGGTGCGAGCGCCAGCGGCCACTGAATGCCATTGGCATCGTGATTTTGTTCAATGGCGGCGGCCACGGTGCGGGTGATGCCAATGCCGTAGCAGCCCATTTCAATCACATGATCTTGCCCTTGCGCGTCTTGATAGGTCGCGCCTAACTTTTTGCTATATTTCGTGCCCAGATAAAAAGTTTGGCCGACTTCAATGCCACGATGGGACGTGAACGTGCCGTCCGGGCAGCGTGGGCACGCATCGCCGGCGCGGGCTTGGCGAAGGTCCACGAACTTGAGGGCCGATACATCGCGGCCAAGGTCCAGACCAGTCAAATGATAATCGCGTTCGTTGGCACCGCAAATCAGGTTCGCTCCACCACGCAATGCCCAATCACTGAGGATGGTGGCCTTGATGCCAATGGGACCAGCGAACCCCGTCGGGGCGTTGGTGGCTTTGACCACGGTGTCTTCGTCCGCCATCGCCACCCACTGACAGCCGAGCGCGGTTTTGAGTTTCGCTTCGCTCAGTTCGTGATCGCCACGCACCAACGCGGCCACCACGGTCCCGGTGTCGGTGACATAGACTAATGTCTTGATGCAGTGGCTCGGCGCTGCGCCCAAAAATGCCGCGACCTCGTCAATCGTACGTTGGTCAGGTGTGTGGACCTTTTTCAAGGACTGAGGACTGAGGGCCGTGGACTGAGCAGACTCCGAACTCCGAACTCCGAACTCCGAACCGCTTGGCAGTTCGGCTTTTTCGACGTTGGCGGCGTAGGTGCATTTGTTGCAACTGACAATGGCATCTTCGCCAGACGCAGCCAGCACCTGGAATTCGTGCGAGAGCGTTCCACCAATCGCGCCGGTGTCCGCTTCGACGGGACGATAGGTCAAGCCACAGCGGTCGAAAATGCGACGGTAGGTGTCGAACATGTTCTGATATTCGCGCTGACAGTCGGCGAAATCGGTGTGGAAGGAATAGGCATCCTTCATAATGAACTCGCGTCCGCGCATCAAGCCAAAGCGAGGACGGACTTCATCTCGGAACTTGGTCTGAATCTGATAGAGGTTTAGCGGCAAGTCGCGATACGAGCGAATATCGCGGCGCACGATGTCGGTGACGACTTCTTCATGCGTCGGGCCGAAACAAAACTCTCGATCATGGCGGTCTTTGAGCCGCAGCAGCTCCTTGCCGTATTGTTCCCAGCGTCCGCTTTCTTGCCACAGTTCGGCGGGACAGACCGCGGGCATGAGGATTTCTTGCGCGCCGGCGCGGTTCAGCTCGTCGCGGACAATCGCTTCGACCTTGCGCACGACGCGGAGACCAAGTGGGAGAAAGTCATAAATGCCGCGCGCCACCTGGCGAATCATGCCAGCGCGAACGAGCAACTTGTGACTAATGACTTCCGCCTCGGCGGGATCGTGGCGAAGCGTGGGAATGAACGTGTGACGGTAGCGCATGAAAGTATCGCTTCAGGAGAGTGTGTAAATTTGCCCGCACCTAAACAGTGCCAAAGAAAGGTGTCAAGAAGGGCGATTGGCTCATCATCAGTTGTGATACGCACAACAAGAAGCACACCGGGGGTTGAAACCCCCGGCTACCCTCAAATGCCGCTCTGCGGCATGTTTGACCTCGCGGAGCGAGGCCATGAGGGTAGACGGGGAGTTCAGTCCCCGGCGCGAGGTGGCGTGGGGGCTTCCTTCACTTCATGCCATTGCCCGGCTGGGAGAGGGTCAGGGTGAGGGGGATCGAGTGAACCGTTCCTTATTTGTTCTCCGGCAAGGCGAACACAATCAGCGCGCTTCCTTTGCTTGAGATCGGCGGTTCCCCCGCGAGTGGGGCCATGATCCCGCCGCCACCAGAAGGAACCGCCACATACTGCTGCCCATCAATCTTATAGGTGGCCGGTTGCCCACGCAGGGACGCGCCGGTCTGGAATTTCCACAGCACCTTGCCTGTGGTGTCATCAAAAGCCATCACATGCCCTTCTTGATTCCCCGTGAACACCAGTCCTCCCGCCGTGGTCAGAGTGCCGCCAAGGAGCGGGTACTCTTCCTTATGTCGCCACTTCACGGCACCAGTGGTCGGATCAATGGCCGACAAGTGCCCGTAAGAGGATTGATCGTCACCCTGAGTTTTATCCCAGCCACCACCCCAATACGGAATGCCTTGCACGAACATGGCCTCGGCCTTCTTCATTTGCATACAGCTCTCGATCACCGGCACGTACATCAACTTAGTTGTCTGACTGTAAGAGGCCGTGTACGCGCTATTCTTCCCACCTGGCGCGCCTGGACAAATCCACTCTTTCGCTTCGGACTGTGGGACAAACTTGGGGTCCACGATCGGACGCCCTTTTTCATCCAGCCCTTTGGCCCAGTTCAACTGTTCGACATACGGCGAGCCGTGGAGAAATTGCCCGGTGGTGCGATCCAACACATACATGAAGCCGTTACGGTTCGGCTGCGCGAGCGCTTTGACGTTCTGCCCGTTCCGCACCACGTTGACGAGAAAGAGATCGGTATTGCCGTCGTAATCCCACACATCGTGCGGCGTGAACTGGAAATGCCACTTGATCGCGCCGGTATCGGGATTCATCGCGAGCACGGAGTCGGTGTACAAATTGTCTCCCGCGCGCATATCCCCATTCCAATCCGGGGCCGCGTTGCCCGCCGCCCAGAACAGCACATCTTGTTCGGCATCATACGAACCAGTGACCCAGGTGGGGCCGCCGCCATATTTCCAGGAGTCGCCCGCCCAGGTCTCGACGCCCTTTTCTCCTGCTCCTGGAACGGTATAGGTGCGCCACTTGCGCGCACCCGTTTTGACATCGTAGGCATCGATATACCCGCGAACGCCATATTCCCCACCTGACATGCCGACAATCACTTTATCCTTGACCACGAGCGGCGCGACGGTGGAGCTAAAGCCGTCGGCATATTTATCCATCTCCACGTTCCACACCACTTTGCCGGTCCTCCGGTCGAGGGCGACCACGCGGGCATCCAGCGTGCCCATGAACACCTTGTCATCGGCGATCGCCACGCCTCGATTCGTTGGTCCGCAGCAAACCCGTAAATCGTCGGGCAGCGGATGGTCATATTTCCACAACGGGTCGCCGGTCACCGCATCCAGCGCGAAGACATGGTTGTAAGACGTGGTGATATACATCATGCCGTCGGCGATGACTGGGGACGTTTCAAACTGCGTGGGGATACCGGTTTGGAACATCCACGCGACGCGGAGCTTTTTCACATTCTCGCGATTGATGTCGGTGAGCGGACTAAAGCGCCAGCTCTCGTAATTGCCGCCATACATCAACCACGCGGACGGATCGTCCGTTCCCTTGAGCAACCGCTCGGCGGTGACGGGTTTGAGATCGTAGGTTTTCTTGCCATCTTGCGCGTGCCCAGAGAGGGGCAACGCCATCAGCAGGCCGCCCACCAGTACAGT
The DNA here is from genome assembly GCA_945865755.1 of Klebsiella pneumoniae. Taxonomy (GTDB): domain Bacteria; phylum Desulfobacterota; class Binatia; order Bin18; family Bin18; genus JABFSC01. Next base: position 45,291 of record CAMBFS010000003.1, read on the forward strand.
CACACCTCGTTGCCATGTTCGTTGCATAGTGTCTCCTTTTTTTTCACGAATCAGACGTGCCGGATTGTCTGTCCGCCGCACCCTACTGATTTTTGCTCAGCCGAGCAAGGGAACGAAGGCGGGAGTCAAAGGCGAAAGAGCGTCGATAAACAAGAGGATTTCGTGGGAAGACAGAGGGGTCTGAAAGTTCCCTCTCCCGGCTGGGAGAGGGCTAGGGTGAGGGGGATCAAGAAGTGAGTGTCCACGACATTCTCTTCAGTTCCCTTGGATATGATTCCCCAGGTACATGACGCTCCAAACCTGGCTACCATCTGGGGTAGGAATCGAGGTCCACGTGTCTCCGGCATCGGTGGACCAGTAAAGCGACCCGTCATCAAGGCTCATTACTGCTTGTCCGGTTGGTGAGAGCGCGATTGAGCTGACAACTTTGTAGTTGCCTGGATAATCGCGAAAAACAAGACGCCAACTCGCTCCGTTGTCAGTGGATTTCCATACGCCAGAATCAGGCAAGCCTGGTGAAGAAGACCCGTCACAATCCAACCTCATGCCCCCTGTGAGGAGCACACTGCCGGGTCCTTCGACTTGGTTCCACGTCATCGCCCAGGGCAGCCAGAACATGATCCAGTGGGGAAGGATAGTGAACCGCGTCCAACTGATCCCCTTGTCCGTGGAACGGTAGAGCCCTTGTGATTGCTCCTCTAATGGGATTAGAGCCGAAGCGTAAGCTTTTCCAGATCGTAGCAGTGTGCCGTTGCCAATATACCATGGGCCTTCGGCAAGATTGATGTGGTAGCTCGGCCCATGAGCATACAGTGTCGCACTGGCTCCTAAGTCTGGAGAATAGAGAACGCCGCACTCTGTGTAGATGTCGGTATAGCCCGCAAGGCAGCCATCGACGACCAATTCGGTCCCTCCCAGATAGGCAAGGTTACCTTTTATAACGAACCCGGGAATGGTGAACTCCCCAAAAGTGCGTCCGCCGTCGGTCGATTTCATGCCCTCGGAGTCAAGCAAGAGGTGGTCGTGCACATAGAACCCCGTCCCCCAAAATCCCCACCCACCATCGCCCAATCTCTCCCAGCCATCTGCGCCCAAAGGTGTTCCACTCGTGGTAGGGGCGAGGACGGTAAGTGCCCAGGCTGGTGTACAAGAGAAAGGACGTGGGGAGATTGATTTTCCGAGCCGCCACGGCAATCGCCTTCTCCTCCCCCATATCGCCCTGAAAGACCAGCATATACTCGCCGGGCGTTTTGGGAGCGGGCACCGAAGGTGGAGCAAGGGCGGGCAGAGGCATAGTTTGATCTTTGGCTAACCCAGCCTCCGGCGTCGGCCACGGCTTGGCCTTGGTGCTGTCATTGGGGTCCGGGTCGACGGGATGACGCTTGCCGTCCACATCGTCGTAGTACAACGTGAAGGTCCCTTTCAGTAATTCGCTGCCTTCGTTCTTGATGACGCGCGAACCTGGGTTTTGGCTGTCGTCCACGACCGCAATCTTGCCGCGAAAGAAGTAGTTGATGAGGCCCGCGCTGTAGCCCACCGCGCGGGGCAGGAGTTTTCTTGCATACCCTTCATGGACTTTATTCGTGAGAACGTAGCCCCCACGTAGCGGGGGTGTTTGATTTTGCTCAAGCCGTTCATACCATACCCCTTCCGCGACAAAGCGCTGAACCGGTTCTCCGTCCGTGGCCAGCTTTGGGAAATACCGCCGATAGCCTCCCTCTTCAGGCTCAAAAGTGCCAGCTCCCAGCCCTTCGGTTCGTGGTAACGGAAAATCGGTAAAAATAGTATCGGCGCTGACAAAGTTCGCGTTCGAATATTCCGCAAGGCCAATGTTGAACCCGGTCAACAGACTTGGGACCAATGCGCCCGTATAGGTGTCGCTATCAATAAGCCGTGCGATGGGGACTGGGGCGAGGGAGTTGGCATACGGCGCGGTTAGCAGCTCCTCGGCAGGATAATCTGGCGACTGGTTGAGAAACGCGAAAAAACAATGAAGTCCACCGGTACTGCAAATATCTGTCTCTTCTCCCAGCCGAGCATATTCCGCCCACCGTTCGTAGGGATCCTTGTCCGGCCCCACGACTATGTGCGCGTCATCACGCGTATGGGCGGGGACCGAAGCGTCTTGGATCAAATGCACTGCGTTCCCGAGCGTTCGAAAGGTTTCGGCAAACCACTGTTCCCGGTCGGTTGGCGCGCCCGCAGTCAACGCTTGCTCGTAGTAACGGCGCGCACTCGGCCAGCCACGCTCTAAGCCTACTCCCCAGGCGTCCAGACTACTGAGCTGCTCTGCGCTCTGCTGCCAGACGATGGAAGACTGCGACCCCAGCAGGAGCGTTTTCCCGGCCGACTCCCAAGGCATGAAAGGATTATGGAAATGATGGGTTACCCGACTGGGAGGCCAATCTTCGAGTGCCGCCCCTTCGCCAAGCCACTTTTGTAGGGTCTTTTCCTTGAAGATTGAATCAATACCGTCGGGTATTCCTAACTCGTCTTTCAATATCTGATCAACATGTGACACCTCAGGCTTTGCTGCCTGTTCGGCTATAGCTCGGTGTGTATCTGGTCTATATGCGTGTCCCGTTTCATAAGCCCCAACACACAGAAGGAAGAGAAGCAATTTTATGGCTTGTTTCATAACTATCTCCTGAAGCCAAGAAAGGCACGTTCAGCCATTTCGGCTTCCTTGAGGTGCTGCTTTTGCTGCAATGGAACTGCAGAGGCCTCATTGAATTCGTGATAAAAATCTAACCGCTCTTCTTTCGTCTTGAGCGGCGGCAACTCGATCACCGCACCCTCGCCCTCAAAGCGAGCCCATTGCTCGTGATACCATTGCTCAAGGATTGGTCTGTGTTGCTCCACTTGGCGACGCTGCTCCGCGGGTGGCAGCTTTTCCCGGAGTTTTTCCAGCGGATGCCTCTGGAAAGACCAGAGTCCGTACCCCGGCTTGAAGATCACTCGCTCTGGGCCTTCGTAGTGGGTTAGGAAAGGCAACAGCGGGACCAGGGAGCGACGCGCCGCGATGACAAACCGCCCATCTACTCCGGTCACGACCTCCTCGGAGTCATAATAGGTGCCCACACAGTGCGCATCGCCCAAGTAACAGCGCCTCCACCAAAACAACACGACGACACCTTCTAGTGGATGTCCCGTTTCAGCATCCACCACTTGCGCTCTCCACGGCCCTTTCCATGGTTTCGCGATGAGATTGTCAGTCCAAATAATCAGCCACCACACCCCAAGCAAGGTCAGATACGTCCCTACCAGCCACTTACAGGTACGTGTCCCAAGTCGCATGTGTTCCTCCCCTGCGGTTTAGAAGCTCGTTAGCCGCCAGATTCCGTCGTCATCAATATGAAAGCGCACCTCAAAAGATTTGGTCATGGCGCCCGCAGGCCGGAGCATTTCATAGCGCGCCTCACCGTCCCGAATCTCCTGGAGGCGAATCGTGGTTAAAATGGTGTCAATGTCTGGAAACGGCGGGGTCAGGGTCTGGAAGACCTCTTGATACCGAGCACGCGACCTGCTCCCAATGTGGGTCAGCGCTTGCGCAATGTCTTCCCGCTGTAAGGCGTCTTTGAGCGCGTGCCACTTTGCTTGCAACAGTGCGTCCAGTGCGTTTGCGTCGAACACTTGGACAATAGTGCGCACTGTGCGTTTCCCTTGTGTCGTGGTAACGCTCGCGGTTGGGAAGTAAAGCCCAGGTTGCGAATAGGTAAAGGACTGTTCCTCCAAGGTTGCGCCCTCGAAGTCGGTGTGCCCGTCTCCATCTGCATCAAGTGCCACATGCGTGGGCAGCGCACTCACGGAACCGAGGGCAATCAGGGTAAAGGTTGTGCGCAAGGGGGCTTGCCCGCTTTCCGCGCTCGCACTCAGAAAAAGGGCGACATTGTCAGCAGGGAGAGTCGGGGTAATCGTGATCTCATCGTTCACTGCACTCACTCCCGCCCTCGTCGCTTGCGCGGTTAAGGTTGTTGTAACAGTGGTCACGGGAACGAGCAGCGCGAAATTCTCCCCTTGTACAGCAGCAACAACACCGTTGACGGTCACTCCCATATCAGGGCCGCCTCCGGTCACTATTCCGCGCACCATTACCATGCCGGTGGGAACGCTGCTGCCGTTCGTTGGCGCAGTAATCTGGACGTTGAGCGCTCTGGCAACTTGAAGCGTGATTCCCGGACCAGCATTCCCCGCCGCATCTTGCACAATCACCGAAAATGAGTCTCCCGCTTGCGCTGCCACTGTCGCGGTAAAACTCCCATCACCAGCCGCCGTCACCGTCGAGACCTGTCCTGTGCGCGCGTTGGTGATCCGCACCTGACTACCACCTTCCACACTGCCCGCCGTGCCACTGACCGTCACCTGTCCGTTGCTCACCGTCCCCACGGTGATGCGCCCGCTCTGTGGGGCCGCCGGCGGTGTCGTGTCAATCGTGACCTGTCGCGTCGCCGGGAGCGACACATTGCCCGCGAAGTCCGCGACCGTCGCGCTCAGCGCCACCGCCCCTTCCGGTAACGCGCTGCCTGGGCGGCAGGCCAACTCTGGCGGCGTGATCGTGCAGGGGCTGGGAAACACCACCGTATTCGCCCGCAGTTGCAGCGTGCTGGGGTCCACTCCTTGGCCGCGATCACTCGCGCTCAGCGTCAACGGCGGACGATTCGTGTTCAGCACCGCGCCCGCCGCTGGCGTGAGAAAACTCAGCGTCGGCGGCAACAAATCGGTGTACAGCACCAGCGCCCGCAACCGGGTCGTGCCAAAAGTGCGCGTGTGGACGACTTGGCCGGTGAGACGGTAATGGCGTAGCGTCGCATCCCGCGCCACCCACGCCGTGTGATCCACCGGGTCCGCCGCCAGCGCGACCACACTCGAACTGTCGTCATCATCTCCGCCACTATTGGGCAGCGAGTAGCCTGGATGAAGCGGAGCGAAATCCAGGGAGGTGGGTGGGAAATCCACGGAGCATCCCGGATTCCACTCCGTTCCATCCGGGCTACGGGACTTGAGACTTGGACCTTGGACGGTCTGCGTTATGCCGCCGCGAACGCCGGAGCCTTCCCCGCGAGAAATGTCCCTAGTTCTTTTGCCGGGAACTGTAACCCCACGTAGAACGTGCCGAACAACCCATACACCGCGCTCGCTTCATCAAAGCGCATTTCGTAGACCAGTTTCTTGAACACCAACGGGTCATCGGCGAACAGATCGACACCCCACTCCCAGTCGTCGAAACCAATCGAGCCGGAAATAATCTGCGTCACCTGACCAGCATATTTGCGTCCGATCATCCCGTGGTCGCGCATCATCAGGTGTCGATCAGTAATCGGGGCTTGATACCAGTTCTTGTGTTCGCCTCGCTTCTTATCCATTGGATAGAAGCAGAGATAGCGGCGCGCGGGGATTTTCGGCCATAGGCGCGGTGTGGCGGCACGGCGCTGCTGGGTCAATTCCGCATCAATCGCCTGTTGCCATTCCGCCGTGCCTGGTTGAATCCCTTTCTCTTGCAAGGAAAGGTACAGCCGCGTGCTCGCGTCGTATAACCCAAGCTCGACAACGGATAAGTACGATGTCGTCGGTTCGAGAAATTCCGCCAGTCGCAGTTGGGCAAGTTGGAGTTCGGCGGCGTTCAGATCATCAAAGGTCCTACGGAAATGCAGGACTAAGAGATCGCCCTTATGCCCAACCATGGAGAAGAGCGCACTTGGTCCCTCCCCTTGCTCCATCTTTGTGAACGTGGCCGTCGCGTCTTCGAGCGCACGTTGCTGTTCCGTGGCGGAAAGCGCCTTCCACGCGGGCCAGCGCACGCGAAACATTTGGTGAAGGATGCTCCAGCCTTCGAGCGCAAGCGGGACGGCGGGCAGATTGGCGTTGTGGGGCGGCGTGTGTTCCATGTCATGTTCCTCAAAACACCGGGAACCGGGGAAAGGGGTAAACGGTTAAAAGGGTAAACGGTTAAAAGGAAAAATATATTTGAGAATCTTTCTTCTCCCATTTCCCCTTTGACCCATTTCCCCTTTTCCCCCGATTCCTCGTTTCCCTGGCTTGTTACTGAATTTTTGTTTTCTACATTGCCTGATTCAGCGCGGCGAGCAACTCCCGCAGGTTGCCACAGGGGAGGACCTCATTACTCGCGCGGGCGTAGAGACCGATCACACTGTCTCCGGTATTCCACCGCTCCTGCGCTTCAGGATTGAGCCAAACCAGTGTCTTCACCTGGGCACGCATGCGGGTGAGCAAATCTGGTCGTGGTGGACGACGATTATTGCGCGCATCACCGAGAATCAGCACGACCGTGTGCGGAGTCAGCACCTGTTCGCCAATATCCCGCCAAAAATGTTGCAGTACTTGGCCAAAGTCCGAGCGTGCATAGAGGTCCATTTCGGCATGCGGCACGACATGCCCATGCTCAAATGACACTTCACATAAACGATCCACGTAGGCGAAGGTCCGCACCCGGCGAAAAAACGCGGAGGCTGGAGACAACAAGGCCAAGAGGAAATCGCTTACGAGCGCGACCGAGCCGGAGAGATCGCACAGCGCGAGGAGGTCCGGCTTTCCAGGGCGGCGTCCACGAAATCGCAAGTCGATGGCGACTCCACCGCGTGGAATCGCGGCACGGATGGTACGACGAAAGTCGAGCCGCCCGCGTTTCTTCCGTTTGTAACGACGACTCAAACGACCCCGAAACTGTCGCGCGAGCTGCTCCACTAACTCTTTGCTTGCTTCCACATCCCGCGCATCAAATGCGCTGAATGGTTTGTCCAGCAAGGCTTTCTGACGTGCGCGTCGCGCTTTGAAGCCGTTTTGGTCTTGTTCTGCTTGGTGTCCAGTCGTGGACTCTTCCTCGGCCACCTCTGCCTGCGCGGATTGAGGTGTGGGTTGTTGTTGGGCGGGTCGTTCCGCGTGCCGCGATGATGACGATAGAGGTTTTTGGCTTGGGCGCGGTTGCTGTTGTGGCTGTTCTTGTTGTGGCTGTTCTTGAGGGCGCCCCCCGACTCCCTCTGTTTTCGCCTGTCGTTTTTCGCCTTGCTCACCACCGTGTTCGTGGTGCTTCCCACGCTGTTGCGCGGCAGGCCCGGCGAAAAAGCGAACGAAGGTCTCGTCAAAGACACCGCGGTCGTCCTCTTCCTTGACCAAACAGGCGGCGAGTGATTCGCGGAACATGTCGCGTTCGATCCCAATGGCCGCGACCGCGCGCAGGGCATCCATGCTTTCGCTGATGGAAATACGCAGACCGGCGGTACGGAGTTCCTTGATGAAACGGAGAGTGAGGTCGCGCATATTGCAATTCTCGCTTACTCGTAAGGGCTGATGCAACTCGCGAATTTTGACGCCCAAGTTCGGTAATACCCTCAGCGTAGAGAGGCCCCGGCGGGACGTCTCTGCAAGACCCCGATTACCGATTTTGTTCGTCAAAATTTTTTTGCAGGCGGATACGACAGATACGACATGACTACCTGCCGCTGGATTTCAAGTCCTTGCCCAATGTCTTACTAACGAGAGTGACCGTATTGACCGTTAGGGGCTTGCCATCAGTGGGACAACGGTGATGTATCCGGCAAACCGCTTAAAGTCGTCGGTGTTGTGGGTAAGCAAGCTCGGAATGTTGTAGGTTAACATCGTCGCCACGATGTTGGCGTCGTGGATTTGTTTCCCGCCAAGGGGGATCGTCCGTAAGAACTCGGCTAAGAAAGCCAATCCGGATTTTGTTTCCTCGACAACGGTAAAGTCCGTTTGGAAAGTCCGAAAATTTTCCAGTATTTTTGGTAAGGAAAGGGTCCCGGTTTTGGCGGGCCGGGTCGCCGCCGCGAGATATTCCCGGAGAATCTGGGGACTGAGAATCAAGTCAACGCCGCGTTGCCGGGCCGTCTGGAGGGCGGTGTTGGCTACCTCGTGCCAGGGCGAGGCCTCATTCGTGGCATAGATCAGGATGTTGGTATCAACAAACAGCCGATCAACGTCCGTAGTCTCCATACAGGTCCTCCCGTTGGAACGTGCATTCTTCAGGCCACGCTTCCCACTTCCAAGTGGCCAGTTTCAGCGGAGGCTTGAGAAGCCGTTCAGGAGAGAGCCTCGTGTGTGTCGTATCAATGACGACAACAACCCGATGCTCGCCTGGTGCTATGTTCGTGGGTAAACTGATGGTGAGTTTTCCGTCTCCTGTCACCACTGCTGTCGTTTCTATCGTTCGCATAGCTCCCTCTTGTTGCTAATGGATGGAGATAAACCGTAACGACAAAGTATTTTCCTGTCTAGGCGCTTTGCGTTGTGGCGCTGCTGGAGTTACACCCGTGGCTTGCGCTGCTCGCGATAGACGTGCATCGATTCGGAAAACTCGCCAGTGGACACTGAAATGGCGCGAGCCTGTTCAATCTCGCGGGTGAGGGTCTCCGTGTCGAGGTCCCAAGTGCGGGTGAGCAGATGTTTCGCGCAGGCCGCCGCTTTGCTCCCCAGTTTCAGGCAGCGGTCGGCGAGTTTCTGCGTTTCCGCGCCCAACTGATCGAGCGCGACCAGGCGCGTGAGCAATCCTAAATGCTCCGCTTGGGTGGCATCGAACCGTTCGCCAAGGATGACAAGCTCCTTGGCTTTCGCCAGGCCAATCAGTTGTGGCAACCGATAGATCGGTTCAGTATCGGGAGGTGCGCCGTATAACACCTGGGGGATGGCGAAAAAGGCATTGGTGGCCGCGACACGAAAATCGCACGCCAAAAAGAGTTCCATGCCCGCCCCAAGACACGGCCCTTGCACCGACGCAATGGTCAGTTGGTCCAGATGCGTGAAGAGGTCGAGCGCGCGTTGCCACGGGCTCCACGTCGCATTCATCGCTTCCGCAGTCGCCGGACGATTGGCCGCCGCTTGCAGGTCCATCCCCGAACAAAACGCGCGCCCTTCTCCCTTGAGGATAATCACGCGAGTCTCCGTATCCGCCCGAATCGTGTTGCACGCTTCCTCAAAGTCGAGAATCAGTTGACCATTGACGGCATTCAGCGATGCCGGACGATCAAGCGTCAAAAAGCCAATCGGCCCTTCCTTCTCAAAACGCAACGTATCCCATTCCATACTGCCCCCTCGAAACCCGAAACCCAAAACTTTCCGTATCCCTATAGCAAACCTCCGCGGCATTGACACGATCGGCCTCCCTTAAGGAAGCGCCAGTTGTCTGCTAGGAGAGGGGCGGTGCTGAAAGCAAGGGACTGGTGGGAACGGAAGCAAACGGTTACGAACTACCAACCCCCAGAGACAAGGAGATGCCGCAACCCACATGGCTATTACACTGACACAACTGTTGGACAAGATGTTCGCCGGTGATGAGGTCGCGTTGGCCCGCCTGATGACGTTAATGGAACGGGAAGGCAAAGAGGTCGGCCCCATTCTGGAAGCGCTGGCCCCACGGCTGGGGAAAGCCTTCACCATTGGGATCACCGGCCCGCCTGGAGCGGGCAAGTCGAGTTTAGTGGACCACCTCGCCGCGCTCATGCGGAAGGCGGGCAAAACAGTCGGCGTGGTGGCGATTGATCCCTCCAGTCCGTTCACCGGCGGTGCGTTGTTGGGCGACCGCATCCGCATGTCCCAACATTATCTCGATAAGGGCGTCTTTATCCGCAGCATGGCCACCCGCGGAAGCCACGGCGGACTCGCCCGCGCCACCAAGGATGTCATCAAGCTGCTCGACGCCTTTGGGCGCGATTATGTGCTCGTGGAGACCGTCGGCGTCGGTCAGACCGAACTGGATGTCATGGGGACGACGGACACGGTCTTGGTCGCGGTCGTCCCGGAAGCGGGTGACGGGGTGCAGGTGATGAAAGCCGGGTTGATGGAAATCGCCGACATCTTCGTGGTGAACAAAGCGGATCGTGATGGCGCGGCGCGGATGCAGACCGAACTGAGCCTCATGCTCGAACTCAAATATAGTAATCGCCCCACATCCGAAGCCGACCGACCACAATGGCGCATTCCGGTGCTCCCCACGCAAGCGCTCACCGGAGTGGGGCTCAAGGAGCTGTTCCAAGCGATCGAGACGCATCATCAGTTCCTCACTGACAGTGGGGAATTGATCCGGCGACGGAAAGAGCGACGCCGCGAGGAATTGCTGTGGCGGGTTGAGTACGAAGTCCGACGACGCCTCACGATCAAATCCCGCACGGACGCCGCCTTCGCCCATTTCCTGGAGGAAGTCAGCGAGGGCAAAATTGATCCGCAGACCGCGTCAACGAAAATTCTCGAAAGCTCGGTGCTGAGGGAATGAAGAATGAAGAATTCAAAATGAAGAATTTTAGGAATAGGGAGGATTCGCGATGAAAGCAGCCGTCTTGTACGAACTGAAAACCCCATTGAAAGTCGAAGATGTCGATCTCGATAACCCCAAGAGTGGTGAGGTCCGCGTCAAAGTAGTCGCTAACGGCGTGTGCCACAGCGACTACTCGGTCATTCATGGCGTATTGCGTTCCCCGTTGCCGGTGGTGCCTGGGCACGAGGGCGCGGGGATTGTCGAGGAGATTGGACCTGGCGTGACGATGGTCAAACCTGGCGATCACGTCGTGTTATCGTTCGCTCCCTACTGTGGCCATTGCTTTTACTGCTCGGTTGGCAGCCCGGTGCTGTGCGACAACATGCGCATGACGATGGGCAAAGGGACGCTGCTGGATGGGACCACGCGGCTCAAGAAGAACGGCAAACCGATTCATCACATGGCGGGCCTGTCGAGCTTCGCGCAGTATGTTGTGGTCGCGGAATCGTCCTGTATCAAAATAGCCAACGATGTACCGCTGGAAAAAGCCTGTTTGGTGGGCTGTGCGGTAATGACCGGCGTGGGCGCGGCCATCAATACCGCCAAGGTGCAACCGGGCACGAGCTGCGTGGTCATCGGCTGCGGCGGTGTCGGGCTGAATACGATTCAAGGTTGCGGGTTGGCCGGCGCGGCGACGATCATCGGTGTTGATCTCATGGACAGCAAGCTGGAGTACGCGAAACAGTTTGGCGCGACCCATACGATCAATCCCGGCAAACAAGATTTAGTCAAGACCGTGCGAAGCCTGACCGAAGGGCGCGGCGCCGATTACGCCTTTGAGGTGATTGGGCTCGGGAAAACCATTGAGCAAGCCTATGCCTGCTCGCGCCAAGGTGGGACGACCATCGTGGTTGGCGCTCCATCACGCGAGGACACGGTTACGATTCCCGCGTCGAGTCTGTTGACGGAAAAGATCATCAAGGGGTCAGTGTATGGCTCCTGCCATCCGCACGTGGACATGCCGCGACTGATTGATCTGTACATGAAGAAGAAACTCAAGATTGATGAGCTGGTGTCCCGGACGTATACGCTTGATGAAGTCAACGTGGCGATGACGGCGCTCGAAAAAGGCGAAGTCGCGCGGAGCGTGGTGGTGATGTAGGGGGCGGAAGGGAGCGAAGTTGACGAGATGAATAGTTTTAGCCAGCTCGACCTTTTTGGAGGTCCCCGCTTTCTCCTCGACCGAGAAAGAGCCCCCACACAACGGCAGGAAAGCCGGTCCGGTACGTTTACCGATAACATGCGATTACCAATCCATCGCTGGTTTCGGTATTCCGCTGGATTCTCCGCCGAATGGGTGGAACAGACGATCAAGGATTTTCCATCATCGAAGCCGCCAGTGGTGCTTGATCCGTTCGCCGGGTCAGGCACGACACTCCTTGCGGCGGAGAAAGCGGGCGCTGTCGTACATGGATACGAGAGCCACCCATTTGTTTATCGCATCGCCGCCGCGAAGTTATTGTGGCACCTTGACGAACAGCGCTTGCTGAAGGACGCGACGCTCTTTCTCAGTCGAGCGAAAGCAAGAAAGCCGCGCGTCCCCCCCCAACTTTCGGACCTCCTGACCAAGTGTTTTACTCCGGAAACGATTGAGCGGCTTATTGCCTTGCGAGACTGCTACGTGGAGACTCGACAAGACTCCGCCGAGTGGCAGCTCATCTGGCTTGCGATGACCGCTATCCTGCGCTCGTGTAGTCACGTCGGCACCGCCCAATGGCAGTACGTTCTGCCCAATAAACGGAAAGCGACTTTCCTTGATCCTTTTCATGCGTTTGAGGCCAAAGTCTCGGAGCTGATCGCCGACATGGATTTCGCGAAACGGGCGGGATTCCGCCAAACGGCCACGATGTCTTTACAGGATGCGAGGGAACCCGCTCCGATTGCCGCTCACTCTGTCGACTTGGTTATCACCTCACCGCCATACCCGAATAACTATGATTACGCCGATGCGACACGACTGGAGATGACCTTTTGGGGGGAGGTTTCTTCCTGGGGCGACCTCCAACACGCGGTACGGCGGTTCATTATTCGGTCGTGTTCTCAGCATACCGCCGCCGAACGGGCCAATCTCGCGGAGCTGCTGGAAGATGTGTCCCTCGCGCCAATTCGGGGAGAGTTGGCCACCGTGTGTGGCCAACTGGAAACCATCAGGATGACGAAAGGAGGAAAAAAGACCTACCACACGATGGTGGCCGCGTATTTCGTGGATATGGCGAAGATACTGAGGCAACTCCGTGCGGCCTGCAAACCCGGAGCGCAACTGTGCTTCGTGGTCGGCGACTCCGCTCCTTATGGGATCTATGTGCCAGCCGATGTTTGGCTCGGTCGTCTTGCGGTCGCCGCGGGGTTTGAGACCTTCTCGTTTGAGAAGGTCAGAGATCGGAACGTGAAGTGGAAGAACCGCAAACATCGAGTTCCGCTTCATGAAGGCCGCCTATGGATCAAGGGCTAACCACAAGTGGCAGGTTCGCCCTCGCATAAGTTTGGACAAATTATCGGAGACCTCCTTGAGGAGATCATCGGTCCGCAACTCCAAGACTTTTGCGATCAACGAGGTCTCTATCTCGATAGCAAAGGCGAACGAGGGGCAGCCCGTGAGGGGAAGAAGGTCAGTTGGCAAGACAAGTTTGGCAACGCTCACGATCTCGATTTTGTGATTGAGAAAGGCGGGACCAAGGAAAAACGGGGTCGCCCCTTGGCTTTTATAGAAGCGGCATGGCGACGTTACACAAAACACTCAAGGAATAAAGCCCAGGAGATTCAAGGCGCTATCCTCCCCGTTGCCGAAAGGTACGCATGGGACAAACCCTTCCTTGGTGCGATCCTGGCGGGAGTCTTCACGGAAGGCGCTTTGACGCAAATGCGCTCTTCCGGATTTGAGGTCACATTATTTCCATACAGTAGCCTTGTCGAAGCGTTTGCCTCCATCGGGCTCAATGCCGCGTTTGACGAAGAAACCCCAGATGCCGATTTCAAGAAAACAATCAAAAAAATCGAGAGGCTCACTCGCCAAAAAAGAGCTGCCCTCAAGCAGCATCTTATCCGCGGTAACCAAGCATTGATGGATCGATTTTTCACGGAGCTGCAAGCCACGCTCGACCGAACAGTCGACCGGGTTATCGTGATTCCACTCCACGGCCACCAGAGCGAGTTCACAAGCATGGAAGAGGCGGTCAGTTTCATCCGAGGATATGATGAAGTTACACCACGGCATGGTGTATTCCGGGAATACGAAGTCATTGTCCGATATAGCAACGGCGATGAGATCGAAGCTGTTTTCAAGGACAAACAGCAAGCACTTGGTTTCCTGCACTATGTGTCAGGCACCGAAACGGTCTAACCCACAGCGCGAAGGACGACCGCCGCCCGATTGCGGTTCGGGGTGAATGCGCCCAGGATTCGGTTGAATGGCAAACAGCGACTGAGCGTGTTAAGCCCTTGACCACTATGCGCCTGGTCTGCCTTAATCGACCTCAATGTCGATCAAGTTTGAATGGGACCCCCGGAAAGCCCGGCGCAATCCACGAAAGCACGGGGTCGATTTCACTGAAGCGTCTACCGTTTTTGCCGACCCCCTCTCCATCACCATCCCTGACCCCGATCATTCGCAGGACGAAGAACGCTGGATAACGATGGGACTCTCGAATCGCCAGCGTCTCCTCGTCGTGGTACACACGGAAGACGGCGAGACAAACCGCCTCATCAGTGCAAGGCTGGCGGACCATCATGAGCGGAGAAAATATGAAGAAGCGGACACTTAAAGACGACGAAATGCGCGATCACTATGACTTTACCGGAGGAATCCGCGGAAAGTACGCGCACCGTTATGCCGAAGGAACCAATGTCGTGGTACTTGATCCCGACGTGGCCCGGTTTTTTCCAAATCGTGAGGCCGTCAATGATACGCTTCGAGCCGTTGCCCAGATTGTGAAAATACAAGAACGAAGGCGGGGTGGAGCAAAAAAGACCGTTCCACTTGACCACGGCGTGGCGACGGTTCCGCGGAAACCTAAAAATACGTGATCTGGCCCCATAAGCACTGACGAGGCCACACGGCGAGAGAAAGACGGAAACCTATCTTGAATCGCCAACTCAGGAGGAAACATGCTCCAACAAGCCATAGACTTTCGCGAGGAAAGTGACGCACTCTTCGCGCTCCTTGATCCGTTAGTGGATCAGGACTGGGACCGAAAAACCCAATTCAAGGAGTGGACGATGCACGATGTGGTCGCGCACCTTCATTTTGGCAACTATCTCGCCGATTTGTCACTGCGAGATAGCGATGCCTTCACGGCGTTCCTGCGGCGCTGGATGGAGGAAATCAAACAACGCGGTACCAATAGAGCGGCGACCAACGCCTGGCTTGATGGCACCAAGAACCGCGCCCTGTTACAGCGCTGGCGTGAGTTCTACCAGGAGATGACCGAGCGATTCCTTGTCGCCGATCCGAAAAAGCGCGTCAAATGGGCGGGTCCTGACATGAGCGTGCGCTCCAGTATTACCGCCCGACTCATGGAAACCTGGGCGCATGGCCAAGCCGTTTACGATCTACTTGGCCAAGTGCGCAACGAAGAAGATCGTATCCAAAACATCGCCGTCTTGGGGGTCAACACCTTTGGTTGGACGTTTACCAATCGGGGTCAACCCGTGCCGACCGATCCACCGTACCTCCGACTGACGGCGCCATCAGGAGCAATTTGGGAGTGGAACCTCCCGGCGCAATCAGAGAACCGGATCGAGGGGAAAGCCGCTGAATTCTGTCAGGTCGTGACTCAGGTACGGAACATCGCTGATACCACATTGCAAGTGACGGGTGCGACGGCGACCACGTGGATGTCCATTGCCCAGTGTTTCGCTGGGCCACCGGAAAATCCGCCAGCACCGGGCAAGCGATTTCGGCAATAAATAAGGAAGGGATCACTTCAATCCCCCTCACCCTAGCCCTCTCCCAGCCGGGAGAGGGAATTTTCGGAGCCCTCGAACTTCATACCATTGCCCAGCCGAGAGAGGGCCTTTCGGACTCCACACGCTGAGTCCCGTTGCCCTCTCCGAGACTGGCCTGAGACTTGTCCTAGACTTGTTTGGGACTGGCCTGAGACTATCTCCCTATCCGCGCGGATGGAACTTTTTGTGCACTTCGCGCAGCCGTTCACTGGTGAGATGCGTATAAATCTGCGTCGTGGTGATATCCACATGTCCGAGCATCGCTTGGACGGCACGGAGGTCCGCGCCGCCGTCGAGGAGGTGCGTGGCGAACGCATGGCGCATGGCGTGCGGGTTGAATTTACCGCCTTCCGGGCTTTGCAGCGCGTAGTCCCTCAACAGTTTCCAAAAGGTCTGGCGGGAGAGTGGCTTGGCCACGCGTGAGAGAAAGACATACGCGCTGGTCCGCCCTTTCAATAATTGTGGCCTCGCCGCCGAGAAATACTGCTCCAATTTGTCCTTCGCGCTCGACCCTACCGGCACCACCCGTTCCCGTCCCCCTTTGCCCCGCACCCGCACGAACCCCGCTTCGAGATGGAGTTGCTTGACCTCCAGCCCCACGAGTTCCGACACGCGCAATCCCGTCGCATAGAGCAATTCTAGCATCGCATGATCGCGGACCCCGGTCGGTGTGGATTCATCTGGCCGGTCCAACACGGCATCGACTTGCTGACGCGACGGGACTTGCGGCAGGTGTCGTCCAATCTTTGGTAAGAGTAAGTGAGAAGTTGGGTTACTGCCCGGCAGTGCCTCTTCTCGTTCGAGAAAGCGGTAGAACCGTCGCAGGGTCGTTAGGATGCGGGATTGACTCCGGGCGGAGAGTCCACGATCTCGTAACGTGCCAAGGAATCCCACCAGGTGGCGAGACCCGGCGGTCCGCAGTGTCGGTTCCGCCTGGGTCGCCATATAGCGACAGAACTCGGCGAGATCCCGGTAATAGGCTTCAATGGTGTTCCGCGAGAGTCCACGCTCGACGGTAAGATACGCGAGAAACTGGTCTACTTGCGTATCGTGCGCGGATGGCGAAGAGCCTGGCGATTGTTGATCCCTCATTACGCGGCTCCCCGAACAACCTGGAGCTGCTCACGCAGTTGACCCGCAAGCTGGTCCGGGTTGGCGACTTTCCCACCGTTGCGCTCCGTCACATAAAAGACGTCCAACACATGGTCCACATTCGTGTTGATCTTGGCCAAGTGAATCACCAGTCCCAGCGTGAACAGCGTATGGGTCACCGAGAAGAGCAGTCCCATGCGATCCGGCGCGGTAATGTCGATCACGGTGTAATTGGCGGAACTGGTGTTATCGACTTCCACGTCCGTGCCATAGCGGGATGCGCGCTTATGGAGAAAGGGTGAGGAGCGGTTTGAGCGGACAAGATCTTCGAGCGTCCGTTTTCCGCGCAGCACCTCCTCTAGGCGCGCATAAATCAGCGTCCACGTATCGGCATCCAGCACCATTTCTTGTCGGTCGGCATGCGAAATCTGGAAGACATCCAACGCCAGCCCGTCGTGACTGGTGGTGATCCGCGCTCCGCCAATACTCAATCCCGCAGTGGCGAGGACGCCGGTGAGCATCGCAAACAGACCAGGGCGGTCCTGCGTCACGATCGTCAACTCGCTGTATTCCCGTTCGGGGAAATGGAGCAGCGTGGCCCGGTAGGGCTCGGCGCTGCCATTCTCGGATTGGGTGAAGCGGGTCACAAGCTGAAAATGACGGGGAATCGCTTCCTCTGGTGTCGATAACAAATAGCTCTCTGGCATCGCGCCGAGAAACGTGGAGATGGCGTCGGGGGAAGCCGTGGCGCGCAGCGCGTGGAGCAGCCGATCCTTGCGACGAGCGAGTCGCGCGTCACGGTTCTCCTCGATCGGCTCACCAGTTTCAAGCCATTCGAGGGTGCGCAGATAGAGTTCATCAAGCAGCCCCCCTTTCCACGGATTCCAGACCTTGGGGCCGACCGCTTTCATGTCGGCGAAGGTCAAGAGATAGAGCTTCTTGAGCAGCGCGGGGGTTTCCACCATGCGGGCAAATTCCGCGATCACGGTTTCGTCGGAGAGGTCCTTCCGTTGAGCGATAGCGGACATGTGTAAATGGTGTTGGACGAGGAAGTGCCATTCATACGCCTCGTCTTGCGGCAGTTGCCAGCGCGCCGCGGTGGCTTGGGTCATCGCGGCGCCTCGTTTATCATGGTCATGGCCGTGGCCTTTGCCGACATCGTGGTAGAGCATGGAGAGGAACAGAAATTCAATTTTATCAATTTCGCGAATGACCTGCGTTAACAGCGGATGGTCCGCTTTATACTCGCCATTGCGCAACCGCTCTAGTTCGACGATGCCACGCAACGAGTGCTCATCGACCGTGAAGAAATGGTACATGTCGCGTTGCGTTTGCCAGCGCAGCCGACCAAATTCCGGTAAGAGCCAGCCGAGCACGCCCAGATTGTGCATGGTCGTGAGAGTGGAGGACACTCGCTGCTTCCAAGCGAGGACGGCAAAGAGCGCCGCACGTGCTTCTGGCGTATCACCCAAGGCTGGGGGCAGTTGTTGAACGTGGTCCGCGAGTAGACGTTGCGTGTCACGCGCGATCCGCACCTCATGCCGTTGCGCATCGTGAAAAACGGTAATGGTATTGAGCGGGTCTGTCGTCAGGATTGCGGCATCTGACACGACCAAGGTGCCATCAAGAATACGTACGCCGTTACGGATTTCTCGTCCTCCTGGCCGACTGAAAAACCCAGAGAACCGTGGAGTGGGTCGGCACCGTTCAAGCAGGACCTCCGAGAAGGTGGAGATCGTCGTCGCGTGGCGATAGTATTCCCGCATAAAGCTGGGGACAGTGGCGAAGCCTAACGCGGGAGCAAGGGTATCCTGCCGCTCAAAGGTGAGCAGGTCTTGCTCCGCGTGCTCGGACAGATGCAGGGCATTGCGGACCCACCACAGAAAATCGCGCGCGGCTTCCACTTCCTTGAGCGTGGCGGCCGCGAGCACTCCTTTGGGAATGAGTTCGCGGAAGTCGCGAATTTTGAACTTCACTTTCGCCAACCACCCGGCGGTGTGCAAATCGCGGAGTCCGCCTTTGCCTTCCTTGAGGTGGGGCTCCAGAGTGTAAATCGAGTCCCCATAACGCCGATGTCGATCTTGGCTTTCCTGGGCTTTTTCTTGAAAGAACCGGTCGGCATTTTTATTGACGATCTCTCGCTCCAGCGCGGTGGTAAACTCGCCCACTAATGGTTCATCGCCACATAAATAGCGGTAGTCGATCAAGGAGGTTTTGACCTGGAAGTCTTGGTTGGCCAGACGGACGCATTCCCGGATGTTCCGCACGGCATGCCCCACCACGAATCCGGCGTCAAGCAAGCTATAATAGAGAGTCTCACAGATGGTTTCGACGTAAGGCGTGATTTTCCAGTGGTACAAGAAGAGCAGATCGATGTCGGAATAGGGGTTCAGTTCCCCGCGACCGTAGCCGCCTTGCGCCAAAACGGTGCAGCGTTGATTGAGCCGCGGATTGCGCTGGGCATAGATTTGGGAAGCGGCGGCGAAGAGGTACTGAACCAAGCGATCGATGTGCCGCGTGTAGAGCGTGACAATCCCACTGCCAGTCACGCCCGCGGTATGCTGTTTGGCGAGCTCGACGAGCACCCGCGCGTGATATTCCTTGCTGATCGCACGCAGGTTGAGGGGGGGGGCCGTCGCCTCATCCAAGTTGCCTGGTGGCAGTGGCGGAAGGGCAATCGCGACAGACGTGGGGGTTGCCTGCGAAAGTGTTGCATCTGTTGTCATGGAGAAACCTCACAAATCACCGGTGGCATTGTCTCGCAAGAATCGCGCGATCCCTTGGAAGAGGCCCTCCGCCAGGGTTTCTTGATATGCGGCGGTGCCCAGACGTTTTCCTTCAAGCGCGTGCGAGAGGAACGCGGTCTCGACCAGCACACACGGCATGTGCGCGCCAACCAGGACATAAAAGGGACCCTTTTTCACGCCTAGATCGCGGGCGTCAGGATAGTGGCTGCGCGCTTGATTGACAAGCGCGCGCTGGACCGATTTCGCGAGCGCGATGGACTCTTCCGATTTGCCAGTTTGGATCAGGTCACTGAGAATCAGCGCGAGATCATTGCCACGTCGCTTCTGGCCGTCACGCGCGAGATCGCGATTTTCGAGCCGCGCCAACCGCAGGGTCGCGCGATCATTGGTGTTGTTCAAGTAATAGGTCTCGATGCCGTGGGTCTCGTTGTTGGGGCTCGCATTGGCGTGAATCGAGATGAAGAGGTCCGCTTTCGCCGCATTGGCCTTGGCGGTACGCCCTGGCAGTGAGATAAAGACGTCGCGACTCCGGGTGAGCAGGACTTCGACCGGCAGGCGGTCTTGTAATTTATTCGCGAGCCGCTTGCTAATCGCCAGTACGACATGTTTTTCCCAAATGTCGTGGCGCCCATGAGCTCCAGGATCGTGACCACCATGTCCCGGATCAAGCATGATGCGATAGCGACGCCCAGATTGCGGTTGAGGAACTGACGGTGATACCTCCGGTGTTGGCTCCGACTCCTCGTCCGCTGCGTCTGATCTTAGCAGTGGCGGTGCTGGTGGTGGGGAAGGTTCAACCCGAGGGGCTCGTTCCGTCTGAGTCCTCAGCTCCGCGTCTCCGCGTCTCTGCGTGAGTGAGGGGACGTCAACGTCGTGGGATGATGGACGAGCGGACGCCCGCCGCAAGACAATCACCACTTGATACGGGGACCGGAGGTCAAGTATTCGATAGGTGGCGCGTCCGGTGAGGTCGAGAGTAATGCGCACCGTTGAAGAGGAGAGCTGACCACTGCGAACCATGGTGAGCAGG
>CAMBFS010000004.1 GCA_945865755.1 Klebsiella pneumoniae
TGCTTCGTCGTCCGACTCCTCGCAATGACAGTCTCCCCCTTCACTTAATGCCATTGCCCGACATGTCATTCTCGGTATGGTGGAAAACCGCTTGTTGTATGTCGCGTATACAATGAGGCGGGACAAAATCCGGATTATTTCGGCACGGAAAGCCGAACCCTACGAACGGCGCATATACCATGAAGAAAACCGCTTCTAAGAAAACGCCCACGCAGGATTGGACGCGCTTTGACGCGATGACCGACGCGGAGCATCACGCGGCGGCCATCAAAGACCCGGACACACAGCCTTTACGACCCGAAGATATGAAACAGATGAAACGTGTTCCGCGGGTCGCGATTATTCGTCGTGCGTTGGGGTTAAAGCAAGAAGAGTTTGCCGCGCGGTTTCATATCCCACTTGGTACGTTGCGGGATTGGGAACAAAGCCGCAAGGAACCAGACGCCGCCGCCCGCGCCTATCTGACGGTCATTGCCCGAAATCCTGCCGCAGTCAACGAAGCCTTACATCACTAAGGAATCAGAACTGAGGGCTGAGTCATGCTGACTGAATGGGAGAGAGTCCGCGACTTGGTCTAGACTTCTCCGCGACTTGCCCCGGACTTCTTCAAGGCTTGCCTGAGACTTGCTCTCGGTGTATCTTCCCTTCTGTGTGGAGGTGGTTGTGAGGTCTGTGGAGGATATTCTCATCCAAGAGGCAGGGGTCCCTGCCGACATCCTAGCCCGAGCGAAAGAGCGCCTGCGTGAGGAGAAAGACCTCGGCGAAGCGTTGCGCGAACTTGGTGCGCTCGATGCCGCTGCGTGGGCGCGCACGCAAGCGACGTTCTATCAGCTTCCCTATCGCACGACAGCGAATGGGGATGAGCATCAGCAAGAACTCCTGGCCCGTGTCCCGCTTGCGTTCGCCAAACAATATCAACTTTTGCCATTGACTCAGCAGCATGGCGCGGTGACCGTAGCCGTGGCCAATCCGCGAGAGCTTGCCGCGCTTGACGATTTGCGCCTGCTTTTCGGTGCGCGGATTGAGCCGGTGATCGTCCCGCAACCGGTCCTGCAAGAAGCGCTGAATCGGGTGTATGACCACGCTTCGCAGTCCACGCAGGAGCTGCTCGACACGCTCGATGAAAAAGCGCTGGATCTCGACGCGGCGGAATGGCAGGAGCCGCGCGATCTGCTCGACGCGAATGATGACGCGCCGATTATTCGGCTGGTGAACTCGCTCTTCTACCAAGCCACCAAGGAGCGGGCGAGTGACATTCATATCGAGCCGTTTGAGCAGGAGCTGCTCATCCGCTTCCGTATCGACGGCATTTTGTACGACACCATCACTCCTCCCAAGGCGATTCAATCGCTCCTTATCTCCCGCATTAAAATCATGGCGGGGTTGAACATCGCCGAGAAACGGTTGCCGCAAGATGGGCGGATTCGCCTGAAAGTCGCGGGCCGCGACATTGATATGCGCGCCTCGGTCATCCCCACCGCCTTTGGCGAACGCGTGGTGCTGCGCTTGCTGGATCGCGCCAGCGCGTTGCTTGGGCTCGAAGAGTTGGGGCTGAACGGACACAATCTGACCGCCGTCAATCGACTGATTCACCAAAGCCACGGCATCGTGCTGGTCACTGGCCCCACCGGTTCAGGGAAAACGACGACGCTGTATGCCGCGTTAAGCACGATCAACTCAAGCGAAAAGAATATCCTGACGATTGAGGACCCGATTGAGTATCAGTTGCGCGGCATTGGTCAGATGCAGGTGCATCCGAAAATCGAGTTGACCTTCGCGGCGGGATTACGCTCGATTCTGCGGCAGGACCCGGATGTCATTATGATCGGTGAAATCCGCGACGCGGAGACAGCGGAGATCGCCATTCAATCGGCGCTGACCGGCCATCTCGTGTTCTCGACGTTACATACCAATGATTCGTTCGGGGCGGTGTCGCGTCTGCTGGATATGGGGATTGAGCCCTTTCTGGTTTCTTCTTCAGTGTTGGGGGTGATGGCGCAACGGCTGGTGCGACGGGTGTGTCCAGAGTGCCGCGTTCCCTATTATCCCGAGGAAAGACAGATACGCGAGGTTGGTTTGACGCCTGAGATCGTAGGCGACCGTCCTTTTTACCAGCCTGGGACGGGGTGTGAGGCATGTCACAACAAAGGCTATCGCGGGCGAGCGGGGATTCACGAACTGTTACTCCTCACGGACGCGATCCGCGCGCTGGTGATGGCCCGCGCGGATGCCGCGACGATCCGCCGCGCGGCGGTAGCCAGCGGCATGCGGACGCTACGTGATGATGGAGCGGAGAAGATACTGGCGGGACTGACGACGGTCGAGGAAGTGATTCGTGTGACGCAAGAAGAAATGGTCTGAATAGTTGAGAGTTGAGAGTTGAGAGTGGAAGATTAAGAGTGGAAGATTAAGAGTGAAGACAACGTTTTCTCCTTAACTTTCAACTCTCCACTTTCAACTTTCAACTCTCAATTGGTTTTCCTTATGCCGATCTACACCTACTCAGGATTAACCGCCCAAGGACGCACGGTGGCTGGCGTGATCGACGCCGACAGCCCACGGAACGCGCGCGTGTCGTTGCGACGCACGGGCATTTTTCCGACCGCCGTCGGTGAGGAGCAATCTCGGTCCACGACACAATCCACGCCTCAGACCACGGTTGAAAGTGGTGGCGGCCTCTTTGCGCGGGTCTCCACTCAAGAGCTGGCGCTCTTCACCCGGCAGTTCGCCACGCTCGCCAAAGCGGGCCTCACGCTGATTGAGTGTCTCGGCACGTTGATCGAACAGATGGAAAACGCGCGCCTCAAACGCATCTTGACCCATGTCCGGCAACAAGTGCGCGAGGGGCGGTCGCTGGCCGATGCGTTACAAGCACATCCCCGGCTCTTCACGAGCATGTACGTGAATATGATCCGCGCCGGAGAGGAAAGCGGCACGCTGGAAATCGTGCTGCTGCGGCTGGCGGACTACATGGAAAGCCAGTCGCGCTTGCTGCGCACCGTGCAAGCGGCGTTGACCTATCCCATTGTGATGATTGTGGTCTCGGTCGTCATTCTGACGTTCTTGCTAGCCTACGTGGTACCGCAAGTGACCAAAATCTTCACCGAGACCGGACGGATGTTGCCGCTCGCGACGCGCATCCTGCTGGGGGTCTCGTCGTTTGTCGCTTCGTATTGGTGGGTGATCTTGTTGGTGGCCGCCGGTGGGACCTTGGTGGTGTCTCGATTGGTGCGGACACCCGCGGGACAGGCATGGTACGACCGGATGCAGTTGCGACTCCCGTGGATAGGCAGAGTCATCCAACGGGTAAACATCGCGCGTTTGGCGCGGACGCTGAGCACGTTATTGGCCAGCGGGGTGCCGATCCTGACCGCGCTTGGCATTGTGTCGCAGTTGCTCAAGAACAGCCAGTTGCGAAAAGCTATCGAAGACGCGCGCGCGAGTGTGCAAGAGGGCGAAAGTCTGGCGGCACCATTGCGACGGAGTGGATTGTTCCCGGCGTTGTTGACGCAAATGGTGGCGGTGGGAGAGCGGAGTGGCGAACTGGAAAGCATGTTGGCCCGTGCGGCGGATGCGTATGATGAAGAAGTCACCGCCGGGTTGGCGCGCCTCACGAGCCTACTCGAACCGCTGACGATTCTGGTGATGGGTGGGGTGATCCTGTTTATCGTGCTGGCGATTCTGCTGCCGATTTTTGATCTTAATCAAATGGTGCACTAACGCACGAGGAGGAGGTGTGGGGATGGGAGAACAGGGTTCGGGGTTCGGGGTTCGGGGTTCGGGGTTCAATCTTCAAGTTCTCAGTTCCAGGTTTCGGGTTTCGGGTTTCGGATTGAAAGTCCAAAGTCTCACTCGAAACTCGAAACTCGAAACTCGAAAGGTTTTACGCTGATTGAAATCATGGTGGTCGTGTTCATCTTGGGGCTGCTGGTCACGATGGTGGCTCCCAAGATCATGGGCCGCACGGACGAGGCCAAGCGAACGAAGGCCGCGGCTGATGTGCGCGCTCTGCAACAAGCGCTCAACCTCTATAAGCTCGATAATGGCCGATACCCGACGACGGAGCAGGGGCTGCAATCGCTAGTCACCAAACCACAGGTGGGCGTTGCTCCCGTGCGGTGGAATCCCGAAGGGTATATCGAGAAGGTGCAACTCGATCCGTGGGGGAATGGCTATCTGTATTTGAGTAACGGGGATCGTTACACGCTCAAGTCGCTCGGTGCGGATGGTGAGGAAGGTGGGGAGGGGAAAGATGCCGATCTTGATAGCCGGGACCTGTGAACGACCGAAGACCGAAGACGGGGGACGGAGGACGGAGGACGGGAGCAAGCGGAGACCAGTCTCTCGTTCGCCGGTCTCCCGTCTCCGGTCCCCGGTCGTTCATCCCAAAGGTTTCACGCTTCTCGAACTGTCCCTCGTGCTCTTCATCATCGGGCTGTTGGTGACGGTGCTGGTGCCACGCTTGGGCGGGCTGGAGTCCGCGCGGCTGGAGGCGAGCGCGAAACGACTGGCGGCTCTTGTGCGCTATCTCAGTGGCGAAGCGGCGTTCCGTGGACAGACGTACCGAATTCAGTACGACCTCGACCAACAGCGCTATGGCGTCCAGATATTGACCCCGTCTCAAGAGATGAAAACCTTTGTGGCGGATGAATCGCCGATGGCACAACCCGTTCAACTCCCGACCAACATCACGTTCGCGGACATCCGCGTGCCGAGCATTGGGCGCGTCACTACCGGACAGGTGTTCACGCACTTCTATCCGCAAGGCTATACCGATCCGACCGTGATTCATCTGCGCGATCAGCAGTCACGCACAATCACCGTCATTATTCCACCGATCACCGGCGAGGCGGCGGTGTATGAGGGGTATGTCGATGCAAACCGCTAGGAGACCGGGGACTGGGGACTGGGGACCGGCGGAAGAGAGACTGGAGACTAGAGACTTGAGACTAGCAACTAGCGACTGGTTGTCTCTTCGCGCTCGCGTTACAAACCGCTCGTTTCTAATCCCTAGCCATTCCTCTGCAAGCCTCAAGCCTCAAGCCTCAAGCCTCAAGTCTCAAGTCTCAAACCTCAAGCCTTCCGTCCCCCGTCCCCCGTCCCCCGTCCTTCGGGCTTCGGGCTTCACCCTGCTCGAAGTCCTGGTCGCCCTCGCGGTATTGGCCGTGGCGCTCGTGAGTCTCTTGGGGCTTCAGAATCGCAATCTGCTGCTCAGCATGCAGGCCGAACGGCTGAGCACCGGGACGCTGCTGGTGCGAGAGATGCTCACCCGGACACAACTTGAAGGGCCCGATGCTGGACGTGTGACTTCTGGTGACTTTGCGGAAACCCACCCCGGACAATATCCCGAATTCCGCTGGCATCGCACCATCCGCCCCGCCCAGCTTGAGGGCTTGTGGGAAATTCAAGTGGGCGTCACCTGGGGCGACCGCGCGGACGAACGCGCCGAACTCACCCTCTTTACGCCGCTCAGCTAGAGATTAGGCAATGCTGCAAATATACGGAATGACAGGAGTCCAAGGTCCAAGGTCCAAGGTCCAAGGTCCAAGCGGTTCTAGCCCCGGTCCTCGGTCTCCGGTCTCCGGTCCGTCCGGCTTTACTCTGCTCGAAGTGCTCGTCGCCAGTGCGATCCTGAGCATGGTGTTGGCGATTGTCTACGGCGTATTTTCTCAGACCCTCACCAGTACCCAGCGCGCCGAAGAACAAAACGCCCAATCTCGTGCCGCGCGTATTGTGTTGCTGCGTATCGGTGACGACCTGCAAGCCAGCTTGCCGTTGACTTCTGGACACTTCCGCTTTGTTGGTCGCGCTTCCCATACCCAGCAGTTCCCCGATAGCTTCCTGTCCTTCGTGTCCGAGAGTGGGCTGCCACTGACAAGCGGAAGCCCCACCAGCGATGGTTACGAAATTGAGTATGAGTTGGTCCCTGACCCGCGCGCGACTCCTCCTGTCCAACAGTTGGTGCGTCGTGCGCGCTTTGCGCCGATGACGGCGGGCTCGGACCTGACTCGTGCGAGTGAAGGAGAAACTTTGCCCTTGCTGACTGGCGTGCAGGGCCTGCGGTTCCGCTTCTTCGACGGGCGCGTGTGGCATGACGAATGGGGCAAAGACCAAACCGCGATGAAACTCCCGCGCGCGGTCGAAGTCGAACTCTATCTGGCGCGGAAAAAGACCGGGGCGTCTCGCGAGGAACAAGAGCCGGTGAAGTTCTCGACCGTGGTGGATTTGCCATTGGCCGAAATACGTTGAAGGGGGACTACATGACCCGTGGACGAATACATGAGCGTGGGGTCGCACTGGTGACCACGTTGCTGGCGGTGACCTTACTCACCATCGCGGTCGTCGAGTTCGCCTACTCTAGCCAGGTCGATTATCACCTTGCGTACAATGCCCTCAGATCGCTGCAAGCCGCTTCGTTGGCGCGCTCTGGCGTGAATCTCGCCATCGGCGTGCTCAAGAAGGATGGCGGCTCGGTGTCCAACATTGATTCCCTGGGTGACCTCTGGGCACGCCCGCTGCCGCCGCTGCCGGTCGGCGAGGGCATGGTCTTGGTCCGAGTAACGGATGAGCAAGGCAAACTCAACCTGAATGCGTTACGCACCCCAAGTGGCACGATCGACCTCGCCTGGAAGGGAGTAGCGGAAAGATTATTTGTGATCCGTGGTGTTGATCCTGCTCTGCTCGATCCGATCCTTGATTGGCTTGATGCCAATGATGCGCCTGAACCCCGTGGGGCCGAGCGGGATCACTATGCGCACCTGACACCGCCCACGACTCCTCGCAATGGGCTCTTCCTGACCGAAGGCGAACTTGGTCGGGTCAAGGGAATGACCGCGCGGGTGCGTGCTCGACTGAGTGACGTGGTGACGGTGCTCCCGACTTCTTCTCGCATCAATGTGAACACGGCTCCCGCCGACGTACTGTCCGCGTTGTTTCCCGAAGTTGACCAACAACTGCTCGAACAGTTTTTGGCCACCAGAGGAGAAACGCCGGTGCCGGGAGCGAACGAACTCAAGTCCCGCCTTGGTCTTCCCCCGGACCCGAGGAATGACCAGATGATCGCTGTGCGCAGTGACTTTTTCACGATTGTAGCGCTGGCCACCGTGGAACCGGTCAGCCAGGCACTCACGGTTCGCGTCCAACGTCGAGCGCGCACGGTGACGCCGCTGTCGTGGCGGACCACGCTCCCCGTGACCGAACAGAAGGGATAAGCAATGGCACGACGGATACTCGCCCTCGACATCGGCCCCACCACACTGAAAGCCGCGGTGATAGAAAGCGCGTTGCGGAGCTGCCGCGTGGTGGGGTTTTTTCAGCACTCTCGCAATCCAGACCAGAGCCTTGCTCAGGACCTGCAAGAGTTTTGTACGCTGCACCATCTCCGAGGCGATACGGTGCTGTCCTCTCTGCCGGGGAGCTTCGTGACCCATCGGTTGTTGTCGCTGCCGTTCACCAACGCCCGCCAGGTGAGTCAGGCGGTGCCGTTTGAACTTGAGGCGCTCATCCCTTTTCAGCTCGAAGACCTGGTGATCACTGAACAGATTGTGCAGCGCGCGGACGCCGGTACGATGGTCCTCGCCGTCGCCACTCCCAAAACGGTCTTGCGCGAACACCTCGCGGCTCTCGCGGCGGCAGGGGTCGAGCCCCACAGTGTGAGTTTTGCTCCTATCGCGGCATTGCCGCTGCTGTCCCTCGGTGGTGTCGCCATGACTGGGACAACCGCGCTCCTGGACATCGGTGAGCAGCAGAGTTCGGTCATTCTCCTGCAAGACGGGGTGGTGTGTGGGCTCCGCACTGTGAACCAAGTGTACGATGAGGAGGATGGCGGAGCGGCATTCTTCGCCGCCTTACAGTGGACGCTGTTGGCATTCAGCGGGGATGCCGAACACTTGCCAACGCGGTTTTTTGTCTGCGGTGACCACGCCGAGTCCGCGCTCCTCAGGCATGGGGTGGCACAGCGCTTTGACGCCGAGGTTCTTTCGTTCACGGAATTCGTGTTGCCCGCGGTTGCGGAAAACGACCGTCCCGCCCAATCGGCGTTCGCGACCTGTTTGGGCATGGGTCTCCGCGAGGCGCTGGCGGGTTCGTTGGTGGGGATCAACCTGCGCAGTGGTGAATTCTCGCCACGGGCACAGGATGAGGTGCTTCAGGATGAGTGGCGGCGGCTCGGCCGGTTGGCCGCGTCCGTTGCTCTGGCCGCCGGAGTGGCCGTGGGTGTGAACCTCTACACTCTGGATAGTCGGTATCAACTGCTGCGGCAGGAAGTCCGGCGCGTCTTCACCGCCGCGCTGCCAGAAGTGCGGACGGTGGTGAGCGAAAAGGCGCAACTTGAGGAAGCCATCGGTACGTTACAGCAGCGCCACCGTCTGCTGCATGGCGCGGGCACGGCCTCTCCGTTGGAGGTGCTACGACAGCTCAGCACCGCGTTGCCGGAGAATGTCTCGCTTGATCTTGAGGAGTGGGTCTTCGACGAAGATGCCGTGCGGTTCCGAGGGAGCACATCGTCCTTTGAGGCGGCGGAGACGATTAAGACGGCGGTGACGGGCCTCGGCCTCTTTCGCGATGTGCAGTTGAAGGATGTGAAAACCGAAGCTGGCACCCAGAAAGTCGCGTTTGGATTGCAGATACTGCTCAAACAGGGCACAAACCCGGCGGCAGCGGAGCCGACCGCGTCGGAACCGACCGCGAACACGGGGACACTATGAATGAGTGGGCTCTGAGAGTTCCCTCTCCCGGACGGGAGAGGGCCGGGGTGAGGGGGATCAAGTGACCTTTTCCTTTATGAATTTCCCGTTTAATCAGTATCTCTCTTCCCTGCGTGTCCAAGTCCTTGAGACCCTGGGCATAGCCAATGTCCTCGCCCGCCTCTCTTCGCGTGAGCGTTTCGCCGTTGGTGCCGCCGCTCTCGCACTAGGGGGAACCGCTGGATACCTCTTCGTGATCGAGCCTGTCTGGGAGATGCACGCGCGTTTGCGCACCCGAATCGCCACGAAAGAACGCGAGGTGCAAGAAGTCGCCGCGCTGGGCCGCACGTATGAAACGCTCCGCCAAGAAGTGGAGCGGGTACGTCCGCCACAGAACGGCTCGTCGCCGGGCGCCACGCTGTCGCCGTTCGCGGTGTTAGAAGGCTTGGCGACTACGACTTTCGGGCGTGACAAACTCGCGGCGATTAACCCGGTTAGTCACGAGACGCATGAAGGCGTGGACCAAGAGACGATTGAACTCAAGCTCAGTGGCGTGGCCCTGCAAGAAGTGGTGGCTCTTTTATATAAGATGGATGCCGCTAGCTCGACGCTGCGCTGCACCAACCTCGCGATCAAGAAACGCTACAAGGACCCGTACACTTTCGATGTCACACTTACCGCCATCGCTTTCACTCCCCGATAACGACGGCACGCTTGCGCCGCTCGTTCCGGGAGCCTCACTCCTCCTCCGAGTACGGAAGGCGGGTTCCCGCTTTTCTGGACGTGTGGGGTGGATTCTTTACACCATCGTGAGTTGCCTATTCTTTCTGCTGCTCACGTTTCCAACCGACTTGTTGATCCAGCGCGTGGTGAGCGGAGCGACCCGTGGGACTCCCGTCCGTATCCAGTATGGGCAGGGAGAACTGACCTGGTGGGGCAGTTGTCGGCTGCGTGAGGTGGAGGTCGCCCACGGCACCGCACCCGTTGTGAAAATCGCGCGACTGACGGTTCAACCTTCGCTGCTGGGATTACTGTTTGGTCGCCCGTGGCCGCTGAGTTTTACCGCGGACCTGTATGGTGGCACGGTCCGTGGCAACGTGACCGTGGAGGGGGATGAACAAAGTCTCCAACTGACCGCGCAGCGCCTTGACCTCGGCCGGCTGCCGATTCCGGGCATGACCAAGGGAGCCGGAGTACAAGGGTTGTTGAGTGGGGAAGGAGAAGTCCGAGGCAATATGGCGGACCTCTTCTCGTTACAGGGACAGGTGGCATTGACCGTGACCGAGGGGGCGGTGCGAGCAGGCACGGTCTCTGGATTTCCATTGCCCGCACTTGCTTCCGTCGGAGCCCAGCTTCGGGCGACCATAAAAAAGAGCCAGGTGGATATTAGCGACTTCACGCTTCAGGCGGACCACGCTGAAGCGCAACTACGCGGCTCCGTGATTCTGGTGACCCCCTTGCCGCTGAGTGCGCTCAACTTGCAAATGACCGCGAAGGCACCGGACAATGCCGCCGCGCCGCTGAAGATGCTGGTTTCGTTATTGCCCACCGCCCCGGATGCCGCCGGGACGCGCCGGGTGTCGATTAGTGGGTCGCTGGCCGCGCCGATTCTTCGGTAATGCCTTCGCGAATGAGCTGGGGGAGTTGGCCGATCGCGTACAACGGCACGGAGAGGACTCGCTCCGCGTAGGAGAGTGGTGTTTGTGAGATGCGCACCCCGAGCGGTGGGTGATATTCGTCCATGAACTGCTTCAAGCTCCGCAGTCGCCCCGTTTTTCCCGCTTTGACTTCAATGGGGATCACGATTCCATCCACGCTGGACAAATAGTCCACTTCGGCTTGGCTTCCTCGTTTCTCGCGAAACCAAAAGAACAAAGCCGCGTCTTCATACGGGGCGCTATACGCTAACAATTCTTGTCCAACGAACTGTTCCGCGACCGCACCCGCATTGATGGCGAGAAAATCAGTCGCGGTGGCGATGGTGGCATCCAGCCCACACGCCCGTTGCATGAGCCCCACATCAAGGAAGAGGATTTTGAACAGGGGCTCCTTGCTGAGCGCCGCGAATGGGAGCCCTGCGCCGGACGTGGCATGAATCCGGGAGAGCGTCCCCGCACGGACAAGAAGCGATAAGGCATCCTTGAGTTCACGTGAGCGGATTTCGCGATCAACTTGGGCATATTTGTACCGTTGTCCAACCAGACGAGGGGCCGAGTCGAAGACCCGTTGAAGATACGTATGTTTGACGCGACTGGCGTATTTGCCGAAGTCATCACGATAGGTTTGCAATAATGCCGTTGCCACGCGTTGATAGGTTGTTTGCTGGGGTGCTCGCAAATACTCTTCGATGACGGCGGGCATACCGCCAGTCAGGAGATAGTCACGAACCAAACTCAGCAGTTTGCCATGAACCGCCTCTGGCACGGCGGTCGTGAGCGTGAGCGTGGCGAGATACTCGGTGAGTGTCTGTTCTCCGGCGGCGGTCAGGAACTCTAAAAAGGAGAGCGGGCGGAGAAAGAGATACTGGATGCGCCCAACGGGCATACGAAAGTCTTCGGACCGGAGCGTGAAATCCAGCAAGGAGCCCGCCCCAATCACATGGAGTTCCGGCATCTGTTCATGGAAATATCGGAACGCCATAAGGGCTTGTGGGCATTCTTGAATCTCGTCCAGGAACACCAGCGTCTGGCCTGGGATGATCGTCACGTTCCGTGTGAGCGCGATCGTGCGGATGATCGCGCGTGGATCAAGGGTGGAAAAAATACCGCGCACGTCGGGGGACAACTCGAAATTGAGTTCGACACAATTGGTAAAATGCGTCTGGGCGAATTGCTGGACGGCGAAGGTTTTTCCCACTTGCCGAGCACCACGGAGCAAGAGCGGACGACGGCGTGCGGCATCTTTCCAGTGGATCAGTTCTTGTTGAATAGCGCGAAGCATGGTGCGAAACTCTCATTCAGGACATAATACCTTTCTCATGGCCAAAGGATAGGGATATTACATCCTAAATATGGACAAAAAAAGGGGCTTTTGACGGATTCGCTAGAAACAGTGGCAGGGACGTGATTGAGTTCCGAGTTCCGAATTTCGCGTTCTTTTTCCCGGTGGGAAGACGGGGAACCGAGAGAGGTTGGCAATGAGGGGAGCGAATTTCAGCTTGGGGCGCGGTGCTTCTCCTGTCTGCTTCACGACACGTCTCTCGCTGATTCGCTGGTTCCCCGGTTCTCTGATTCGGTGTCTTGATGCTCTATTATGCCTTGATGACGCGCCCCCTTTCGACTCCGTTGACAAAGTTGCTACTATGCGGGCATCTGCTCAAAGAAATTGGGAGTACGCATGGCAAGAATTGATCGCAACTCATCTCCTTTGTCTGTTGAGGGCCAGTCGCTAGGGTTTGAGGCTTTCACGACGAAATCGACTCCGCCATGGGGCGAGTCGAAAACGACTTCTGCTGCCCCACAAGCTGAGTTGGGATTGGGGGTAGAGCAGGACATCGTCGTGAAAATGTCCCCGCTTGCTCGGACACACGTGAGAATCCGCGCAAAATATCTGGGACGCGCGCAGCCACGGATTGTTCTTGATACGGTTCTCGAAGACTGAGGGGTCGGCGAGAGTAGGTGGATGGCGATGGCATATCCCTGGTACGGCATAGTGGAAGGAGAAAGTCTTCTTCAGGGAGACCTCATTGATCGCTGCCCGGTACTTGTTCCAAAAGGACCCATTATCATCGAAAGAGATCAGGCAACTGAGCTGCAACTTGACGGCTACCTAGAAGAATATGACGTAGTGGTTATGAGCCAGTCCTGCGACCTTGAGCAAGCTAAACTTGATTTTGTCCTTGTGTGTCCACACTGGTCTTTAGAAGAACTGGGACACAGGAACGAGTACCTCAAATCGTCCAAAGGAAAAGAAGACCTCCGACGTGGTCACATTCCAGGCTATCACCTGCTTGCCGCCTGTGAATTAGAAGGTATGGAGCGTACCTTTCGCGTTGTTGATTTCCGAACCGCGTATAGCCTGCCTCTAGAGTTCTTGAAACACTTCGCGGTAAGCTGTGGTCAGCGCTTGCAACTTCTTCCTCCTTACCGGGAACACCTTGCTCAAGCCTTCGCTCGCTTCTTCATGCGAGTCGGGCTTCCTGCTGATATTCCACCTTTCAAGAAGTGAACCTCTATCTTCTGACCGGTCGATTTTTTGTCAGACTGATCGCAATCTTGGAGAGCACCCACACACATGCCGCATATCATTGGCACCGCTGGTCACATTGACCACGGCAAAACCTCGCTGATTAAGGCCCTGACTGGGTTGGAAACCGACCGCTTGAAGGAAGAGCAAGAGCGCGGGATTTCGATTGACCTGGGCTTTGCTTATCTCGACCTCCCCAATGGCGAGCGCGCGGGCATCATTGATGTCCCAGGACATGAACGCTTCATCCGTAACATGCTGGCCGGAGCGCACGGCATCGACCTCGTGCTGTTTACTATCGCCGCCGACGATGGCGTCATGCCTCAAAGTGAGGAACACCTCGACTTCTTGCATCTGTTAGGGGTGAAGAAGGGTATCTGTCTTATTACCAAAGCCGACTTGGTCGAACCCGCGCGTATCGCTGAAGTCCAGGAAGAGATCGAAATTCTCACGCTGGACACCACGCTCGAAGGCTGCCCCATCATTCCGGTGTCGTCCGTGTCTGGTCTGGGACTCGACCGACTCCGCGAAGAGATCGCGACTCAACTGCAAGCCTACGAACGTCCGCCACTGCCGGGATACTTTCGCCTGCCCGTGGACCGCGCGTTTGTGATGAAAGGGCATGGCGTGGTCGTGACGGGGACCGCCATTGCCGGCACTATTAGTGAAGGCGAGACGGTCCGCGTGCTGCCTGGTGGTGAAGAATCCCGTGTCCGTTCGATTCAGGTGCATGGCCAGCCGGTGAAACAGGCCAAATGGGGGCAGCGCGTGGCCCTCAATCTGGCCGGGCTAGAAAAGAGCGCGCTGACACGAGGGCATGTGATCTGTCATCCGAAAGTGACGCTGACCACCACGCGGTTCGACGCCGCTGTGGAAATTCGCCCAGGAGCGGGGCGGGAAATCGAGAACCATGAGCGCGTCCGCGTGCACGTCGGCACGGCGGAAGTCATTGGCAAGGTGCTGATTCTCGATGGCCGTGAAGTGTTACCGCCACGTTCCTCCGCGTATTGTCAGATTGTCCTAGAAGAGCCGGTGATTGCCTTGCGGGGCGACCGGTTCATTTTGCGCAACCAAACCGCCCAGGGCACGCTGGGTGGAGGCGAGGTGATTCACCCGTTCGCGCAACGGCATCGGCGCGCGGAAACCGATGTCTGCGCGCGTCTCGCGGTGCTGCGCGCGGCTGATTTGGGGGCCGCGTGTCGCACCTACTTGGAGCTGCAAACCGCCTTTGCCTCGCCGCTGGAGGAAATCTATCAAGGTGTGAACGCGCGCGACGACGAAGTCGCCAAAGTGCTGGCGAACGATGGGGACATTCTGCCACTGCCTGATAAAGCCCATCCCGAAGCGTACTCCGTCGCGAAAAAATGGCGGCGCTTGACCGCGGAAGTCGCGCGGGCACTTACCGCTTTCCATCACCAATCGCCTTTACTGCAAGGGATGGAGATGGAATCGTTGCGCGGTCAGTTGTCGTTCTCCTTCTCGCCGAAAATTTTTCGCGCGGTGGTCGAGAAACTGGTGGGTGAAGGGGTGGCCGTGCGTGAAAACAGTACGTTGCGGCTTCCTTCCCACACTGTGACCTTGCATGGCGGCGACCAAGAAGCCGCGACGCGAGTGGAGCACCTGCTCCGAGAGGGTGGATTTACGCCGCCAGAGGTCAAGGATCTGGAAGGAAAGTTAGGGATTACTCGCAAACTGTTGGTTGATCTCTTGAATGTGTTAGAGTCACGCGGAGCAGTCGTGAAAGTCACAACCGATATCTACTTGAGCGGCCCTGTATTAGAGAAAGCGAAGACCGCCCTGGTGAATCATCTGTCCACGTCGCCAGAAATTTCCGCCGCCACGTTCCGCGACCTGCTTGGAGTCAGCCGCAAAGTCGCGATTCCGTTACTTGAGTATTTCGACCGCACCGGTCTCACGCTCCGTGTCGGCGACGTGCGCAAGTTGAGAAAACAGTAACGCGTGGGGGACAGTTCGGAGTCTCGAAGAAGTTCGGAGTTCGGAGTCGGGGACTGTTCGGAGTCCGGCTTTGGAAGTCGAAACCCGAAACTCGAAACTCGAAACTCGAAACCTTGGACACCTAGCGAGGCACATAATGAGTGAGTCAGATATGAACCCCCGAGACCACCGTTCTCGCATCCGCTTGACGGAAAAAGTCAAAGCCGCTGGCTGAGCGGGCAAACTAGGTCCGGCGGACCTAGCACTGATCCTGAGTACCCTGCCACGTTCTCAACATCCAGATTTGCTGGTCGGCGTCGAAACCTCCGACGACGCCGGGGTGTTTCGGCTACGCGACGATTTGGCGATTATCAATACCGTCGATTTCTTTACCCCGGTGGTCGATGATCCGTATACATACGGCGTGATCTCCGCGGCCAACTCGCTGAGTGATGTCTACGCGATGGGGGGAGAGCCGAAAACCGCGATGAATATCGTCTGCTTTCCCCAGAGTGGACTCGACAAGGAGATTCTCGCCGACATCCTGCGTGGCGGCGCGGCGAAAGCCACGGAAGCGGGCGTGGTGATTGTTGGCGGACATTCGGTCGCCGATGATGAAATTAAGTACGGCATGGCGGTGACCGGGATAGTCGATCCGCGCCGGATCACCCGCAATGTCGGGGTCCAAGAGGGCGATGTGATCGTCCTGACCAAACCGCTGGGCACCGGCATCATTACTACCGCGCTCAAGAAAAGCCACCTGTCTGAAGAGGAGTACGGCGCGGCGGTGGTGTCCATGTCCATGCTCAACGCGAAAGCCGCGAGTGTGATGTTGCGCTATTCCGTCCATGCCTGCACGGATGTGACGGGGTTTAGTCTGATGGGCCATAGCTGTGAAATGGCGATGGGGAGCGGCATGACCATCCGTTTGCAAGCCACAGCCCTGCCTTTGTTACCAGGGGCACGGCGGCTCGCGCTCGAAGGGTATATTACTGGCGGATGCAAACGGAACCGCACGTACCTCGCGGATAAGGTCCAGGTAGCCTCTTCGGTTCCGCAAGATTTGGATGAAGTGGCGTTTGATCCCCAGACCTCTGGGGGATTGCTGATCGCGGTTCCCGCGCACGAGGTGGAGCGACTCACGCGCGATTTGTTAGCCGAAGGGGTGCTGGCCGCGGCCGTGATTGGCGAAGTCGTGCCACATGGGGATGAGTGGGTGGCTCTGGTCTAATGTTGCCGTGCGAGGAGAGGGGCTCTCGTGGGGAAGGTAAAGATTTTCTTGGACGTGCCGACTTTGTAGATGAACAGCACAGATGAAGAAATCGTGCCACGAGAGAGGGCCTCAATGGAGCACATGGACCTACCCATTCTTTTACAGAACTTAACGGATGTCGCTGAAGTCTTTACCTACCTCGGTCGGCGGCTTGAAGCCGCGGCCCATGCACTCCGGACCACTGGAACACCGCCAGACAAAACGTTCCTCACGGAATTGATGGCGGCACGACAGAACTTCGCGGACCTCCGTGCCCAGGGATACGCGTTTGCCACATCCCTGGGCATCACGCCACTCCCAGACCTTGAGTCGATCACCGCACTGAGTGAAATAAAAGCGCTGCTGGAAAAAGTTGCCCACTCCGCGGAAGAACGAAAAACGACGGAGAAAGTGTCGCAACGAGCCCTCATGGTGTTGAACCGGGTCTGTGCGCTGCGTCATAGCGGGGTGACGAGTTTTGCGCCCCTGGTCGTCTGTCAGACGCGAGCGATCGTGCTCCGTGATGAAATCACGAACATGGCGTGGCCTCACGTCCATCCCGTTGCCGAGGCGATCGCCAAGGAAGACGATGCGTTTTCCGCGTTATTGACTGTCGTTGAGAGCGGCGAAGAATTAGATGACGAGTTGTGCGGAGCTTTTCAAGAAGTCATTAGCCAAGAGTTTGGGAATCCACTGGCTGTGGCGGCTTTGCGTGGCAAACTCGTCTTTACCGAGGTCGCTCCCCCGCCAAGTGTGAAGCCGGATAGGCCGGAGCCTTCAGATGTCGCCAGTCCTCCAGCGGACCCACCAGCTCTAGGGGCGGTGACCGCGCCTATGACGGATGCCGAAAGCACGGGTGTGCTAATAGCGGAGTCCGTGACGGGCGCGGCCGAGAAGAGTCCACCGCCGGAACGAGAGGCAGAGGTGGGAACGAGCACTCCAATCGTGGAGGAATCCCTGAGTGCTGTAACCGCCTTGTCCAATCTCAACGGTCACGGAGAGAACGATGCGCAGTGCTTGGTGGTGGTTGATCCTCCGCTTCCGAATCCTTCGCCCGTTTCTCCCGTGGAGCGTGTGCCCTCCCCAAGCATGCCGACTGACGTCTTTTACC
Source organism: Klebsiella pneumoniae (assembly GCA_945865755.1). Taxonomy (GTDB): domain Bacteria; phylum Desulfobacterota; class Binatia; order Bin18; family Bin18; genus JABFSC01. The sequence continues at coordinate 17,168 of CAMBFS010000004.1, forward strand.
GCTTCGATCCAGAGGAACGCGCGCAGAACATCGCGGCGCTCCTCTTGAATGATACGAATGGCATGACGACCGAGAAGCCGAGCATTCTTTGCGATTTGGTGTGGCGGTTAGTGTTTGAGGAGCGAATCAGCTTGGCGTTTCATGTCGCGCAGTGTTTAGACATGCACTATCCAGAGGTCCACCCGCGACTGCCCGCGTGGCTGTTGCGTGCCGTCGTGCTCGGGCAGCGCCTGCGGACTCCGCGTGGAGAGATCGCGCGGACGCTGACGGAAGACTTCGCGCAGTCCCGCAACAAGGTCTGGGAGACCGGTAATCCAGAGTGGAACGTCGCGCCGGAGTTGCTGATGATTGCCGCGACGTTAGTCCCAGCCCTGCTTGCGCCAGAGACCCAGGCGGCGACGCTCCTCCGTGAACTCCATGTGCGTGACTACCTGCCGCACTTGGCCGCGTATTGTGATGGTGTGGTGCGCTACAGCGAACAGGGCGTGCCACTTGAACCCGCGCTGCTCAAAAGGAACCGTGTCCACCAGCCTAATGTGATAGGATTCGTGCGTACGACGCACAACAAGAAAGACTTCACCCGCGAGGCTGTGGACGCATTGCGACAAGAGTTAGCGAATCACGCCAGCATAGTGGCGGACGAACTGCAGCTTCTGCGCAATGCGGCCTCCTTGGTCCCCGTCCTTGGCGCGATTGGGGCGTGTCAACGCGCGGTGGCCCAGGTGAACGCGTTCTTCGACGCGGATGTGGCGTTTGTGACGGATGAACCGTTGCCCCGCCCATTGCTCAACGGTGACCTTTCACGGATTCCTTCGCTGGTGATGAATAAGCGAGGAGAGATTGCAGGGATGACTCACCCCTCCTTCGCGGACAGTATTTTACGGCTCGTGGCGGGTGGAGCCCCACGAGTGATGTAGTCTCTTCGCCGCCACGTCGTTGATCCTCATGCGGAGCCTGTCCCTATGTCCCCACGCCAATGGGCAGCCTGTTCTGGCTGCCCGCTTTCTTAACATCGCGCCATCACCTGCTCGGAAAAATCCTTGATGACCTTGCGCGCCGCAGCCATCGGCGGCAGTAACGTCAGTTCCTTGAGCCCCGCCTTCTCGGCATTCCGCACATACGCGATCAACTCATCCGGCTCGCCGATCAAGCAGGAGCCTTTAACCACCTCCGGCGTCATGAAGCGACGTTCTTCGGGCATCAGGAAGGTGCAATGGCCGTTGTGGACTTGCTGATAGCGTTTCTCTGGTGGGGTCTTCATCGCGTTGACGTACGCGAGGTATTCATCCCAGATGTTTTTCATAAAGGGCGGGACGACGGCCTCACTCTGAGTTTGTTTGTAGATTTCGTAGACGTAATGGATGATGCAGGCGACCATCGATCCACATTCATCAATCACGCGCTCGGCGCTGGCGGATTCGCCGGCTTTGAGCACGACCGCCGTGTTGAACGTGGCGACGTGAAACGGATCGGGAAATGGACGCCCGGCTTTCTGGGCGCCTTCGTGAGCGAAGTGGAGATGATTCGTTTGCACCGTCTCCGGGGCATCACCGAAGAACACCAACCCATTGGCGAATTCGCCCGCCGCGCGCAGCACGCGCGGATTATTCCCGGCCACATAGACAGGGACCGGCGTATCGATATTGATAAAGCCCAGATCGAGATGTAGGAAACGAATGTCGCGAGTTTCGCCGTTGTGGGTGTAGTCCACTTCCTCGCCGCGCAGCAGCGTCGTCACCACACGTAGGTATTCACGGAAATCGCGAATTTTCATCGGGTTCATGCCCATCACGCGCATGGCGGTATGGCCGGTGCCGATGCCGAGAAATACCCGGCCTGGCGCGAGCCGATTGATCGACGCGATGGAGTGCGCGGTGACTGGGGCCAGGCGCGTGCCAGGGATGGCGACGCCGGTGCCAATGTGAATGCGTGAGGTGTTATGCGCGGCGAGCGCCAGCGTGGCGTAACAGTCCGACCAGATCATCTGCGAATCTGGCACCCACGCGCGGTGGTAACCGAGCGCTTCCGCGTCCTTAATGAGTTGCCAGTCGTCGATTTTGGTGGCGACACAGAGACCGAATTGCATGGGGAAGTCCTCCTTCGTGGGCAAGTCTAGGGCAAGTCTAGGGCAAGTCTAGGGCAGGTCTCGAAGAAGTCTCGGACAAGTCTCGGACAGGTCCATGACTTGCAGAGACTTGCAGAGACTTGCAGAGACTTGTCCGAGACTTCCTACCGGACCGTCCCCGGCAGCAGCACCCCACCAGACTCTTTGCCGGTGGGCGTGGTGAAAGACGGACGATCCAATTGTTTCTGCCACTTGGAGGGGGCGTTGTGATCGCTGAGAAATGAACGGAAGCGGTCGCGCTCGCCTTGGGTGTGCGCCGCGATCTCCGTGTCGTCACGCACGATATGCGGCGTGAGAAAAATCAACAGATTGATTTTGTTGCCCTGCTTGCCATCGCTCCTGAAGAAATTGCCGAGGATCGGCACGTCTTGCAGAAATGGCACCCCGGAACTCTGGCTGGTGGTGTTGTCGGAAATCAACCCGCCAATCACCACCGTCTGCCCACTCTTGGCGACCACCGTGGTGCTCGCCGACCGCACCGAGGTCGTGGGCCCCACCAGATTCGGGTCCCCAACCGTCGTCGGAACAATGGCGGACACTTCTTCGTAGACATCAAGCCGCACCGTATCGCCCTCGGAAATCTGTGGCGTCAAGCGGAGCGTGATACCCACATCCTCGCGTTCGACCGTGGCGAAGAGGTTGTTCAGGTCCGCCGAATCGGTGGCGCGGCTCGACACAAACGGGACATTCTGCCCGACGATGATTTCCGCTTCCTGATTATCCGCCGTCAAGAGCGTCGGTGCGGACAAGACATTGATGTCGGTGCTGTTTTGCGCGGCCCGTAGCAACGCCACCTGCGCCGGCACCCGCGTGCCATTGGGCAACTCAATCGTGCGATTACTGGCCGCCGCCAGCAGCAGCCCCGCGAGACTGCCGGGATTGGTCAGCGCCGAGTTGAGGCTGCCGAGGTTGGTGCGCCCAAGGCCGACCCCCTCCCCGTTGAGGCTGAACCCGGATTGCAGTTCGATCCCCATCTCGCGCGCCCGCTCCATGCTGACTTCGAGGATCATGGCTTCGACGTACACTTGCTTGCGGCGGATATCGAGTTGCGCGAGCACCTCTCCCAACGTCTGGAAGTCCTGGGGCGAGGCGCTAATCAACAGGGAGTTGGTGGCGGGGTCCGCCGTGATCGTCACTTCACTGCCAAACTCCGGGGTCGAGCCGCTCGCGCGGCCACCGCCTGGCGATACGGGTGGCTGGGAGGACGAGGTCGGCATGCGGTCACCCAGCCCCGACCCGGAGCGGCTATTTTGCCGGTCGCCAAAGCGTCGTTCGCGGGTGGTGCGGCGATCGCGGCGCGGCACTTCGAGGGAATGAGAGCCTCTGCCCCCCGTGCGCCCGCCAATCAGATCGGCCAAGACCGGGAGCAGCTCTTCGGCGTTGGCGTGCTTGAGCGCGTAGACATGAATCTTACTCGACCCTGGTGGCAGGGGTACATCAAGTTGGCTGACCAGTCGCCGCACGGCTTTCATTTCACGCACCCCGCACATCACAATGAGCGAGTTCGTGCGCTCATCGGGCAACACGCGCACACCGTGGAGACCGCCCGTGTTGTTTGACGAGGACCCGCTGCTGGAGGACGACGTCGTGGAGGACGCGGCATTCAGGACTTTGATGCGCGGTTGCGGCGCATTACTCTCCGGGTCTTCTTGCTCGCGCATGATGTCCTCGACTTTTTTGGCCAAGTCGATGGCGATGGCATATTTCAGTGAAATCACTTCGGTACGCCGCTCGTAGCCTGCGATATCGAGTTCTTCGAGCATGCCCAGCAGGCGTTTGATGTTGGATGTTGAAGGCGGTGTCCGTCATCACCAACGAATTGGTCTGCGGATAGGGTTGCAGCACGCCATCGGAAGACACGAGCGGCTGCAGAACTGGCATCAAATCCGCCGCGTTGACATGCCGCAGGGGGATCAGCCGTGTGACGACCTCATCGCCAGACGCGGCGAGTTCGCCATTGAAGACCACTGGGGCGCCGCTCTGTTTGGCGTCCTTGTTGGGCAGAATCTTGATGATGCGGCCACTGGGCACGGTGGTGAATCCCTTGACTTGCAGCACGGACTGGAAAATGGCGTAGGCTTCATCGGGCGTGACCTTGGTCGGGGAGATGATCGTGACTTTGCCACGGACCTTTTCATCGACAATAAAATTCTTCTTGGTGATCTCGCTGATGAACTTGGCGAGCACGGGAATATCGACATCTTGGAAGTGCATGGTGACCAAGGCGTCGGCGGCCTCGGGCTCACGGTATTTGCCCGTGCCGTTGTGTTGTCCGTGGTGAGGAGGATTGAGAGGCGACTCATCCAACGTTTCATCCGAATGCGAGGGCTCTGATTGCGCCCAACTCGTCACGAGGGGAGCGCACCAGAGGGCGGTAGCCGATAAGAAGAGGGAGCAGTGTTTAACGAATTTCATACGAGAGTGTGGTGGGCTGTTGATTACGCAGGACATCAACGCGAATTTGCGAACGTCCCTGCATATCCTGCAAGAGGGTGAAGGCGGTGCTGGGGTCGGTGATTTCCACGCCGTTGACGCGCTGGACGACGTCACCATTTTTCAACCCGATCCGCTCAATGAGACTATCCGCCTTAATCGCGGACAGGCGAAATCCTTGGGTGACTCCGCCTTGGGGAGTGTACGGTACGGCGCGGACTTGCGTGAACAAGTCACTCAAATGACTGACGGCATGGTCCACTTCACGTCGGTCGATGTGAAACGTGTCGGGCGCGACCTGCCGTACGCCATTGGTGCTGTCTGGGGGAGAAGTGGCGATCGGTGTCAGCGGTGACGCGGAAGTGGAAGGGGAGGATTCTCGTGGCAGGATAAGGGTCTCGCGCTGTCCGTCGCGGTCTATCGTGACGCGATCCCATCCGACCTGGATGAGCTGCACGCCTGGGGAGATCGCTTCTCCTTCACGATACAAAAGCTGGTTGTGGGTCGTCTGGTCCTCAAAAATGGCGAAGGCACGGTCCCGTAGACCAGTGGCGGTGCCGAGTAATTTGAGGTTGGCGATGTTGGCGGTTGTGGCCGCTAGCGTGGTGTCGCCCGACGGGGACGCGGCTTTGACGAAATTGAAGATGTCGCGAGTCGCGATGATCGCGTAGGTGGACAATGATGGCGGTGGCGGTGGTGAAGAAGGGGGGAGCTGATGGTCCGTTTGTAAGGAAGCGGGGGGGAGCGCGAGTTTCGTGGCGATGACGCTATTGACCGAAAGCGCGCAAAGGTAGGCGAGACTTGTGAGAAGAACAATCCGAGCAGCGAAGAACAACAGCCGCATTCTGACCACAACCACGTCCACACCTCAACCTTCGTTCCGCAGGATAGGGGAAAGTTTTCCACAATTCAAGCTTTCCGCCGCGCCCGAAGGTTTTTGAGGATTTGACTCACGTCCGTGGAGTGAGTAGAAAGTGGAAGGATTCCTTATGGGAAACCGCTACTTTCATAAATCAAGAATAAAGGGAAGGATCGACCATGAAACCTATCGTTGTGTACACAACCGATTATTGAGGCTACTGCGTCTCAGCAAAGTCTTTGCTGAAAAGTAAGGATCTCCCGTTTGAAGAGATTGACATATCAAAAGACCAAGCTCTCCGCATGGACATCGCGCGCCGCTCTGGCCGTCGCACCGTACCGCAGATTTTTATTGGCGATGAGTCCATCGGAGGCTTCACCGAACTCAAGGCGTTGTCCGATAGTGGGCAGTTAGCGGTGAAGTTGGCCGACTGAGAAATCGTTCATATCATATAAGGAGGGAACAGCATGCCACTGTACATTGATGAAATCTGGGTGAAGGACCCAACCCCGGCCCGGATGAAACAATTTGTCGAGATGATTGGCCAAGCGGCGAAAAACCCGGCCAGTATCGGCGCGCCACAAGAAGTGAAGATCGTCGCCGGTCCCTGGGGCTCAAATGAGGAGCCCAAAGTCATCTTCGTGATCGATATCCCCAACCACACGGCCACCTATCAGGTCTTCTCGAAATTCATCACGCAAGGGCTGATTGAGCGCCGTCGGCTCACGCCGGTGGTGGATTGGAACGAGGTCGAGAAGGCCGCGCAGCAGTGGTAGCTGTCAGTTATTAGCTTTTAGCTTTTAGCTTTTAGCCAAAAGAAGAGGGGTGATTTTGAAGCCTCTCTCTCTTCCTTTGGCTGACTGCTGATAGCTGCAAGCTTTTTAAGCAGAAACCTCGCACGCCTCACACGCCACCGCCGCATTCGCCTCGGCCCGAATCCGATCCTCCTCCGTCTGATACTGTGGCGTATCATGTCGCTCAACACGGGCATCCCCGTCCATCATCGCCGTGCGCTTCCAGTCTTCCTCATCCCACCGGAACGGCAACATTTTGATTGATCCCGGCTCCGTCAGCGACGTGAAGCCCTCCAGCGCTTGCACGAGAATCTCCCGCTGCAATTCTGGTTGATTCGGCTTCCCCGTGGTGTGACCCAGCGGATAATCAAGGAACGCCGCGCGTGGCGGTTTGCCTGCCTTGGTAATGTCGAGCGCGCTACTCATGCTCAGGGTCGAAATCCCAGCCGCTTCCGCGCATCGAGCGATCAGTCCCACGGACTGATGACACACGGGTCACACAGGCACCAGGAGCGCGACATCCACTCTCTCGGCGAGCAAACTCTCAGTGAGGCGTGGCGCAAGCTCCTCCGCCACGCGACGCGAGGAATACACTCCACCCATGAACGTCAAGAAATGCTCAGCCAGCGACCCAACCACGCCTTCGTTCACCAACCCGCGCAGCGTGTCGAGAGGAAAGACCACGTTCGGGTCCTTGCGCGCGTCGGTTTGGTCGTAGGCGAAGTGGGCGGTGCGTAACTCGAACGTGTTGATTGTCGTCGGAATGGCGCGGAACGAAACGTCATCCTTGAAATGAAAGGCAACTTGCCCAGTGGCATAGATACCGCCGGACGCCACCAAGCCTAATCGACATTGAGAGAGTGGCTTGCGCAACGGCGTCCACGGCGGCGTGGCGGAGTTCGAGACCCATTGATAGGGCTTGTATCCGAGCTTGGCGTAGTTGTCGGTGATCCGCGTGATGTACTCAACTGGTTGTGTCATAGACAATCCTCCCAAGGGCCTCACTGTACGGTTTTCACGGTGGAAGGCAACGAGTAACTCTAAGAACTCTCCGGCGAGACGATACGTTCCAGAACCACAATCAAGGCCGGCAGGTCCACAGTTAGCACTTGCCAGAGAATGTCGAAGTTGATGGAATCATAACCGTGGACCAGCCGGTTACGAAGTCCAATGATTTGCCCCCAAGGGATCTCGACATGACACTCCCGTGTAGCTTGTGAAACACGATTTGCCGCCTCACCGACAATCTGCGCGAGTTGGAGAAGTGCAAGAGTGAGCATCCGGTCGCGGTCAAGATCGGCACGAGTGTGAGGCTGGATCATAACAAGCGCTTCACGAGCGTGGTCAAGCATTTGGCGTAAACTGACAGCATCGTCATGACGCGACATAAACGGCCTCAGCCTCCGCAAGAACTTCATCGCGGAAATATCGACTCAAGCATTGGGGAGTATTGAGATCGACGGGATACCCAAGCACTTGAGAAAGTTCATCCTGCATGGCAAAAAAGGCCAAACCCGGTGTCTGGCCTGGCTCAAACTCAACCAACACATCCACATCACTCTTCGGACCGAAGTCATCACGGAGCACAGAGCCAAAGAGTGACAGTTTACGGACGTGATGCGTACAGCAGAACTCAGCAATCCGTTCTGTGGGAACTGGAATTCTCGCCTTAGTATTCATGGCTTCACTTAAATGGATCGCTCTTGCGGTACAGCAAACAGAAGCACTCAACGCGTCCGCTGAGGAACGTGATGTACTCAACTGGTTGTGCCATAGACAATCCTCCCAAGGGCCTCACTGTACGGTTTTCACAGTGGAAGGCAACGGTCTCATATTGAGTGTTGACGCCTTGCGCTTTTTCATCGCAGGGTACGCTCCGTGCACAACTCCTAAGGGTTGAAGATATTCATATCAGAATGGTACGATGCCGCTCGGTGGAAAAAAGGACTCCGCACTTCGACCTGAACACTATACGGCGATTGGCGAAAAGCCCAGCCTCGCGAGTGATCACTCGTCAGGCGTTTAAGGATGCCGCCCTCTTGGGCTTGGAAGAAAACGACATCGTGGACGGTGTTGCCCGGCTTACACGGCAAGATTTCTACAAGAGCATGACCATCTACACGAACGCTCAGGTCTAGCAAGATGTGTATCATCCCACGCATCAAGAGGAGCCGCTGTACCTCAAAGTGCAGCTCGACGCGACCGAGAAAACCGTTGTCATCGTCTCGTTCAAGGCGCGCTAAAGGACAGTTATGAAAGCACCACTGTATGAAGGGAAACCGTGTCCGGTCTGCGGGGAAGGAAAATGCAAGCGCAAAGCCATCACCGAGACCTTCAGCTATAAAGGCCACCGCTTAACCATCCCTCAATATGACATCTACGTGTGCTCTCATTGTCGAGAAGAATTTCTCGACCAGAGCCTGATTCGCCCCCATGAGCGGACCATTCGGGATTGGCAACGCACTATCGATGGACTGCTCTCGGCTGAGGATATCCGTCACGTGCGTACCATGCTGGGGCTCACGCAAGAGGAACTATCCTTGCTACTGGGAGGAGAAAGAAAAGCGGTTGCGCGTTACGAGGCGGACGCGGCACGACAGAGTGTTGCCATGGACAACCTCCTGCGCGCCGTACAAAAATACCCCAGCCTGCTCTTGGAGTTCGCCAAGGCACGGGGAGTCGCACTCTCACCGATCAAGCAGCGGCGTTTGCGCGCAGCGGCATGAGACAAGTTGTAGGGAACGAGAGAACGCACCAGCTCTGTAAACTGCACGCGGGGAGAGTTTGCGCTTTTGCCGAACGCCCGGAGCAGTCGGATGTAGGCTGGAATTCGCTCCGCTCATTACCAGCCTGGAGGCGGTACCCACCCCGCTGGGATTCCCGTTGGTCATCCTGGCCTACCTCTGAGTTTTCCTATTTTTGATTTTTGCCTTTTGCCTTTTGATTTCTGTCTTCCGCGCCAGGCTACTTGCCAGAAGCCGCCGCCCCAAGCACGACCCGCACCTGATGTGTCGCACCATCCGCAACGAGCGGGATAGCCGCCCCGCGGCCTGGTAACAGTACGCCATCAAGCGCGAGGGACACGACTCCTCCCATAACGCCTTGGGGATTCTCGACGATGATGTTGTAGCGGGACGAGTGGTGGCGGAACACGATCTCGAAGCGTGGCCACGCCCGTGGAATACACGGGTCGAAATACAGCATCGAGCCGCGCACACGAAATCCCAACATTCCCTCGATGCCAGCCCGGTACATCCACCCCGCCGCTCCCGTGTACCAGGTCCACCCCCCGCGCCCGACGTGCGGCGGTTCAGCATACACATCCGCGGCAACGACATACGGCTCGACTTTATAGCGATGAATCCCCACCCGGGTATTGCCGTGCAGAATCGGATTCAGGAGTGTGAACAGCTCATGTGCTTTATCGCCCTCGCCGAGCGCGGCAAACGCGAGAATGGACCAGACCGCCGCATGGGTATATTGGCCGCCGTTTTCGCGCACCCCGGGCAGATAGCCTTTGATATAGCCCGGGTCCGCATTGAGGCTGTCCACATTGAGGCTGTCCGTGCTACGCCGTGCGGGCATCGTACGGTCCGTATGATTGAAAGGTGGCGTGAACAGAAGAATGAGCCCCTCATCGCGCCGCACGAGGTATTGCTCAACCGCCGCCATGGCGCGTGCGCCACGGGCGGGTTCGGCGGCACCGGAGAGCACTCCCCACGATTGGGCGATGGAGTCGATACGACATTCCGCATTGCTAGCGGAGCCCAGCGGCGTCCCGTCATCATAGTACGCACGCCGATACCAGGCCCCGTCCCACGCCTCGCGCTCCAGTGCCGCTTTGAGAGCGCTGACGTGCAAGCGCCACACTTCGGCGCGCTGATGCTCCCCGCGCGCATCGGCCAGCCGCGCGAATTCCCAGAGTATCGTATGGAGGAACCAACCAAGCCAGACACTCTCGCCTTTGCCTTCATGGCCGACGCGATTCATCCCGTCGTTCCAATCTCCGGTCCCCATCAGCGGTAAGCCATGACTGCCAACCGCGAGACTCCGGTCAAGCGCGCGCGCGCAATGCTCGAACATGGTCCCCTGTTGAGCCGACACCTCCGGCTGAAAATACGATTCCTCTTGTCCGTCCGTCAGCACCGGTCCGTCAAGGAAAGGAACAACCTCATCGAGGAGACGACTATCGCCCGTCACTTCCAGGTAATGATTGACCACGTAGGGCAACCAGAGCAAGTCATCGGAGATACGAGTGCGGACCCCACGACCGGACGGCGGATGCCACCAATGTTGGACATCCCCTTCCACAAACTGCCGCGCGGCGGCGCGCAGCACATGGGCCCGCACGAGGTCGCGCTGCGTCACCGCCAGGGCCATGACATCTTGGAGCTGATCGCGAAAGCCATACGCGCCACCAGCTTGATACAACGCGCTACGAGCCCAGACACGGCAGGTCAGCGTTTGATACAGCAGCCAGCGATTGAGTAAGATGTTCATCGCCCGATCAGGCGTTGTCACCTGGACCGCGCCCACCATCTCGTCCCAGTGGTCCGTCACCGAACGCAGGGTCTCATCAAGGTCCACGGTCCGGTAGCGGAGGAGTAAGGCCCTCGCCTCTTCCACGGTCGCCGTCTCGCCGAGAAAGAAGACCACCTCGGTGCGGCCCCCGGCACGCAGATCAATCGTCGTTTGCACCACGCCACATGGATCGAGACCAGCGCCCACTTTCCCGGACAGTCGCTGCCCGTATGTGAGCGCCGCCGGATGGTCAAGCGCACCGTGGCGACCAAGGAACTCGGTACGGTCTCCCGTCCATGCGGTCTGTTCCCCACGGAGATCAACAAAGGCGACACGCCCGCCGAACTCACTATTCCAGACGTTGCGGGCGAACAGCGCTCTTGTTTCGGTATCCATCTCGGTGACCACAAAGGGCGCGGATGCGCTCCGCGACACGCCGAGCACCCATTCGACATACCCAGTCACGGAGAGCCGCCTCGGGCGGTCAGAGTGATTTTCGATCGTGAGGCGCGAAATCTTGATCGTATCCACACGAGGGACAAACTGCACGAGACGAAGTGACACTCCGTGTGAGGTGTGCTCGAAACAACTGTACCCTTGCCCATGTCGAGCGAGATAGGTCCCAGTCTCCTCGCGGATCGGCAGTGCCGTCGGCCCCCATACCTCGCCCGTGTCCTCATCGCGAACGTAGATTGTCTCGCCAGGTGGGTCGCTGACCGGGTCATTCGCCCACGGGGTGAGCTGGTTCTCGCGGCTATTGATGGACCAGGTGTAGCCCGCGCCGGATTCCGAGACCTGAAAACCGAAGGAGGGGTTGGCGATGACGTTGATCCAGGGGGCCGGCGTCCACTGCCCCTCACCCAGGATAGTGACATACTCACGACCATCCGCGGCGAAACCGCCAAGACCATTAAAGAACTCCAGGTCGAGCACCGGCGGGGGAACCGTCGCCGATTTCGTCGTGGGCTGGCGCACCAGCGGAGTCACCGCTGCCTGCGCGCGCGGGCGGCGAATAATTTGCTCAGCGAGGGTGCCATTGCGGCTCAGCAGCACGGCGCGCGCGACCGTCTGGAGGAGCAGACGCTCCTCGATCGACACTAGGTCCGCGCGGAGAATAAAGACGTTGCCATGCGGCTCGTGTCCGTCGTGCAGTAACCGGGACTGACTCGTGCGCACCTGGGCCTCCAAGGACATCTGCAAATTTTGCGTGTACGAGGACGCTTGCTCATTCAAGATGACAATATCAACCGCCAACTGTTTCATCCGCCAGTATTCATGGGCGCGCAGCAGTTGCCGGACGATCTCGCGGTCCTCAATATCATCGATCCGCACGAGGACAATGGGAATATCGCCGGAAATGCCGTGTCGCCAGAGCGCCGAGGGTCCAAGCGTATTCCGTGTCAGCATCGCGGACGACGGTCGTAAGATTGGGGCCGAGTAGATAATCCGGCTGGCGAGATCTTGGAACAGATGCGCCTCATCAAGCGCAATACCGAGATGGTGTAATTGCACTTGCGCCTGCGTCCAGGCGAGGGTCGCCGCGCGCTCAAATATCGCGGGATCGCGGTATTCATCGGCCAAATCCAACACGACCTCGCGCGAGGGAGCCACGAGCGTCGAGAAGGTCACGCGGACAGTGGCCCCCGGCGCGATCCGCACGCGGCGTCGGAGACTGAAGATGGGGTCGAGCACGGCGCCGACAGTATTGGCCAGTGGACGACCGTCGAGGACCGCGAGTGGCGTGCGAATCCCCCGCCCACGACCAAGAAACTGGCCGCGGTCCGTTTCATATTGCACGTCTCCCACGGTATCCCCCTCGACCACGACCACATGCGCGGCCCAGACCTGGGGCTCGTCGTGGGACCGAGGACGGCGCGTGGCGAGCAGAGCGCCGAGTGCGGGCACAAATTCCGTTTGCACGAACAAGTTGGAAAACACTGGGTGCGCCGCGTCGGCTGCCGGCGGCGCCAGCACCAGTTCCGCGTAGGACGTCAGTTCGATTTCCCGCGCGCGCGTTCCCAGGTTCGTCAGCGATACCCGACGCACCTCTCCATCATCCTCCTGCGACACGATCACTTCCAACGTCGTGGTGATCGCGCCATCTCGTCGCCGGATCTCTACCCGGTCCTCGGGAAACGCCACCTCATAGGTGTCCGGTTCAATCCCACTTGGTTGATAGGCGGCGGACCAGACCTCGCCACTGTGTCCATCGTGTAGAAAAATGTAGCTCCCCCAGGCATCACGGGTGCGGTCCTCTCGCCAGCGCGTAATGGCCAGATCGCGCCAGCGGCTATAGCCAGACCCCGCCGCGGTCACCATCACGGAGTAGCGTCCGTTCGACAGCAGATGCGTGGCGGGCGTGAGATCATGCGGCGAGGTGAACCGACGGAGCACGGGGGGAAGCACGTCACGGACGTTGGCGACGGCCTGCACTTCCTCGACCCTGGGCCGGGCCACCAAGACATCCCGTGGCGTGCGTTCCTGCAGCAGCAACTCCGTGGCTTTCATGCGCGGGTCGGCGTGAAAGCGCGTGCGCATCAGTCCGTCGTGCAGGACGTTGGCGAGCGCCACCAGCGACATCCCCTGATGATGCGCCATATAGGCGCGCACGACAGCCATCCCGGTATCTTCGGGCACCCGCGCCCTCGTGTAATCAAGTGCTTCGTAAAAACCATAGCATCCACTAGCGCCAGCCGCGCTCAGCCGGATGTAGTTGCGCACCGCCGCCGCCGGGTCGATCATGGCCGCTAGCGCCGTCGCGTAGGGAGCCACGACCACATCCTCGCTCAGCCCACGTTTGAGCCCCAGGCCCGGCACGCCAAAGTTCGCATATTGGTACGTCAGTTCGAGATCACGGACATTGTAGGCTGACTCCGAAATCCCCCACGGCACGCCCCGCTCGGCGCCATACGTCATCTGACGGTGGACGATAAGGTGCTGCGTCTGGTCCAGCAGACTCGCCGGCGGCGAGCGCATCACGAGCGCGGGCATGAGATACTCGAACATGGACCCCGACCACGAGATCAGCGCGGACCCCCAGCCGACGGGCGTCAATGTGCGGCCCAGATGGAACCAATGCGACGTCGGCACATCGCCCTTGGCAATGGCGATAAAGCTCGTCAGTCGTGCCTCGGACGCCAACAGATCGTAACAACTGGGGTCGAGCGTGTTATCGGCCACGCGGTATCCAATGGAGAAGAGTTTCCGGGTTGGGTCAAAAAGAAAGCTAAACTCCATCGCGTCGAACATCCCCTTCGTGAGCTGCGTCAGCCTGGTGAGCCGATGGACCAGCGCCCCGGAGGCGGTGGCGGAACGCGCGAGGCCTTCACTCAGCGCGTCGAGGGCTGCAACCGTGTCGTGTGGCGCATCACTGTCCCCCATCACGCGGATGCGTAGGGTCGCGAGTTCGCGCATGGCCGCCTCACAGCGATCCGGCAGCTCCGCCAGCGTGGGCAGTGAGGAGAACAGAGGAGCGATGGTTGCCCAGCCCACAGTGTGGGGCGCGGATATCATCGTGCGTGAGGCATTGCTTCCACAGAACAGTCGTGCCCAAGGAAACATCAGCTCAAGAGCACGAAGATAACTCTCGATACCGACACAGAGAGCTTCCGCCCACACCAGAACCTCCGCGGTGGCATGATCCTTTTGTCTTCCGGTCAGCGTGCGGGCGATGTCGGTCACGGTATGCGCGAGAGTCGCTAATGCTGTCAGGCGCACGAGCCACTCAATTGGGGTCGTGGGAATTGGCTCCAGCGCGGTCGTCAGGACAGTGAGTGCCTCATCCAATTGTTTGTGGGTCACCGTCTGGGTGCGCCGGTCATCGGCGGTCGCCTGCGCCGCCGCCCGCACCAGGCACACCACGTCGGCGAGTCCGGAGAGCGCCCGCGGGCCCAGGATCGGCTGGGTACTCATGTCCCGGCAGGCCTGTCCCAGCGCGACGAGGTGGCCAGCCAGGTTGCCACTGTCCACCGCGGACACGTATTTGGGATCAAGCGGGCGCAGGTCATGGGTGTCATACCAATTGTAAAAATGCCCGCGGAAGCGTTCGAGACCGTTCATCGTGTCCAGGGTGGATTCGAGTCGTTCGACGGCGGCCAGCGTACTAATCCATCCGAAATCGTAGGCGGCGACGGTGGACAGGAGGTATAATCCGAGGTTGGTGGGTGAGGTGCGGTGAGCGACGACGGGAGTCGGTTCTTCTTGGAAATTGTCCGGCGGCAAGGCGTGGTGCTCTGGAGTGACAAAGGTCTCGAAGAAGTGCCACGTCCGGCGCGCGGTGAGTCGGAGCATGCGGGTATCGTCTTCCGCGAGCGGTTGCTCCCCGACAGCACGCGGGGGAAGACTCATCCAGCACGCGACCAGGGGCGACAGCGCCCATAGCAGCACGAACGGCGCGGCAATAGGCCAGGCTTCCGGTCGCACCACAGCCACAAGCACGCCCGCGGCAATGGCGAGCACCACGGCTCCACTCATACGCTGATAGGTTCCGCCGAGGGACAGATCGGACCCCGACTTCGCCTGCGCGGCCGTCACCCACTCCAGCAGGTTGCGGCGGGTCACATACACGCGCCACAGCGTCCGCGCGATCGCGTCAGTCATCATCCAGGCTTGATGGGCAAGCAAGGTCACCGCGAGTCCCACATGCGCGAGGGCCAGAACAATGTCGGTGCTGACCGCCCGGGCGTGACTCCGTTTCGAGACACCGCGGCGGTGCGGGAGCAGGCCATTGACGACCGGAAAGAGGGCCGGAAGGGCAATAGTGGCAAGGACGAAGAGCGTCCAGATCGCCGGCGACGCGAAGGGCAATAGCCACCCCACCACCAAGGTCAGGAGCGCAGCCGGGGCCGACAGCGTCCGCCTCAGGTTATCACCCATCTTCCAGCGATTGATCGCGGAAATCGAGGCGTGCGTCCGACCACCACTTGTGTGTGAGACACGCCCCATGATCCACGGCAGTAACTGCCAGTCCCCGCGCGCCCACCGATGTTGGCGGGCGGCGGCGACCTCGTAGTGCGCGGGGAATTCATCGAAGAATTCAATATCGGTGACAAGGCCCGCACGGGCGAAAATTCCCTCAAAGAGGTCGTGACTCAGCAAGGCATTCTCCGGCACCAACCCAGCCAGCGCCGCCTCGAAGGCATCAATGTCATAGATGCCTTTCCCGGTGTACGACCCCTCGGCGAGGAGGTCCTGGTAGACATCGGAGACGGCGGACGCGTACGGGTCAATGCCACACGGGCCGGAAGATATACGCTGAAAAAGAGAGCCCCCGTGATCGGCCGGGAGCGTTGGGGTGACGCGCGGTTGCAACACCGCGTATCCTTCCACGACTCGACCAACACGCGGATCAAACCTGGGCCGATTGAGGGGATGCGCTAGCGTGCCCACCAAACGGCACGCCGCTCCTCTCGGTAATTCGGTGTCGGCATCCAGCGTGATGACGTAGCGAATGCCGGATGGCGCGGGCAGCGCCTGACCCTCCGTGGGCAGAAAGGTCGTGTCCGTGGCGCCACGTAACAATCGGTTCAATTCATACAGCTTCCCGCGTTTCCGTTCCCATCCCATCCACTTCTGTTCGCTCTCGTTCCATTTGCGTCGCCGATGAAGCAGGAGGAATCGTTTGCTCCCGTCCCGACTAGGTCCATAAAGCCGGTTGAGCCGCGCGAGGCCTTCCACCGCCGCGGCGAGCAAGGCCTCGTCTTCCGGCTGGGTCTCCACAGGCGCGTCGCGCCAGTCCGAGAGCAACGCAAAGCGCAACTCTTCCTCTGGATTGGCGAGATAGTGAACCTCCAGCCGCTCGATTTGCTCGGTAATCTGCGCCTGTTCGGTCAGGAGCGTTGGCGTGACGACCAGCGTGCGCAGCTCTGGCGGCACGCCCTCACGGAGCGCGAGTTTCGGCAGCGCGTGCGGCCTGAGCAGCGCCAAGACCAGGCGATTCACCACGGCAATGGCCAAATCGGAGGCCGGAATGAGCACCAGCAAGGCGAGGACCAGCATGCTCGCTGCCCCGGCTTGCGCCACCCCGACGTGATAAAGGAAGACCGCAAGGATGAGTCCGCTGACGATGGCGATGGTGCCGAGGTATCGGGGAACCGCTTGGGTGACGGACGCGCGCAGCAGCCAACTCTTCAGTGGCACGCGAAAGCCGAGTTCCCGCTCGAAAGCGAGGCGCCCGGTCGAGATGAGGGAATAACCGGGATCCTCCTGACAGTTCGCAAAGAGGTCATCAGCGCTTCGCGTCGAGCCTCGAAAACGGCTGGCATGGAGCACCGCTCGTCGGGCAACCTCAAGCTCCGAATGGTGAGAGCCTCGCGACAGTTCCTCGATCGCGTGCCGGTAGCGATCGCGCGTGGCGAAGTCCAGGGCGGCAAAGTCAGTGTCAGCCTGAAGTGCCGCATCAACCAAACTCACGCTCTCGAAAAATTCCGCCCAGTCGAACACGGACATCAGGCGCATACTGGTAATGACGTTGCGGACGGTCACGTTCATCGCCGCTTGCCGTTGGTGCTCCACCCGGACGATCTCATCACCCGTTGTTCCTTGGGCCGCCAGGCGTTCTTCAAGCCAGTGCAACGCCGGGGTCACGACCGGGTCCTGATCGCGCAGCCGCTGGACGAGCTGGACGGCAAAGGCGGTCGCTAACGGGGCCCGTTCGAATTCCTGTAAGACCATTGCTGAGGGCTCAGCCAGGTGGCCATCAAGTCCGATCAGGGTATCAGCAATCACATCGGCTTCTTGTCGCGCCGCCCGACTATGCACGATCCGCTCCGCCAAGCGGCGGAGATTCTCGACGAGTACGATGCGGAGGGTGATGGCCACTGCCCAGAGTTCGCCGATCGTCAGGGGCTGGACGCGCTGATAGGCGCGCACAAAGCGGCGGAGGGCCTCTGGCTCAAACCGGCTGTCCGTATGAGCAATAAACGCCCACGCGATGCCAAAGACCCGCGGATAGCCGGCCAGCGGACCATCGGCCAACTTCGGCAGTTCTCGGTAATAGCCGGCCGGTAAGTCATCGCGGATTTCACGCAGTTGCTCATCGACAATGTGAAAATTGTCGACCAACCATTCGGCCGCGGGGATGATCGCGCGCTCTTCACGGATCGCCCGGGCAATGGTGCGATACGTGTCGAGCAGCACCCGTCCATTCTCCACCACCCGTGGTAATAGCGGGCGCACCGCGCGCGGGGTCGCCGTGACCGGCTGCGAGGCGGCAAGGCTTTCGGCATGTTGCTCCAGACGCTCGCCGCTGAAGAGTTCGGCACGAATCGGCTCTTCAAGGTGAGCAGAGGAGAGCGCTTCGGAACGGGCTTTGCGTTGGAGATTCAGCGGCCATAACAATTTCAATCCATGTCCCTCACAGCTTACCGGCACTCACGCCGTGAGCAAGGAAAACGCTAGGAAGTTCTTGAGAATGTCCTCGCTCCCGGCCTCCGCTGCTATTGCGAGAGCAGGGTTCAGACGTTGCCAGACCACCTCTCCGAGCACGGACACTCCGACGTTCCAATGCGCCTGGCGGAGACCAGCGGGATGATGCGGATGTGGTGAAGTCAGCACGCGGACCGTGGGGGCGAGAAGATCCGCGCGAAACGGCGGGGCGGTGTCTATTTCCAACTCAATCGTTGGCCCCTCTTCTTGCAACCCTCGTACGCTGAACAGCGTGCCCCGCCGCATGTAGGTGGTCGTTCCTTGCGGACTCTGCGCGTATGACACCACATTCAAGTCAGGGAACCGGTTCGTCTGTTTGAGCGCTTGCACTAATGTGGTGAGCATTTGGACGACCTGCTCCATTCCCTTGACCCAGACGGTCTCGGCTTGCGCTTGCGTCAAGAAGTTCGATTGCCGCCGTTGTTCCTGCGTCAGCGTTTTGCGATCGACGAGAACGGCGATCTCGTGAGCCCACGTTGTGAGGGATGGGGAGTCTTCCATGAACATAATCTCCTTCTGCTGTGAGACCGCTGGTCAGGGATGGTCAGGCGTCCGCGTGCGCTAGGCGGGCAGTGCGTCGAGCACTTCGGGGATCTCCGTGAGCGCGCGCGCGAAGTGTTCAATGGTCGCGGACTGGTCGGTCTTGGCGAGAAATGCCTCCCACGCTTGTTCGTGGGTCTTGAGAAACGCTTCGCCCTTCGCGGTGATTTCAAACGGTGGCGGCCCGACTCTGGAGCTAATAAGATCCCTGCGTAAGAGGGCATCGGTGGCGGCCCCAACCGACGCCTTGCCGCGCACATCCCCCCAATACCAGCCTGAAGTTCGAGAGTCCGTCTGGACGGCGTGGAACACTTCTAAGCAGTGCACAGTCTTGGCAAAAGCCATCGCTAGTGGTTGTTGGTCCATACTCAGGTCTCCTTAGTTGACGCGTGGTGGGGACACCCGCGTGGTGTTAATGCTGTAAACGTTAAATCCCTCCTCCTCCTCGAACATCGAAGGGAAGCATTCAGTTGTCAGCTTTCAGTTGTCAGCCAGACAAGAAAATGCTGACCGCTTCCCACAGGCATTTAGCCAGCGACCACCTGCCGGGTCACCTTCTCGAAATGATAGCCCTCAATGGCGAAGCGGACGGCTTCGGGAAACATCTTTGGCCGCTGGCGTAGCACTCTGGCCAAAAAGCGCGCGTAGGCCATGCCCTGCTTCGATGGGAGTTGTCGCCACAGGGTTTTGAGAAAGGCCATAAGGTCGCGACGCTCGACGCGGCGCACGCGGAAATTCGCGCTCGACAAATTTTGGATCAACACCCAGCAGCGCTCAAAATAGTTAGTCAGCGTCGGATCATAGAGCGTCGAGAGCACACGTTTGTATCCGGTAATCAGCATGTCACGATCAAGTTGTGGCACGAAATTGAGCCGCGCGCTCACGTTATTGCCCGATGATTCCTCGAGTAATCGGCCCTCTTGCTCCAAGCGCTTATAGAGGCCGGTCTCCTTCAGCACCGTCAACAACCCTTCCATCGCCATCACCACCCCGGCCTTTTGGATGAACTCGATGTGCGCGTCAAACGAGGACTCCGTGTCACCATCGGCCCCCAGGATAAATCCCGCGGCGACCTCAATGCCCTGCTCCTGAATCGTCCGCACGGCGTTCAACAGATAGTGTTCCTCATGTCCGCCCTCGATCTTTCGGGTGTTCTGCTGCTTTTTCATCTTCAGCAGCGCTTCGAGGCTCAGGGTCTCAATGCCGCAGAAAATTAGATTAAACCCCGCCGCCGGCATGGCATTGAGGAGGTCCGGGTGCTCGACCAGATCGACACTCGCCTCGGTACATAAGGGAAAGGGATAGTCATACTTCTGCTGCCACTGCGCCAGGTCCGGCAACAGCCGCAGGGCGTTCCGGCGATTGCCAATAAAATTATCATCCACGAGAAAGACCGACCCGCGCCAGCCGAGCTCATAGAGCAACTGGAACTCACCGATCATTTGCTCGTTGGTTTTGGTGCGCGTGACGCGGCCAAAGAGCTTGGTGATGTCGCACCATTCACATTCCCAAGGACAGCCGCGACAAAACTGCACGGTCAACATGTGATAGGCGTCGAGGTCCAACAGATCATAGCGCGGCAACGGCGTGACGCTGATGTCGGGTTTCAGCACTTTGCCATCCGGCTTGTTGAGTTCGGCGTAGACTTCACGCGCCTCCCCACGAGACAGGTCGTCCAGGAAACCAGCGAAGGTCGCTTCCACCTCGCCAAACATGTAGTGATCTATTTTGTTCCGCGTCCCTAAATCGCGCTTGATGTCATGGTAGTAAGACGTGGGATGCGGCCCCCCGGCGACAATGGGAATCGCCTTGTTATTGCACCGGCGCACCACGTCATAAAGGGACTCTTGCTGGACAATCATGGTGGACGTCATCACCACATCCGCCCAGGCCAGGTGGGTATCCGTCAGCGGCTCCACGTTCATGTCCACCACACGGAGCGCGTAGGAGGAATCACGGGGAAACATGCCGGCCACCGTCACGAGTCCTAGCGGCGGCATGCACGCCTTTCGCCCGACGAACTCCATGGCGTACTGAAATCCCCAATATGACAAGGGAAACTTCGGATAGACGAGCAGGATGTTTGGCATCGCTTCCTCCTTTTTGCGGAGACTCACTACTGAGTGGGGGGTCGCCTCATTAGGTGAGAATTCCGAGACGACTGAGTGAGGGGGAAAGAAAACTACAACTGACAGGAGCATGGAGTGTTGCCGCCCCTCCTCTGCGATGCAGAGGAGGGGCGGCGCGTTGCTGCTGACCAGCATCTTGAGGGCTGGTCAGGTCACTATGCAATCAATACGAGCGTTCTACCAACGGCGACCGCCACCGCCTCCGCCACCACCGCCTCCGCCGCCTCCGCCACCACCAAAGGAGCGACCACCACCACCGCCACGGTTCTCTTGTGGTTTCGCTTCGTTGACGGTCAGCGCACGCCCTTGCAGTTCATAGCCATTAAATTTCTCAATCGCGGCCTGCGCGTCCTGCGCACTGCTCATCTCCACGAAACCGAACCCACGAGACTGGCCCGTGAATTTGTCGGAGATCACATTCGATGACGTGACCGCGCCAACCTGACCAAACAATCCTTCGAGCTCCGTGCCCGTCGCGCTAAAGGGAAGATTTCCTACAAATAACTTCGTCGCCATAACAACCTCCAAGAACATACACAAAGGCCCCAGAAACCATGAGTACGGTTCCAGGGGCCTGCATATTCTCGAACCAACTCGCTACCAAGAAAGGACAGCTACGGGGAGCACCATAGTCTTATCCCCTCTGATATACAATGCGGGCAGCGACGAATTTCCACATCCGTCGCTTTTCTCCCTCACCGGAATCCCCCGCTCCTCGCATGCGGCTATGTTTCCACGCCTTCCTCGGCTATGAGGAAAGAGCACCGGTGATAGCCATCCTAGTATCTTCACTCTTCCCCGCCGACGATACAGCAGTGGTGTGTCCGGGTCGTGCACCGGCAACCACAGAAAGAGAGCACTTCACGTATGGACAAAAAAATGCAACTGAACGCGATGTATATGGTGGGTGCCCTCCTCGTCATCATGGTCTTTCAGTATTGGTCGGTGGAACGCCCCGTCAAGGTCCTGCTCTACAGTGAGTTTGAGCAGCTCCTGAAAGACAACCAAATCGAAGAGGTCTATGTCAGTGCGGACTTTCTCGAAGGCAAGTTGAAAAAACCGCTCCCAGACGGCCGCGAACTTTTCGTCACGACCCGAGTGGACCCACAACTCGCCGCGCACCTCAACCAATCCCAGGTCAACTTCACCGGGGTGATCAAGAGCACCTGGCTGCGCGACCTGCTGTCCTGGATATTGCCGGTGCTGTTTTTCTTCATCGTCTGGCAGTTTTTCTTTCGCGGCCTCGCCGAGAAGCAAGGGCTCGGCGGCATGATGACCGTCGGCAAAAGTAAAGCGAAGGTCTACGTCGTCAAGGATATCAAGACGACCTTCGACGACGTGGCTGGGGTGGAGGAGGCGAAAGAGGAGTTACAAGAAATCGTCGCGTTCCTCAAGAATCCCAAGGACTACGGCCGCCTGGGCGCCCACATCCCCAAAGGGGTGCTCCTCGTCGGCGCGCCGGGGACGGGGAAAACCCTGCTGGCCCGGGCCGTGGCTGGTGAAGCCGGAGTGCCGTTTTTCTCCATCAGTGGGTCCGAATTTGTCGAGATGTTCGTCGGTGTCGGGGCCGCGCGGGTCCGGGATCTCTTTGCCCAAGCCAGCAAAGCCGCCCCCTGCATCATCTTTATTGATGAGATGGACGCGCTCGGTCGCGCCCGCGGCATCGGGCCCTATGGGGGGCATGATGAAAAGGAACAGACCCTGAACCAGTTGTTGACTGAACTCGACGGTTTTGATCCGCAAGAACAAGGGGTCGTCCTCCTCGCGGCCACGAACCGCCCTGAGATACTGGACCCGGCACTGCTACGCGCCGGTCGCTTTGATCGCCAAATTCTCGTAGACCGGCCTGACAAGCGTGGCCGGGTCGCGATTCTGCGGGTGCATTTGAAAAAGGTGACGTTTGCCGCCGATGTGGCCCCTGAGCAGGTGGCGGCGCTCACCCCCGGGTTTTCCGGTGCGGACCTCGCCAATATCGTCAATGAGGCGGCCCTGCTGGCGACCCGGCGCAAAGCGAGTGAGGTCACCATGGACGATTTCAATAACGCGATCGAGCGGGGGATCGCGGGGCTGGAGAGAAAAAATCGCTTACTGAACCCGCATGAACGCAAGGTCGTCGCCTATCATGAAATGGGCCACGCCCTGGTTGCCGGAGCACTCCCAGGGAGCGACCCCGTCCATAAGGTGTCGATCATCCCGCGTGGCGTTGGGGCGCTGGGGTATACGATCCAGCGTCCGACCGAAGATCGGTTCTTGATGAGTCGGGACGAGTTGCAACACAAAATGGCGGTCCTCTTAGGTGGGCGCGCCGCGGAGATCCTCATGTTCTCCGCGGTCACCACCGGTGCGGCGGACGACTTCGACAAAGCCACCAATATCGCCCGCGCGATGGTGACCCGATATGGGATGTCCGACACGCTCGGCCAGATGACCTACGAGGAACAGCGCCAATCGTTTCTCGGTCAGTCGCCGTTCTCCACGCATGAGCGCCAGTATAGTGAGGAAACCGCACGGGAGATTGACTGTGCCGTTCGCGAACTCATGGACCACGCGCGAGAAGAGGCCCTTCATATTCTCACCGTCTTTCGTCAGGAACTCGAAGACGGCGCCGGTCAGCTTTTAGAGAAAGAGACGCTACGGACCGAGGACCTGCCGCGACTCGATGTGAGTAGGCTCACCGCGAGTCAGAGCGGACCTCACAACGGCGGAAAGCAAGTGGCGGCTCCAGTGCGCGATGGCGCCGCGGCTGAAACCGCGGCGCTCAATGAGTAAGCGCTCAGCCGCCAGGACAATCAAGGAGCCGCGCACCCTGGGGGTTCTGACGGATGGCCAGAAGTTGGGCGCACTCTAAGGGGGATTTCACCGACCACCCGCTTGCCCATTGTGGCTGCGACTGTCATGCTCATCCGCATGTTTAGTCCGCCGAAGGGAGGCAGCAATGGGAGATAAATCACTCAAGTCGAAACAGCGCGACCAGAAACAGAAGGACGCCGCCAAGACAGGGAGCGCAAGCGCGGCCAAGTCCAAGCAAGACAGCAACACCCGTCTTCAGCAGACCGCGACGAAGGGGAAGAAGTAGCTCGCTGGAAGGAGCGTAACCCGAGGTGCGGGCATCTCGGGTGTGCACTCTCGCCATAAACCTTGATAGTCAAAATTGGTAATCACATTTTGATCCCCCTCACCCTGACCCTCTCCCAGCCGGGAGAGGGAACCTGGAAGCCCCCGCGCTACTATTGCCACACAAGGAGTCCACGTGACGCACCTGCTCGCGGATTCAGACCTGTCTCAGATCACCGCCAGAACGCTGGCGGACTAAGAAGGATCGGCGGAGAGCTTTTGGCGCGGCACCAAGGAACACGATGTCAGCCAAAACATCGCCGCGCTCCTCCGTCATATCGAAGGAACACACCGGTTCGCGATCCTCGACTTTGGCTGTGGTCCCGGTCGCGATCTCAAAACATTTCACGAGTTAGGGCACGAGCCCATCGGCGTCGATGGCACGGCGCGGTTCGTGGAGATGGCCCGGGCCTACAGCGGGTGCGAGGTCTGGCACCAAGATTTTCTGCGATTGCAATTACCACCAGAGCGCTTTGATGGGGTGTTCGCCAACGCCTCGCTTTTTCACGTGCCACGCCAAGAGCTGCCGCGCGTACTGACCGAGCTGCATGCGTGCCTCAAGCCGCGCGGGGTGCTCTTTTCCTCGAATCCGCGCGGGAAGAATCAGGAAGGGTGGAGTGGAGGACGCTATGGGGTGTGGCATGAGGACACCGTGTGGCGTGACATGCTCACTCAGGCTGGCTTCAGCGAGCTCGAACATTATTATCGCCCGCCGGGCGTGCCGCGCGCCCAGCAGGCATGGTTCGCGAGCGTGTGGCGGAAAGCTGAATAGCTCGCTATCTGACTCTGACAAACTTCTGCAACGAATGACAATCCAGCGGCACGAGTCCTCGTTTCCCGCCAGCGCTGTAATTCACTTCACTCACGTACAGATCGCCACGCGAATCCGCCCAGATTCCATGAGGGGCGAAGAAGTTGCCTGGCGCGCAACCATCGGCCTCACCGAACTGCGTTTGCACTTCACCATCAAGCGTCAGCACACTGACGCGCGCGTGTGGCGCATGAGCCGGGAACGACGCTCCAGGCATCACCCCGGCACGGAAGCCTAACTCCGCCACGTAGAGGTTTTCATCCGCGTCGATGTAGAGGTCGTCCGGTCGATGTACATGGGTCCACTCGGTCACGTATTCACCCTGCGCGGTAAAAATCTGCACCCGCGAGTTCTCACGGTCGGCGACATACACCTTGCCACGCCGATCAACGGCGATCGCGTGTGGGAGGTTGAACTGTCCAGGACCTTTGCCCGGTGATCCCCAGGAGAACAGCAAGTCTCCCGTGGAAGAGAAGACATGCACCCGCGCGTTGCCGTACCCATCGGCGACATACAAATTGCCGTTCGGACCAAGCGCTACGTTCGTCACCATATTGAACGGTCCCGCGGCGCGTTGCACGGGAATATCCCACGCCTTGAACCCCGTATCCGACGGCTGCCCTTTGTTGCCCAGGGTCTGGAGCAACGTGCCGTCCGTGGTGAAAATCCGCACCGTGTGGTCAAAGTTGTCCGCGCAGTAGATGCGATCATCCGGGCCAATGAAAATGCCATGCGGATTGGTAAAGACGCCTTCTCCCCACGCATTCAGAAACTTGCCGTCGCGATCAAAGATGATCATCGGATGCGCCCCGCGATTGAATGCGTAGACCCGATCCTTGGAATCGGTCGCGACGCCCGCCACTTCCACGAACGACCAGCCTTCCGGTAATCGTTCCCAGCCTTTCACCACTTCGTATGCGAGTTTGTTTTTCCCTTGCGCCATGATGTCGGTCCCTCCTTCCGTTCTTCCCTATCAAGCTCATGCGCGCGGCGAAATAGGCATGCGACATCTCCGTGATGCGAGCACGCCTCCGCACGGCTTGCATCGCTATCCTGAACCAAGTAGGCTCGCTCGCGTTTTCACCAGTATGAAAATTCTCAAAGAGGAGGCGATCATAATGAAGTTTGGACTGTTTGGCATCAATATGAACGTATGCAGCAACCCGGACATCGCGGCCCGTGTGGCGAAGGCCGCCGAAACCGCGGGGTTTGAGTCCGTCTGGACAGGCGAGCATGTGGTCTTACCCGACCCGCAGGTGCCACCCTCTCCGCTTCCCCCTTCGTATCCACTCCTCGACCCGGCGGTGTCGCTGGCCTACATCGCCGCGCATACCACAACCATCAGGCTCGGCACGGGTATCATTATTCTCCCGCAACGGAACCCGTTAGTGCTGGCCAAAGAGCTCACCAGCGTTGACGTGGTCTCCAATGGGCGGCTCATTTTTGGCTTGGGCATCGGCTATCTCAAGCCGGAGTTCGACGCCTTGGGCATTCCCTTCGACAAGAAGGGCGCGCGGTCGATGGATTATTTAGCCGCGATGAAAGCCGTGTGGACGCAAGAAAAGCCCGCGCATCGCGGGGAGTTTGTTTCCTTCAGTGGTATTCAAGCGCTGCCGCAACCGGTTCAAAAGCCCCATCCGCCGGTGGTGATCGGCGGCCATACCAAGGAAGCCTATCGGCGTGCGGTGCAATATGCCAATGGCTGGTATGGATTCGCGCTTGATCTCGACAAGACGGCGGAGTGCTTGACGGGCTTGAAGAAAGCCGCACAGGAAGTGACTCGTCCAATGAGCTTGGGGGCGCTCGACATCAGCATCACTCCAGGCCCAGCGCTTGATCTTGATCTCACCAAACGGTTCGCTGATCTTGGTGTCAACC
The DNA here is from genome assembly GCA_945865755.1 of Klebsiella pneumoniae. Taxonomy (GTDB): domain Bacteria; phylum Desulfobacterota; class Binatia; order Bin18; family Bin18; genus JABFSC01. Next base: position 43,797 of record CAMBFS010000004.1, read on the forward strand.
GCCTGATTCCGTTCCCACGCGTCAAAACCGAGCAGGCGTTGCACGATTTTATTAAGCACGCCGCAGATTCGTATATTGGGAGAGTGTGAGCAAGAGAGCAAGAAACGGGGAATAGGGGAAACGGAGAAGAAAACCATGGACACATCCGGAACTCGGCATGGTCAGGCCCTTGGCCCACCAACCCTGGCTGGCGTAAGCTCGCCGCTAAAAAGGAGATTGCCGATGACGACGTTAGAAGTGAAACTGGACCTGCCGGATCGCTTGGCGCGCGAAGCGCGGGCGGCTGGATTGTTGACGTCTGAGGCGTTATCTGACTTGCTCAAGGATGCGATGCGCCGTCGTGCCGCGCAGGCTTTGCTGGCCGGGGCGGCGCGTGCCTCTGAGGCAGGCAGCAAACCGCTGTCGATGGAAGAGATTCAATCAGAAGTGAAAGCCGTGCGCCGCGCCCGCCGGCGCACGGCTCACGGATGAGACTGGTGGTGGATACCAATGTGCTCGTGTCGGCCTTTCTGTGGCAGGGCACACCGGGCCGATTGGCACGGCAGGTCTCACGCGATGCCGATGATGATGCCGTGCTGGCTTGTGCGCTGGCCTCGCGGGCCGATCTGATTGTATCCGGTGATGCGGATTTGCTCGTGCTCAAACAGTTTCAGGGTATACGCATCGTGACGGCAGCACAGGCGGTCACGAGCATCACAACATCATAAGCCAAGGCCCCTGGAGCGACCCAAAAAAGTCTCTCGCTTTCAAGTCGCTTCCTGCCGCCGTGCCACCCGACGCGGGGAAGCTGGGATTGGCTTGCCTCATCCCAGCCTCCGACCCTTTTTGCCTTTGTCATTCAGTTGCCCACAGCTATCGTATTAGAACCTGGCGGTGATGCCGGAGTGGGCTGGTGCGCGGAGCGCACCCTACGGAACTACTCACTGCTGGACAAGCCAGCAGTGGCACCCGACGTGATCCAGCTCAGCCCGTAGCCCGGATGGAGCGGAGCGGAATCCGGGCCTCCGGCCTCGAGTCCGCCCCGTTGCAGGGAGGCTCGAGGGTTTCTGGCTGTCTGTTTATTTCCGCCTTTTGCCCTTGTCGTTTAGTGAGATGGTGCGAGGAGCGCCCCCTACGAAATTATGGTCTTTGTGGCAGTCGTGCCCATACCCCGACTTGCTCGTTCGCCCGCCGCTCAATCGTTACGGGATCATAAGGACCGGGTGGTATGTAGTAGTGACTGATAATATTTTGGGACTGTCCATATACAGCTTCTGTCCCACGGATGATGGGGCTAGCAAGAGGGGCACCTCCAGCTAGACGATTCAGAGAAATGGATCCTCCAGCCCTCATCACGAACTTTCCTATCGACTCAATTGCGTCATAGCAGGTGTTGAATAGTGTAGCGGCTCCAAGTTCAAGGGCTCCAATAGTGCGGTAACAGTAGTCATTTGCGAAGCAATTTTTGTTGAATTCGCTGAAGCCGCTGCTGGACTTCTCTCCTTCATTCCCTGACCGACGAGGCGGGGGGGGAATGGTAATAGTCGGTACGTTATCCCTGCTACTCTGGAGGGTCCCTGTTGGGTCAATCCAACTCACCGGATTCCCCCCCACATACCCATACGTATTCACACCTCCCGCCAGCCCAATCGGGTCGCTCTGAATGTAACGGCCGGTGCTAGGGTTATAGTCCCGCGCCATGTTGTAGTGCGTGCTGGTCTCCGCGTCAAAATACTGTCCTGGGTAGCGGAGGTTATACGGGAAAACTCCCGCGCCGGTGGGGTTCTGGTTTGGCGGTGTGGTGCCGAAGGGGTCGGGGTTCCAGGTCCAGACAGGGCGACCATTCGCCAACGTGATCGCGTGCGGGGCGCCGCGATGATCGGGCGTGATGAAGTAATTCGCGGTGGGTTTCATCACCATCACCGGCAAGTCACCAAGCCACACGGTTTCCTGTACCAGCGCACCAGTCGCGCCATATTCGCCGAGCAATCGGCTGTCGTCATAGAGGAAATGCACCGCGCCGCCGGGAACAAGCGCGCCACTCTTCTTCACCCGTTCGCCGATACCGTTGATCGCGTAGTCCGCACTGCCCGCCGTCTTGCTAACCCGCGCCAGTCGTTCCCGCGCGTCATAGAATGAGGTCACCGTCCCGTCGCCGGTCTGACTGCCATTCGCGTTATAGGCAAGATTGCGCGCGACCGTCCCTGTCGTGAGGCTCGCCAGTCGATTGTTGAGCGGGTTAATGGCATAGCTTTCCGTCGTGATCGCCGTGCCACGGGTGCTCTTTTGCGTTAGCCGGTTGCCGTTTTTGTCGTGGGTCAATTCTTGTGTGAGCGCGGTCCCGGCCTTAAAGAGTGTCAGCTCATCGCGCAGACTATACTCGAAACTCTTCGTCGCCTGTCCCGTGGCACCGAGAGTGAGGATACGCCGCGCCGCGTCGCGCAGTAACGCGGTGATGTTGCCGGTCGGGTTGGCGGAGCCTTTCACACCGGTGCCGGTCACATCCCCGTTGAGATCGAAGCCGCGGGAAACCGTGCCGTCGCCGCCGATCTTCCACGCATCCGCCGGGCCGAAGGGCTTGTAGTGTATTTGGCTGAGCATCGGCACGCCGTTCAGCGTGATGGTGACGGGCAACCCCGCCACATTGTACTGATACCCGATCACCTTTCCCGACGGATATGTGATCGTCGCCAGCCGTCCCGCCGCGTCATAGCTCGGACGTACTGTCCGGGTAACGGTTCCCACGACTTGTGTCTTCTCGATCTCCCGCCCATGAATGTCGTATTTCCATGTCGTCGTGCCCGAAAGGTCGGTCATGCTAGTGAGATGCCCTTTGCCGTTCACTCCTTCGTCATACCGGAAGGTCTCAATCTTCCCGTCCGCATAGCGGCGTTGCGTTGGGCGATTCAGCGCGTCATAGGTTGTCCGCGTCATCTGCCCCCGCGCATCGGTGGAGCTGGTGACATTCCCCGCCGCGTCGTGAACCATGTTGGTCGCGCCCGTGTCAGGGCTGCGGAGGGTGGTGTTGTCGCCCAGCCCGTTATAGCCGTAACTGGTGACCAACCCGCGCGGATCAATCACGGTTTTCAGATTATCGTTGGCATCCCATTCTTGCTTGGTGATGAAGCCTTTGGGGTCAACGATCTGTATGAGGCGATCCAGCGCATCGTAAAACCGGGTGGTCACGGCACCCACGGGGGTGGCGACGCGTTTCAAATTGCCGTTCGCGTCATAGGTGACATCCGTGATCTTGCCCTTGCCGTCCACGATTCGCTTCAGCCGGTTCACATTGTCATAGAAGAGCGATTGCGTCCGCGCCAATGCACCAGCGGGATCACGCACCTCTTCCTTCGTCACATTCCCGGCCAGATCAAGCGTGTGTTTTTTTCGGTTGCCGAGCGCGTCCGCGACCTCGGTGAGGCGATGCGCGTTGTCGTATGTGTAAGCGAGATACGACCCGTCCGGCATCGTCACGCGGATGATATTGCCGACCGCATCGGGGGTATAGCGCGTGACCTCCGTGCCTTCCGCGACACTGCTGAGAATACCGCGCGGCGTGTATGTGAACGTGGTAACCTGGCCGTTGGGATCGGTGACGGTCTTCAGCCGCCCCGATGGATACCAGGTGTAGCGCGTGATGTGGCCCGCGGCATTGGTGAGGACGGCGGGGTTGCCGTCCGTGCCCCAATCAATCTTGGTGATGTCCACCACATCCGTGCGTGGTCCGTTGATGGTCTTCACATGACCCACGGCATCGTATGTCATGGCCACGATGCGCTTGGCGGTGCCCGCCGTGATGGTGATGCTGAGCGGATTGCCTTTCGCGTCGGGCACGATGTCCGTCACGCGGTTGGGTTCGACAATGCGCGTGGGTACATGCAACGTTGGGTGCCATGTGGTGGTGATGGTGCGGGCCTGCGTTTTCCCACTGCTTCGGTACGGGAAGTTTCATTGCCACGTGCGTCATGGGTGTAACTGGTGACGTTGCCATTGAAGTCGGTGCGGCTCTTGAGGAAACCATTGGTGTGATAGGTAAACGCCTTGCCGCCCGCGTTGGGCGCGGGTGCGCCGGTGACAGTGGTGGGCTTCACCATACCGAATTGGGTTGTGAGCGCGGTGGTGTGAGTATTGCCGCGCGCATCGGTCGTATCCACCGTGCCGTCCGCACGGTAAACAAGCGTCGTTTTGTCCACGCCGCCCGCATGTTGCGACAGGATCGCTTTCCCCGCCGTGTTGTAATCCCAGGTGGCGAAGCGCACGCCCTTCTCGTCCACAATGCCGGTGAGGGCGTTGGGGAAGAAGAGGTTGTCATACACATAGCGTCGCACCTTGCCATCGGGGTAAGTGACGGATGCCAGGTTGTTCTTTGCGTCATAGTCGTATTTGTAGAGGCCACCTCCCGGTGCGATCACCTGGTTGATGCGGTTGGCGGTGTCATACCCGAACGTCATCGCATGTCCGAAGGGGTCAGCAACGCGGCTCAGCCGGTTGGCCGTATCATAGGCCAGCGTGATAACAACCCCGCCGCGCGTGGCGATAGAGGCCAGCCGTCCGTCCGTCAGGTAGGATTCCACATTGTCGTCGTCCGTGGTGAGCCTCCACCCACCCGTTACGGCCACAAGACGGTTGGTGACATCGGGGTCGCTTTGCCACAGGCCAGAGGCGTTTCGGGTGTAGGTTTCTACGCGTCCGTCCGCGCGTGTCGCCGTGACGGTCGTGGTATTGACCTGTTTGAGTGTGCGGTGCCATGTGCTGCGCCAGCCTACGCCGAGACTCGTAGCCGTCGTGTCCTGGCTGTTGTAAAACCGGCGCAAGGCCAACAGCATGTTTGCCCCGCCGACAAAATCTTCCTCAACCTGAAACTTGTTCCCCGTCGCCGCGTTGATCGGGTTGCCTTTCATGCAGGGATTATTGCATCCCCCCAGATTGTCCAGCGAAGCCGCTGGCTCTGGTACTGATCCACCCGACCCACCTCCTCTCGTCACACCCGACGATCCGCCCAGTGTTTTGGGTGTTCTGGTTTGCAGAGGCGATGCGCCGCTCCAAGTCCCAGGTGTATACGTAAAATAATAACAGGGGTCTGGTACGACTACAGTTTCATAAGAATTAGAATTGGGGTAAGGCCCACCAATGACTAAATTGGGATTGTAAGACATTCCCATACGCGAAAGGTAATCAAACCTAATATAGTTACCGCCTGCCCACACGATTTGGCCGTTTTTTACATATAGAGAAGTGCCAAAGTACGGATAGGCAGCATTGTCAGCAGTAATAGAAAAACCATAGCTATCGTCCCATTGCTCAAAGATAATTGACGGTTGCCCTTCTCCGTCAGTAAGGGAGCTGTCATCCACCACAACAACGCCGGTAAAACTGGCATTTGGATCACAACTGGGGCCGTATACAGGATCGGGACGAGGGATATTCCCGCTCCTGTAAAAAAACATCCCTGCATCGGCGAGCTCGGCATTCAGAACGATGAAAGCCGCCACCGCCGCACAGAGCACCAAGGCCGTTGTTCGCCACTCCCGCCAAATGGATTTCACCTTGTCATGTAAGGTCATAGAAAAATCTCCAGTCCTCATAGTGCTAGCCGAAAGGGAGGCCATTCCCCGCCGCGCCCGTTACCTGAAAAATGTCGGCGCGCTTCTTTCCCTGTGATCGTTTGGGAATAAGTCGCGGAGCTGGTTGTCGTGGTTGCTGATGAGGTGCAGTTCTATCTTTGGTGCTTGGCTGGTGTAAGTGGGATGTGCGGCCGTCGGGCGGGGTCAGGATGAAAGAGCGTGGATTCGTGCCGTTGCGCTCACGCGAGGCCATTCGATGGGACAAAATGTCCCAAAATGTCCGATGTCTGGCGGTGGCTCACAACGCGGCATAGAGCGTTGACCGCGCTACGGCGAGCAGTTGGGCAACATGGGTGGGGCTTTCGCCATTCTCAATCAGCTTCCGCGCATGGGCGACTTGCTTCGGTGATAGCTTCGAGGGGCGACCCATCTTTACGCCTCGCGCCATTGCCGCCACCCGTCCCGCCTTTGTCCGCTCCTGTATCAAGGAGCGTTCCAGTTCCGCGAGAACGCCGACCATCTGCCACATGGCGCGGCCTGTCGGGGTTTGGGTGTCTATGGCTTCGGTCAGGGACTTAAACTTGACCCCCTGCCCTTTCAGATCATCAAGCAGCGTTATCAAATCCCGCAGCGACCGCCCCAGCCGGTCGAGCTTCCACACCACCAGAACGTCACCGGCGGTGATAGACTTTAAGCACCTATCCAACTCTGGCCGCTTGCGGATAGTCCCGCTTATCTTGTCGGTGAAGATACGCTTGCACCCTTCCCGCTTGAGCGCGGTTGTCTGCAAGGCGGGGTTCTGGTCATCCGTGGAGACGCGAGCGTAGCCGATTTTCATCAGTCCCCGTAAGTCAGAGCTTGTGTTGCTAGCGTGACAACGCGGGGAATAGGCTTGTCCCCGTGATCGTAGTAGGCCGCCATGCGGCGGCTAATGCCGAGAGCCGTCGCCGCGTCATCAAGGGTGTAGTTTTTTTGTTTGCGCCACTGGTGGAAAGCATCGGCCGTCATGGTGATCCCCGCTTGCTCTTGGGCAAGCCGCCAGAGCGTATCCGCCGCCATATCCAGTTCGTCCGACCAGACTATATCCGTGCCATGCTCACCGACGCGAACGCGCTTGAATAACGCCACATCCTGTCGCAGCGAGGCATAGACGCGAAACTTATTGAGCGGGGACGAAACGTCAATCGTATGCACCTCGCCGTGCGCCCAGCGCACCCGCAAGGTATGCGGCTTTTTGCCTACGGAGACGGCAGCAATGCGTGGCATGGTTTTCTTCGGCATGGTTATTCCCGTTCGTTCAATTCAACCCATTTGAGGGCGAGCCACTCGCGGTGTGCTTGCGCCCATGACATGGCTTCGGCAGTCTGGGACTTTCTGGCCTCGCCCGCGATAACCGCTAAATCAGCAATCCGCACCAACACCTGAAAATCCGCCCCCACGATGTGAAAATGCGGGGGGTGATGGTCGTCAGCATACATGCGAATACTCGCGGCACCGAAGCGTTGCAGAGTGGGCATGTCTCCTCACAACAGAGAGTGCAACCATTGCACTATTCACCGGCGCGGTCAAGACAATTTTCGAGGTGCATTGAACACTCTGTGCAATACGCCGCTCTGCCCTACGCCAGTTCAAGCCGCTTGAGTTTGATCTTGTCCCGCCGCACCCGCGCGAGGTCGTAATGCGCCTGCTGCGTCACCCAGCTTTCGGCGGAGCCGCCGAAGACTTGAGAGAGGCGCACGGCCATTTCTGGCGAAATGCCGCGCTTCTCATGCACCAATTCAGACACGGTGGTGCGGGTCACGCCAAGCGCGGCGGCGGCTCGCGTGATGGTCAAGCCTAACGGCTCGATACACTGGCGTAGAACAAAGCCGCCTGGGTGCGGGGGATTTTTCATCGGCATGGTTGAACCTCCTTAGTGATAGTCAACATAATCAACATCCGTGGCATTCTGCGCGATAAAGCGGAAGATCACCCGCCAGTTGGCGCGCACTGTGATCGACCAATAGCCTTTCAAGTCACCCTTGAGCGTATGGAGCCGGAACCCCGGCACATCCACATCCTCTACAGTGGCGGCGGCGTCCAGACGCGCGAGAATATCGCGTAGTTTTTCCGCATGTTCCGCGATCACGCCACGCGGGTCGTCATCATCGTACAGACGGCGTAGCCCCTTGTGGCGAATTGAGAGGATCATGCCGAACCGTAATGGGGAAGGTCTCGCATGTCAAGAAAATGATGAAACCACTGCTTCTTTTCCGCACTGATTCACCGAACGGGCAAGGACTTGATTTGCTTGGGGTGAAGGAGCGTCGGGTTCACATCCTCCCCCTTCAAGAGGACTCCAGGATTTCACTCCGTGCCACCCTAGCTGCCGCATTAAAGAATATCAGCCGCCGCGAGGCTTGCTCCACCGGGCAGTGTGAGGGTATCGCCACGAAACACCGATCGCTCTTGTCGATACCGTTGGGCGACAGGATCGGGGTCACTGAAGACTTCGATACGATTATCCACGAGGTTGATGATCCAGTATTCGGGAATCCCACTTGCGGCGTAGGCCACGGTTTTCCGCTGGCGAGCGTAGGCAAGGCTTGAGTCCGCGACCTCGATCACGAGGTGGACCTCACTCGCCTTGGGGTGTTCATGTCGATAGTCGTCCGCGTCAAATCGACAGAGCGCAACATCTGGCTCTGGCTCACTCCACTCATTCAGCACGATAGGGGCTCGGGTTCGTGCGGAAAAGGCCAACTTCAATTCACGAACCATGAACGTAAAAATTCTCGTAACACAGCTCGCATGCGGAGGACTCGGACGTGGCACGGAGATGATTTCTCCATCAAGTAATTCCACTCGCTTATCCACGAACAGTCCCATTTCCTCCAAGCGATAGTATTCGTCACGAGTGAACCGATATGGGGTCGGAGCAAGAGGTACAGCAACCATGAGTCGATCCTCATCCGCAGTGCATTGATGGGCAACCCAGAAAAGCAAAAAGGGCACGGTGTCCCATGCCCTTCTCGTTGGTTGCTCTGAATTCACGCGGGGCCAATCTACGCCAGCATCGCCCCCTGCGAACCGATCTTTCCGTAAGTCATCCCAGCGAACGCGGGCACTTTGCCAGCCAACTCACCGAACACTTCCGTAATGGACATCAGTTCCGTGCCACCAAGTTTTCCCTGCAATAAAGAGAGCGCTTCCCACCCAGTCCTGACTTCCGCCGGGGGCGGAAAGATTTGCCGCACTCGTTGCACACGTCCTGCGTGATTGGTGAACGTCCCATCGGTTTCCGGGGCCGTGCCGATCGGCAAAATCACATCGGCATACTCGGTCATCCCCGAGTGATCCGTATCAAAAGCAATGACCGTCGTATCGCCAAGCGCCTTATCGAGTTGCTCCCGGCCACAGGCGGAGACCAAATCCGCGCCAAACACCAGCAGTGCTTTCACCGTCCCTTGCTCCGCCGCCGCGAGAATATCGGCAACCGTCGCGCCACCGTTCAGCAAGCCCAACGCTTGCAACCCGCGCGTGTTGGGGTTCTTGTCGGCTTTAATCAGAAAGTCGTCATGAAAAGCATCCGCGGGCGACCAGGATACCCCCGCGACTTTGTCGGTACCGAGTTGCTCTTTGAGCAGCCGCGTGAACAAGTAGGTTTCTTCGTTCGTCGCCTTTGCGCTAATAATACCAGCGATGGCTCCGGCTCCGTGTTGGTCCTTTACGTGATTCAGTTTCTCCACCACCGTGCCAACCGCGTGTTCCCAATTCACCGCCGCAAACGCCTCTTCACCTCGTACCAGCGGGCGCATGATGCGGCTCTCCTTTTGGAATTCCTTGTACCAAAGGCGACCTTCGTCACACATCCAGTATTGATTGACCTCGGCGTTGGCACGCGGACGGAAACGGAACATCTGCCCACGGCGATGATAGATGTCGATATTGCAGCCGTTCGAACATTTTGTGCAGATCGACTCCGCCTTCTCCAAATACCACACACGGGCCTTGAAGCGGAAGTCTTTATGCGTCAGCGCTCCGACGGGGCACACATCGACCACGTTGGCGGAGTAGGGATTGTCGAGCTTCTTGCCCGGGAACAGGTCAACATAGGTATGGTCACCCCGCGCGAAGAGCCCTAACTCGCCCGTCTTCGTCACTTCATCGGTAAACCGGGTGCAGCGCGCGCAGAGAATGCACCGCTCTTGGTCGAGCACCACATGCGGGCCGATATCGACCACCTTGCGTTTCTCGACCTTCGCTTCGATGGGAAAACGGCTCTGATATTTGCCGTAATCCATGTAGTAATCTTGCAGTTTGCACTCACCCGCCTGGTCGCAGATGGGACAATCCACGGGATGGTTGATGAGGATGAACTCCAGCACCGCCGATTGCGCGGTCTTGGCCTTCTCGCTGGCGGTTTTGACAACCATCCCTTCGGTCACTTTCGTGTTACAGCCGATCTGCAGCTTGGGCATCTTGTCGATTTCCACCAAGCACATGCGGCAGTTCCCTGAAATGCTCAGGCCCGGATGGTAGCAATAATGCGGCACCTCAATGCCCAGTTGTTCCGCCGCTTGAATGACGTTGAACCCGTCGGGAACCGTGACCTTTTTGCCGTCGATCTCAATTGTTGGCATGTTTTCCTCTATCCAGTGACCAGCGGTATTTTTTCTACTGACTACTGACTACTGACTACTTTTTCACGCCGCATGCGCGGTATGCCGATGCGTGGGCGCGCCCGCTTTCTGGAACGGACAGCGCCCCAGCGTCACGTGCTCGACAAATTCGGCCTTGAACTTTTGCAGATAGCTCTGCGTCGGCATCGCCGCCGCGTCCGCCAACACGCACACCGTATTGCCCATCATGTTGGTCGAAATGCGATCCATCATGTCGATGTCTTCCGCGCGGCCGTTGCCTTCTTCCAGTCTCATCAGCAGCTTATGAAGCCAGCCAGTCCCTTCACGACAGGGAGAACACTGGCCGCAGGACTCGTGATGATAGAAGCGATCAATAATGGTCAGCGCTTTCACCATGCAGGTGTCCTCGTCCATCACGATGATCCCAGCGGAGCCGAGAAACGCGTTGATCTTGCGCATCGAGTCGAAGTCCATCGCGACATCAATCTCATCCGCCGTGAGAATCGGGAAGGACGACCCGCCAGGCATGACCGCTTTCAACTGCTTGCCACCGCGAATGCCACCAGCATGATCATAGAGTAGTGCCCGTAGGGTCACGCCCATTGGCAATTCGTAGAGCCCCGGTTTTTCAACGTGCCCGCTCACGCAATAAATCTTCGGACCGGGGCCGCTCTCTGGACCAATCGCCTTGAACCAGGCTGGGCCGTTCTCAATGATCGACGGCACGCACGCCAGCGTTTCCACATTGTTAACGATGGTCGGGCAGCCAAACAGACCGTAGGTCGCTGGAAACGGCGGCTTGATCCGTGGATACGCCCGTTTCCCTTCGAGCGATTCAATCAACCCGGTCTCTTCGCCACATATGTATGCACCCGCGCCACGGTGGACGTAGATATCGAGATCGAAACCGGTGCCGAAGATGTTCTTGCCAAGATAGCCTTTGGCATACGCCGCCGCGATCTCTTCTTCGAGGCGTTGCGCGCCGAAGACGAACTCTCCGCGAATATAGATGTAACAGGTATGCGACTTAATCGCGTAGGAAGAGATCAGCAACCCTTCCAACAGAATATGAGTATCCCACTCAATGATCGCCCGGTCCTTGAAGGTGCCCGGTTCGCTTTCGTCCGCGTTGCAGCAGAGATAGACCGGCTTGGCGGAGTCTTTTGGGAGGAAGCCCCATTTCATGCCCGTGCCGAACCCGGCTCCGCCTCGGCCACGGAGGTTGGAGGCTTTCACCTGATCGGTCACCTCTTCCGGCTTCATGGTCGTGAGTGCCTTGCGGGCGGCTTGATACCCACCGTTCGCCACATACACGTCGAGTTGATGGAAATTAGGAATATCGAGATGGCGCAGGAGCACCTTGTCGGCCATGCGTATCGTCCCTTCTCACTTAAAGTGTTACGTGCGAGAAACCGTGAAAAATAAGCTAACGGAGGATACCGGCTGAGGTTTTTACTGTCAACGGAGGCGCGGACAGCCATGCGAGCGTCGCTTCCTTGCAAAGTGTCGGCAAACTGACTATGTCTCCAGACCACACGACCCCGAAATGCGCAACACACATCACACACAGGCGAGCGAATCACAGCAGGGACCGTGGGCTCGCCAGGGAGGGTAATCATGAGTAGCAATGGTCATCTCACCGCGGCAAAACTTCGCTCCCAGCTCTCACATCCCATCGTCGATGCCGATGGGCACTGGCTGGAGTTTGGCCCTATCATCCGCGACCAGATGCGGAAAATTGGCGGCGACCGGGCCGCCGACGGATTCGGACAGTTCGGCTCGCACGTGATGAAAACGCTCTCCTCATCCGTCACGGAACGCCGCTACCAACGCATCGGGCAAGAAGCATTCTGGGCCTTGCCCACCAAAAACACGCGCGACCGCGCCACGGCAACCATGCCCCGCCTATTGTATGAACGGATGGAAGAACTTGGCCTCGATTTCACTATTCTCTATCCAACGGCGGGCCTTGGTCTTCCTCGGCTCGCGGACACCGAGACGCGCAAAGTCACCTGCCGCGCGTTTAACACGTTTAGCGCGGACTTCTTTCGTCCCTTCGCCGATCGCATGACCCCATCCGCGGTCATTCCCATGAACACGCCCGAAGAAGCCATCGCGGAGTTGGAGTATGTCACCAAGCAACTCGGTCTCAAGGTCGTCATGTTGGGTAGCATGATCCGCCGCCCGATTCCGGCGCATGTCGATAAGCATCCCGACATGGTCAATGAGACCGCGTGGTTTGACACGCTTGGCCTTGATAGCGAGTATGACTACGATCCAGTCTGGGCCAAATGTGTGGAGTTGGGCCTCTCGCCCACGTTTCATAGCGGAGGAAGAGGCTATGGGTTGCGCCTCTCACCCACGAACTTCACCTATAATCACATCGGCCATTTTGGTGTCGCGGGCGAGGCCGTGTGCAAAGCGCTCTTTCTGGGTGGTGTGACCCGACGGTTTCCGCGCCTCAAATTTGGATTTCTCGAAGGCGGCGTGGGCTGGGCTTGTCAACTCTACGCGGACCTCATTGGCCATTGGGACAAGCGCAATCGTGAGGCGTTGGAAGAAGTGAATCCACGGAACATGGATCACGCGCAGTTTTTCAAGTTCGCCGAGCAGTATGGTCCGCCAGAGATGATCGACGCGCTGCGCAATCGTAAAGAGCCCCAGGATACGACCTCACTCCCGGAACGCGCGAACCTGGTCGGGGGGATCGACAATCTTGATGATTACGCGGTCTGTCAGATCAAGCAGAAGAGTGACTTGCGCGACCTCTTCGTGGACAGTTTCTATTTTGGTTGTGAAGCGGATGATCCCACCAACGCGTGGGGATTTAGCCGTCGCAACAATCCGATGAACGCGCGCATCAACGCCTTGTTTGGTTCGGACATCGGCCATTTCGACGTGCCCAACATGGCGGATGTCGTACCTGAAGCCTACGAGCTGGTGGAAGACGGATTGATTACCGACGGTGATTTTCGTGACTTCGTGTTCGCCAACGCCGTGCGGTTTTGGGGAGTAGCGAATCCCAACTTCTTCAAGGGCACCGTCGTCGAGAAAGAAGCGGCGGCGCTGTTGGCTAGTAAGGACTGAGGGGGGATTGAGACTAGAGACTGGAGGCTGGAGACTTGTGGAACAAAAGCCAGTTTCCAGTTTCTAGTCTCCAGTTTCTAGTCCCAAGTCCCAAGTCTCAAGTCTTACGTTACCCATCAATCCGCGCCGAAGCAGACCCACTCACTACTTCCGCCCCGTCTTGATTCACTGTGGAGACAGTGAGGTCAACGAAATACTGCCCACCTTCTTGGCGGATCGCCTCGACCGTTGCTTTGGCGGTCAAAGAGTCACCCGGCCACACCTGACGGGTGAACCGCACGCCATATTTGGTCAGCCGTCCATCTCCGACATAGTTGGTCAGCATCCTGCCCGTCATCCCCATCGTCAACATCCCGTGCGCAAAGACGCTGGGATACCCAGCCACTTTGGTGGTGAAGAGTTCATCCGTATGCACGGGATTATAATCGCCAGACGCGCCAGCGTATTGGACTAAGCGCGTTCGCGTCAGATTGGTCACCAGTTGTTCTTGATAGGTATCGCCCACTTTGAGTGTTTTCGCCGATAATGCCATGCGTGTTCCTCCTACTTTGGATCGACGGGTCGTTCGGTCCGCACTCCTACTCCCCGCGCGGTAATGACCAGCTCGCCCGTTTGATCCCGATACTCGGTCACCGTCTCGGAAAACAGCAGTTTGCCCGACCGTTTCCCTTCCTTCTCCCAGGTTTTCCCCGGCTTGACCGTCGCGGTCAGCACGTCCCCCGGCTTGATGTGTCGGTGGTACTCGAAATGTTGTTCGGCATGGAGCCCACCGCCGCCGCCACCGCCACTGCCACCGCTGCTCTTTTGGATCCCAGTGGGTTCCTTGCCGGACCCAAACCACACCTGCCCTTCTTTTGGTCGCAGAGGGTAATCGGGATCGAACTGCGCGCTCGCCATCGTGAAGGTTGGGGGTGCGATAATCGACTTGACTTCCGTCGTCTTGGCGTAGTCCTCGTCAGAGTAAATTTGGTTGGTATCGCCGACCGCGCGAGCAAACAGCAGGATGTGGCCCGCTTCAATGGGAAATTTCGTTACCGCCATTCGTCGTCCTCCTTTTCGTCTTGGGAAGTGCTCTCTCCTTATGCAGGTCTCACAAGAGTTGCAACCCCCAGGGAAAACTCGCCACGACGCCGCTTGATGGCCAGAGCTGATCCACATAAGCTAGCGCCCGATTCGTGTTCCCCCGCTTGGATGGAAACGCCAACACATGAGGAGCCGCGCGAATCCAACAAATTTCGAGACCAGTGAAGGAGCACGCATGTCCACCCAATCAGCCCTGGGCCGCACCCTGTTTCTGACCTCTGAACAAGCCGCCGAAGCCCGCGAACGGTTCGGCACTCCGAGTTACATCTATTCGCGCCCGATCTTGGAAGCCGCGGCCCAGCAGGCGCTCGCCATTCCCGCTCCCTATGGCTTCACGTTGCGCTATGCCATGAAGGCCAACCCCAGCCTGGGCGTGTTGTCCGTTTTTCGTGACCTGGGTCTCCATATTGATGCGTCCAGCGATTTCGAGGTTGAGCGGGCCATGCGCGCGGGATTTGCTCCTGAACAGATTCAACTCACTTCGCAAATGCCGTCTCGTCGGTTGGCGGAATTCGTCAAACGCGGCGTGCTCTATAACGCCTGCTCGCTGCATCAATTGGAGCAGTTTGGCAAGGCCGCGCCCGGCGGTAGCGTGTCGGTGCGGATCAACCCTGGGCTTGGCAGTGGCTCCACCAAGCGCACTAACACTGGCGGCCCCGCTTCAAGTTTCGGGATCTGGCATACCTATTTATCCGATGTCAAAGCGATGGCCGCACGCGATAACGTGCGCATCTCTCGACTGCATACGCACATCGGCTCCGGCAGCGATCCCGAAATGTGGAAGCGTGTAACACGGATGTCACTCGACATCGCGGCGCAGCTCCCGCACGTCACCATCATCAATCTCGGTGGGGGATTCAAGGTTGGACGGATGCCAGATGAAGCATCGACCGATCTGCAAGATATTGGGCTGCACGTCCGACGTGAACTCGAAGCGTTTCGCGAACGGACCGGACGTTCACTACATCTGGAGGTCGAGCCAGGTACTTATCTGGTGGCACGCGCGGGGGCGATCGTGGCGACCTGTGTCGATGTCGTCGATACTGGCAAGGATGGCTATCTGTTCGCCAAGCTTGATACCGGCATGCCGGAAGTGACCCGGCCCTCGCTCTACGGCGCGCAGCATCCGATCGAGGTGCTCGCGACTGGTCGAGACGAAGTGGATGTGGTGTTCGTTGGGCCGTGTTGTGAGTCTGGCGATATTCTTACACCAGCACCGGGCGACCCGGAAGCCTTGGCCCCGCGTCGCGTGCCACGGCCACGGATTGGCGATGTCGTGATTGTCGGTGGGGCTGGTGCCTACTGCGCGGGCATGGCGACGATCAACTACAATTCTTACCCGCAAGCACCAGAAGTGATGTTGGAAGCGGACGGCACGTTTCGCGTCCTGCGTCGTCGGCAGCTTCTTGAGCAGATTTGGACGAATGAAGTTGCGTAAGAGCACTCGGGAGAGTATCGCACCTATCAGCCCTCACAACACCATGGAGTCAGACATGTCGGCGCTCAGGCTCAAATCGGTCAAGTACGAAGAACGTGTAGGACATCCCAAGGAATGGACTTTAGACGGCCTGACCTTGGGACAAATCAACCTCATCGTCGGAACAAACGCCACGGGGAAAACGCGCGTTCTGAACATCATTGGCAATCTCGCAAGAATGTTCGTTCCTGAACCTAGATACATCACTGCGAACGGGGGCTACGATCTGCTCTTCGAAGACGATGGACATCCTCTACGTTATGTCCTTCAGAAAGAAGATGGAAAAACGACGAAAGAGGAGGTGTCCATTGATTCGAAGAAGCTCCTTTCCCGGGGCACTGATGGAGAAGGCGAGATTTATGCGGAGGTGGAAGGGAGAAACATTCGATTTAAGCCACCCGAAAACGAGCTTGCGGCTGTCATTCGACGAGACTCGTTACAACACCCCTACCTGGAACCGCTCCATGAGTGGGCATCCTCGGTACGTCATTACCGATTTGGTACTCCACTCGGTCAAAATCATCTGGCCGTCCTTCTAAAAAATGGGCCGCAGGTAGATGAACGAGATGCCAACCTCGTCGTAGGAATCTTCCACAAAGCAAAGCTCAGCATCGGCCCTCCATTCGTTGAGGCAATCATCCACGACATGTCCCGTCTTGGGTGCATCTCCCAAACTGACAAGATAAAAGCCAGGGGACCCGTCCCCTCTCGCTGAAAAATCTCTTGTCAAATCAATGAAATCCAAGAATTTTCATGGTTTCTTCTTTTCAGCCTCCTGGTAGCATGGATACTGCCTGTGACCTA
>CAMBFS010000005.1 GCA_945865755.1 Klebsiella pneumoniae
TGGAGCCGAACACAAACACGACAGAGGATAACGTATGGCGGATATAGCGTATGCCCAAGGAGGAGGAGGAATGGGACCTGGACCGCTGTTGCAGTTTTTGCCGTTAGCGATGGTGATGGTCATCTTTTATTTCCTGCTCATTCGTCCGCAGCAGCAGAAGCTGAAGGCCCACCGGGAATTGATCGACAACCTCAAGCGCAACGATGAGGTGATGACCGGTGGCGGCCTGTACGGGCGCGTGGTGGAGTTGGCGGATCGCATCGTCACCTTGGAGGTCGCTCCCAATGTCCGCGTGCGGGTGGATCGTCTTCATGTGGAAGTGGTGGTCTCGGCGACGCCGAAGCCGGCGAAATCCTCGGACAAAAGTGAAGGAAAGGATAAGTGATGGCAAAGGGAATTGTGTATCGGGCACTGCTGGTCGTGGTGTTGACGCTAGGCGCGATTATTTATCTGGTGCCTACCGTCGTTGGGACGTTGCCAGAGTGGTGGGCCACGCTCATGTTACCCTCGCGGAAAATCCATTTGGGGTTGGACCTACGGGGTGGGGCGCATTTGCTGTTGAGCATTGATATGGACGCCGCCATCGACAAGGCGGTCGACCAGAATACCGACGAACTCAGTCGGGTGTTTCGCGATGAGAAGGTTGCTGGAGCCACCGTGGCGCGAGTCGAGAAATCGATACGGGTGCGCACCGCGAATCCAGAGGCGAAGCTCGGAGCCGAGAAAGTGCTGTCCGATCAGTTTCCGCAGTTGACGACAGCGAAGGCTCCCACGCCAGCCGAAGGTGAGATCGCGCTTATCTTATCCGAGAAAGAAATCAGCCGGATTCATGACTATGCCGTTGATCAGTCGCTAGAAACAATTCGGAATCGCGTGGACCAGTATGGGGTAGCCGAGGCGGTCGTCCAGCGACAAGGCAGTCAAGATATTCTGGTGCAAGTGCCGGGCGTTCAAGACGACAAGGAACTCGAAAGGCTCAAGAAGCTGATTCGGGAGATGGCGGTTCTAGAATTTCGCCTCGTCGCGGAAGGCGAGAAGACTGGCGAGACCATCACGCTCCAAGGACAAGAGCGGGAGCCACTCAGCGGCAAGATGCAACGGGTCCCGTATACGCTAGAAAAAAAGGTGCTGATGACCGGTGACCTGGTTCAGGATGCGCGGCTGCGGCCAAGTTCCGATCTTGAAGGGCCTTACGTGGAACTGGTGCTGAATGATCGCGGGGCTCGACAGTTTGAAAAGATCACCGGCGACAACGTGGGTCGTCGCTTGGCGATCATTCTCGACAAGACGGTCTATTCCGCGCCGACCATTCGTGAACGTATCGGTGGTGGGCGCGCGTCCATCACGGGGAATTTCGACATCGCGGAAGCCCGTTCTCTCGCCATTGTCTTACGTGCGGGTGCGCTCCCGGCTCCGGTGACCATTATTGAAGAACGCACCGTTGGTCCTTCGCTCGGCCAAGAATCCATTCGACAAGGGATCCTCTCTTTTATCCTCGGCGGCTCATTGGTCATCGTGTTCATGCTGATCTACTACAAGATGGCCGGGTTGCTCGCGGATGTCGCGGTGGTTTTGAACATGCTCCTTCTGATGGCGGCGCTGGCCGCGTTTGGCGCGACGTTGACCTTGCCTGGCATCGCCGGAATGGTGCTGACGATTGGCATGGCGGTCGATGCCAACGTGTTGATTACCGAACGCATGCGCGAGGAAATGCGATTGGGGAAGAGCGTGCGAGCCGTGGTGGAATCTGGCTATGAGCGCGCGTTGCCCGCGATTCTCGATTCCAACATCACCACGTTTCTCTCGGGCTTGATTCTCTTTCAGTTCGGCTCTGGCCCGGTGAAAGGGTTCGCCGTCGCGCTGTGTATTGGGATTATCACCACGGTCTTCACGGCGGTGTTTTGCACGCGGCTGGTCTACGACTATCTGTTAGCACGACGGAGCCTGACCACACTCAGTGTGTAGACATCAACCACGAGGAGGAAGCTCATGAGCAATGAGTGGCGAATGGTGGTGGGGCTCCTCTCCAAGGGGCCGGAAGGACAACCCGCATGAGCACTTCTCCACGGTTAATGGCACGGCGCTGGGTGATGCGTACCCCCGACTCGACGTGTCTCGCGGCCTTGCGCACGGAAGGGCCATCTGGCCCGACCTCGATAACGCCATTGCTTGCGCGGTTACTGGTCAATCGTGGGATTGATACGCCAGAGAAAGCCTCCGCCTTCCTGATGCCTTCTTTACGGACAGGATTGCGGTCGCCGCTGCTCTTTCCCGACATGCACAAGGCGACTGAACGCATCCTCCGTGCCCACGCTCAGGGTGAACCGGTCTATATCTACGGTGACTACGATGTGGATGGCGTCACCGGTAGCGCACAGCTTCTTCTTTTTTTGCGTGAACTGGGGATGGACCCCGGGTTGTATATTCCCCATCGCACTCGCGAGGGCTATGGGCTGAACGAGCAAGCGATGCGCACCATCGCCGAGCGCGGGGCCAAGGTCATCATTACCGCTGATTGTGGGGCGACCGCGCATCGTGAGATTACCCTGGCGCAAAGCCTGGGCATTGATGTGATTATTTGCGATCACCATCACGTGCCAGAACAACGCCCGCCCGCCTACGCGGTCCTGAACCCGATGGAGAAAGACTGCGCGTTTTCCTTCACCGGACTTTCTGGTGCTGGAGTGGTGTTCTACTTGCTGATGGGACTGCGGATGCGGTTGCGTGAGCAGGGTGGGCCGATTCCTGATTTACGTCGTTACCTTGACCTGGTGACGCTTGGCACCGTGGCCGACTTGGTTCCGCTCGTGGAAGAAAATCGGGTGCTGGTCACGCACGGTCTCAAGGAAATTGACCGTAGCCTGCGTATTGGTTTGCGGGCGCTGAAGGATGTGAGTGGCAAGGCGGAGGTATCGAGCAGCTATATTGGCTTTCGTTTGGGGCCGCGGCTGAATGCTGGTGGGCGACTTGCCGAGGCGCAGAAAGCGGTGGAACTCTTGACCACCACCGACGTAGCACGGGCGACTGAATTAGCGGCGGACCTCGATGGAGAAAACCGCGAACGACAAGGGATTGAAGAGAAAATTCTCAATCAAGCCGTGGCGATGGTCGAGGCGTGGCCGGACTTGGCCGAACGGCGCAGCATCGTGCTCGCCTCCGACGAATGGCATGCCGGGGTGATTGGCATTGTCGCGTCACGACTGGTGGAGCGGTTTTACCGTCCGACCTTTATGATCGCGATTGATGGGCACAAGGGCAAAGGGTCAGGCCGGAGTCCCAAACCGTTTCATCTCTATGAAGGATTGAAAGAGTGTGGGGACTTGTTGGATGGCTACGGTGGGCACCGACAAGCGGCGGGTCTGTCCATGCAAGCCGACCGCATTCCTGCTTTAGCCGAACGATTTGAAGCAGTGGCGCGGGAACGGTTGTCGGGAGATGATCTCGTGCCAGAGATGGCGGTTGACGATGAGTTGGACCTGGCACTGGTTGATGCCAAGACGATTGACCAAGTCCGGCAACTGGAGCCCTATGGCCAAGGGAATCCAGAACCGATTTTCATGGCACGCGGGGTACAGGTTGCCGCCGTGCGGGTGGTTGGCGCGAAGCCGTTAATGGGCAACCCTGGACATCTAAAAATGGCGTTGCGTTCGTCGCGGGGTGGTCGTCCGCTTGATGCCATTGGGTTCGGCATGGGACATTTGCCGTTAGCGATTGGGGCGCGCATTGATGTGCTGTACACCCCAGAGATGAATGTCTGGAATGGACAGGCGAGCTTGCAATTACGGTTGCGCGATCTCAGAAGTGAGTAAGTTATTGGAATCACAAAGAGATTGACCATTTGGGGTGGGTGTGGCATATTCCCAGGGACTCAAGTCTCCGCGGAAGGAATGTGCTGCTATGGGAGAGAACGAAGACGCTCTGCTCAGTAGCCGGCAAGCTGCCGAGATGCTCGACCTTAGTCCAGATACCGTCAATGAATTGGCGCGGAAAAACACCCTACCGGGAACGAAGCGCGGCCGACAATGGCGCTTTCGCCGTCGGGATGTGGTCTCATTAAAACGACATCTGCAGGACCGGGTGGCGGCCTGAGACTGTTTCGGGGGAGAAGACGTGATCGCAGACAGGAAGGAACGGATTCTCAAGAATCCACACGAAAGCAAAATCTATTCTGAATTCTCACATTTCTACGAGAAAATTTTTTCTCCAATCTTTGCCAAGCGTATTCATGGCGTCATTCAGGGGTTAAATATCCCCCCTGGCGCGAAGGTGCTCGAAGTCGGGATTGGCACGGGGCTGTCGATGGCCGCTTATCCTCCGCACTGCGAAGTGACGGGGGTCGATCTTGCGGCGGACATGCTTGAGCGCGCACGCCAAAAAGCGGAAGACAACGACTGGCGCCATTTCCGCCTGCTCGAAATGGATGCGATGAATCTCAAGTTCCCGGATAACACATTTGATTACGTGACCTCTTTCCATGTCATCAGCGTTGTCCCCGATCCCGTTCGCATGATGCAAGAGATTCACCGGGTCTGTAAGCCGCAGGGCACCATCGCCATCATCAACCATTTCCGCACGACCAAGCCGTTCCTGGGACCCATTGTTGGCGCCCTGACGCCGGTGACCCGCCACTTAGGCTGGGACGCCTCGCTGCAACTCTCGCAAGCGTTCGCCGGGGTCCCGGTGCGTATTCAGAAGCGCTTCAAGACTTCGCCATTTTCACTGTTCACCGTTGTGTTGGCGGAAAATCAGAAGAATGGGAGAAGTGGGCAGGACGCGGCGCGGCTCTGAGCATCGCGTCCTCTGCTTGAGGGAGTCGTATGGCCCAGCCACAACGTAAGCCAAGTGTCGTTCCAACTGCTGTCTGGCAAGAGTGGGCTAAGCAGCGAGCGCGGCAGGCTCTTCCTCTGGCTCGCATCCACGACATTTCGAAGAAGGTGAAGATCAATGTCACGCAACTGATTCTAGAGGAGCGGAGAGGTGAGTAGTGCCTACCTATCTGCTTGACGCGAGTGCGCTATGCAAACGCTACTTCGCGAACGAGATTGGTGCAAGCATTGTCAATGATCTCTTTCAAGATGCCTCCGTCCGCGCTACATCCTGAACCTCGCCGTCCTTGAGGTCTTGAATGCCTTCTATCGCGTTCGTCGAGAGCGCCATCTGACCGAAGAGGAATGCGCCGCGTTTGTCGCGGCCCTCTATAGTGACATCGCCACTGGACGCCTCTTGGTGTACAGCGTGCAAGATGAACACATCTTCAACAGTGAGCCGATTCTACAAGCCATACAGACGATGAAGGTCACCAAGAAACGGCCAGGTCCAGTCGATGCGCTCGTTGTGGCGTGCGCACGAGAGCTTGATTCGGCGGACCGCCTGCTGGTCAGTAGCGATGTTGATCTGAATGCGCTCGCGCAGCAGTTCGGTGTCCCAGCCTTTGATCCCGAACCCCCCACTTCCTAACGACCGAGACTCGTAAAACCGCGATCAGCGCGACGAGAACCGTGGCGTCTCCGATCATAGTCTTGACTCCAAAGCCACGAACAAAACGTCTTACGAGGTAAGTTTTTCCCGCGCGAGATGCTAGAGCCAGCTACTCCTTCGCGCGCGAAACGTAGTCGCCGGTTTCGGTGTCAACGCGGATCACATCACCAGAACTGACGAAGTTCGGGACCCGCACGACGACGCCGGTTTCCATGGTGGCGGGTTTGAGTTCGTTCGTGACGGTGGCGGACTTGATCGCGGGTGGCGTATCGGTGACGGTCAGATCGACGATCTTCGGCAGGGTCACGCCGATTGGGCGGCCTTCGTATAAATCCACGCGAATCTTGAGATTCGGGGTCAGGAACTGCACGGGGTCTCCGATGTCCTCTTTCGAGAGCGAGAGCTGCTCGTAGGTTTCCGAGTTCATGAAAAAATACTCTTCGCCGGACTGGTAGAGATATTCCATCTCCTGCTGTTCGAGCGAGACCCGATCGGCTTTTTCTTCAGAACGGAAGCGGTATTCGGTTTGCGTTCCTGAGCGCAGATTCCGCAACTTGGTACGGACAAAGCCGCGCCAGTTTCCCGGCGTGACGTGGGTCATTTCCATGACGCGGTGGAGATCCTTCTGGTGCATGATGATATTTCCCACGCGTAACTGGGTTGAGGCAACCAACATATAGGACATCCTCCTAGTGACATAATGAGAGTCCGGCTACTGTATCACCGGTACCGGAGTCGGGGAAGGGAACTACTGTAACTGTTCCGTGCCAGTCGCGGGCGGCGCGAAAATTGGTGACGCATGATGATGGACAAGGAACCACTGGCCGTCGCGTTTCTCAAAGAGATTGGTGGCGAGAATCTGTGACCGCGACGGGCCATCATAACCTCCAGTTTCAAGCTCTTCGATCAGGACCACCCAACCGAGTGACCCGCTGACCTCGACCCGCACATCGGCCAGGGTAAAGCGCATGGAGAAGGTATTCTCAAAGATGCGTTCCCAACTAGCCATCACCGGCCCCCATCCACAGAGCAACGGCCAGCCGGGGTGAACGCATTTGATGTGAGGGGCGCGGAGCCAGACTTTTTCCATCTCTTTCATATCCAGCGTCTCGAAGGCGCGGTAGAAAGCGGCATTCGCCGTGGTGACGGCATTCCGGTCGTCCATATTTGCCTCCTGCGGAGATTGCAACAGTCCAATGTTTCAGGTTTCGGGTTTCGGGTTTCAGGTTTCGGGTTTGGAACTCAGGCTCCGGTCTCCGGTCTTCGGTCCCCGGTCTCCCTCTCACGGTTTCGGTGCCATGAACACGAGCACGGTGAGTCGTTCTGGGCCAGAGTTGCGGACGCCATGTTCTTCCCCGGCCGGGGCAAGGACGGCGGTGCCTGGGCCGACCTCACGAGTCTCCGTGCCGATACTGATCGCCGCGCGCCCTTGCATGACGTAATAGATTTTGTCCGACCCTTTATGGGCATGGGCGGTTTGCATTTGTCCCGGCTCAAAACAGTATACGTCACAGAACATCCGTTCGGTGTCGAACAGATTAACCTTCTTCATTTTATCGGCGGCGAATGACAGGTGCGCGACGATATCCTTGAACACATCCATACGTTTCATCCTGATCCCTGAGTCGAGAGTCTGGCGATTGTACACCGCACGCGCCACCTTGACCACCAGGCACGTGTTTCTTGCTGACCCCGTGCGCCTATGGCATTGATGAGGCCGCGATCCGTACTGAGGAGGAATGATGCCTGAATTGCCAGAAGTCGAAACGGTGCGCCGAAGCCTCGCGCCGTTTCTCACCGGAGTATCGATCCGTACTGTCACGGTCCGCGAACCACGGCTTCGGCGCACGCTGGCCGTCGATTTCGCGAATGTCTTGACCGGGCGCACGATCGTACGGCTTGGCCGTCGGGGCAAATATCTCCACCTGTATCTTGATGACGGAAAAATATGGGTGGTTCATCTCGGCATGACTGGACAACTACTCGTCGAAGAAACGGAGAATCCTCCTTTGCCGCACGATCATGTCTTGGTCAC
Organism: Klebsiella pneumoniae; assembly: GCA_945865755.1. GTDB lineage: Bacteria > Desulfobacterota > Binatia > Bin18 > Bin18 > JABFSC01. The sequence goes on from CAMBFS010000005.1 coordinate 7,514, forward strand.
GCTCAGCACTGGTCACCGGTTGCGATACAACGACCCCCGACGTTTCGGGTTGATGCTGATTGGGACCGAGGCGGAAATCGAAACCGTGACCGCGCTGGGAGTCGAACCCCTGGGCCGTCTGTTCACTGGTCGTTATTTACGAGAGCATCTCCGTCGGACCCAACGAACCATCAAAGATGTACTCATGGATCAGCGCGTCGTTGCTGGCGTCGGGAACATTTATGCGAGTGAACTCCTCTTTCGCGCGGGCGTTCAACCGAGTCACGTGGCCGCGACCCTCACTGAAGAAGCCACCGTCCGCATTGTCGAAGCCACTAAGGCGGTGCTCCGCGAAGCGATTCGGCATCGCGGGAGCTCTATTTCCGATTATCGTGATGGGGAAGGGAAGCGCGGTGGGTTTCAGGATCGCTTTCGCGTATACGACCGCGCCGGACAGCCGTGTTCGGTGTGTCAGCGGCCCATTCAGCGCGAAACACGAGGCGGACGCAGTTCATTTTTCTGCGCGGGCTGTCAACGCTAGTGCGCACGGGGGAAGCCGTTCCTTCGTCGTGCTGAGAGCTGACCGCTTACTGCTTCCGTCGCGCGCTGTGTCCGTTCCTCTTGTTTTTCCCCTGGCTTCCCTGGCATACTCAGCCTGCATACGGCAGGGGGCAATTCTTTGGACAGAGGAGGCGGCTGGTATGGATCTTCCGCAGTGTCGAAAATGTCATCAAGGATTTTTGGTACCACTCTCGGATTTCGGTCCGCGCGGAGCGGCGCTGCCGTACAAAGTGTGGTCGTGTATTAACCCGAAGTGCGGGTTCACGATTCGTATTGATAAGGGTGTCATCATCCACGGCATGAGGGTAGGCGAACCCAAACGGGGAGATCACTAATGCACGATGGGAAGGGGCGTGGTGACGGGAGCGCCTTACGCCGCGCAGCGGTCACATTTCGCGCTGCTAGTGAGGATGCCCGCTTCATAAGAGCACCACCCTACCGTGCCCTCTGGAGTCTTGCAAGGTTAAGCGACGGCGTGGATTAGTCAGACAAACGCGTGGCGCGCAGAAAGTGCGCGATCCATGCGACCGCGAGCCCGCAGCAGAGAACCGCTGTTGCCATCTGACCGGGAGGATAATCGTAATGGTTCGCCAGCATGAACGAGAAAATGCCGCTGGTGAGGGCAAAGAGAGGCGCGAGGAAAAACATCGAACGTACTTCTCGACTCAGATTCTTGGCGATGAGCGCGGGCAGAACCAGCGAAGCAAACGCATAGATGACTCCCGCGACGTGAATGGAAAATCCGACCACTGTTCCCAGCCACACGGCGAATAGCGTATCCCACCACCCGACCCGCAGCCCAACCGCCCGTGCCATTTCGCGATCCATCACAATCAGTAATGCTGGTCGGTGGCAGTACCATAAGGCCGCGATGGTCACGGCTGTCATGCCAGCGAAAATCCACACATCCGTTGCCGTGGCTCCGATCAAGGTGCTCGACAGCAGACGATGGACCTCTTCGAGCCCATGTGGACTATGCGACATAAGCAGTACGGACAAGCTGACGGACAACAGAAATATCCATCCAGTCACGGCTTCGTGACTTTCCCGCCCGGCGGTGGGACTGCCGCGCGCGGTGAATAAGGCCGCCATGATGGAAAAGACGCCACCGACGATGGCGTGGAAGATGTCGGACCGGACCCAATGGTGCTCATCCAGGGTGATCCAACCGCCCAGGAGGATAGCGATGGCGATACCCAACAGGGATGCCTGTGAAACCGCGGCCCCGAGAAAAATTTGATCACGGGCGACAATCAGGACGCCAAGGAGAGCGAGGACAATGCCAATCAGCCAGCCCGAAAGATAGGTGTTGTGAAAGAGCGGCCATGAGGTGAAAAACGCATCAATCATAGCCCGTGCCCTCCCATGCGGGTGGCACTCGCGGCGAGCATCCGCTGGACCTCCTCTTCGCTGGCGCCAGAGTTGGCCAGGACTTGATCGCGCGGTCCGCTGAGCACCTGTCCGCCATGCACGAACGCGACGTGGGTTGCGTAGCGGTGGGCGAGGGACAGATTGTGCGTCACGAGCATGATCGTTTGTTGAGCTTCTTGATTCAGTGCAACCAACAGTTGGAGAAGTGCGTCTTCCGTTGGTGTGTCGAGATTATTCGTTGGCTCATCAAGTATGAGGAACGTTGGTCGCCGTACCAACGCACGGGCGACCAGAGCCCGCTGACGTTGACCACCGGAGAGCGCCCAATAGCTGCGAGTCTCCAGGCCCGCCAGCCCCATTTTCTCTAAGGCCCAGGTGAGGCGTTCTTGCTCTTCGCGCTGATGCACACGTAAGCCCACCAGCCCTAAGAGGACAAACTCGCGGACCGTGGTGGGCAGCGTCGGTGTGAGATCGCAACGTTGTGGCACGAATCCGGTGCGCGCGCGGCTCGCGAGTTCTGGATGAAGCCAGAGCGAGCCGCTACGTGGTGAGCCACTCCGTGGCGGCAGTAAGCCGAGAATGGCGCGTAACAGCGTGGTTTTTCCGCCGCCGTTGTGTCCGAGCAAGACCCAGAATTCACCGGGGTGCACCGTGAACGAGACATTCGTCAGGACCGTGTGGTCCCCATAGCCAAGGGATAACCCCGTGGCTTTGAGCATGGGAGCTGGATGATTCACGAGGGATTCCTGTGTTCACTCGCTGTGTGGTCGATCATTGTCCATTCCCCAAAGCCGCGGCGATCTGTCGGACGTTATAGTCCACCATGTTGAGATACGTTTCCGTTCCTGGTCGCGCGCCGGCTTGATTCGCCATCGTCGCGATGGTTGCTCCAGTGTTGTCCGCGATGAACCTGGCGTAACGTGGGTCGTAGTATGCCGCGGTGAGCACGGCTTTTACGCCACTGGCCTTCATCGTTTGTACCAAGGTATTGAGGTGGGCGGTAGAAGGAGGGATACCGGGTTTTGGTTCTAAAAACCCGATGACCATCAAACCGAAGCGACGAGCGAAATAGGGCCACATATTGTGATCCGCGACCACCTTGGCGCCAAAGTGAGGACTCATCAAGGCGAGCCATCCACCGAGCGCGGTGGCCTCGCCTTGGCTCTGGAGAAAGTCATTGAGCTTGCCATGCTCAAACAGCAACGCGAGTTTCTCGCATTCGTATTTCTTCGCCAAGGACTCCCCGACGAGAGCCGCGCCCACACGGTCACGGAAGCTCAGATAGCGGGCCGCGAAATACGGCGCGTTCCCTGGTTGTCGCTCGCTAAATTTGTCGCGGAGGAGCGCGGCGACCTTGAGTCCGTTCACGGGGTCCGACAAATAATGTGGGTTCCCCAACGGATGGACATCGCCCATGGAGCGATCCACCGGAGTGGTGGAGACTTCAAGCGGCATGACGACCGAAGAAGCGTCTACGTATCCAGGCGCGCCCAAGAGAATTTTCGCATTGCGTGCATTCTGAAGAAGGACGGGAGCCCACCCAGCTTCAAGCTCAAGGCCGACCTGTACGTAGAGGTCACAGGCACTCAACGTTTTGATGAAACTGGGCTTAGCCTCGACAAAGTGAGGGTCTTCGGTCGCTTTCGCAAAAGTGGAAAGCTGAACGTAGTCGCCACCAATTTCTTTTGCCAGGCTACTTAGTTCGGGCACTGTTACACAGACATGGAGCGTTTGCGCGGTAACGGTTGCTGCTGTGAGGCCAAGAAGCAGAACGCAAAGACTCCAGAAGATTGTTTGCGAGAGACAACGACTTCTGCTGTTCATGAATGTTCTCCTCGGAAATTAGTAGGAATGGGCAGGGTGGGCGCCATAGAGAAACTCAAGCCCTACCCACAAGGAGTGCGCATCGCGATTGCCAGCGAAGTGGTGCGCATAGTCAAAATTGTACTGCAAGCGAATACGCGAGAACTCACTGGGCTGCCAGACTAAGAGTGGTGAGACCCGCTGACGATCAGCACGGAACGGATCGTTCTTCCGGCCCGCTAGACTCGCGCCACTCCCACCAGCGTACTCATAACGAAGCCCGGCGGCCCACCCATAGTGAAACCCATACAGGAGCTGGGAATAGAATCCCCAGTCATGGAGAGTCCGTCCCGGAAGATTGATGATTTCATCTGGATTGCTCTCATCAAAGAATCGATCCGCCTTGAAGTCGCGCTGCATGATTTCACTTTGCCACAGGAGAAACGGCCAGCCACGAAAGTTGTTGACGGGACGCCAGCGCCACTTCATGTCCATGCCGTAAATCCACGTATCGCCATCAGGACCAGTGGCATTGGGGCCATATAACCCGGAGAAGCCAACCACGGACGTCAACGAGTCACTAAGGTCCCACGAGTTATTCCAACGCGAGAGGTACACAAGGTCCTTCAGTTGACGGACATCGCGCTCACGAAAAAATCGTCCTGCGATGGCACGTTCTTCGTAGAACTCCTCACTTGCAAGGAAACTTGCCATCGTTTCGCCATTCGCGTTTTGCATGCCGAAGTGCAGCTCGGAAAACCATGGGGCGGGCATCAACCAGCCTAGACGGAAGCCTGGACCGCGCATCCCATCTGGACCGAACAAACGGGTATTGATGACAGGTTGGTCTTGCCAGTCCCAGGCGTGGGGGTGGCGCGGATTGATTTGCCCAAACTCAGTAAAAAATTGCCCAGCTTCTAACTGAAGACCGTATGGCAGTGACGTGGTGGTAAGAAAGGCTTCTTCTAACTCAAAGACAGATTCTCCCGCTAAGGGGTCAATGAAATAAATGAGGTGCGTTTCGCCGGTAAAATATGGATCAACGGCACCCGTGAGGGAAAGCTCGACATTTTGCAAAGTAAAGCCGCGTTTGCGGGGATCATGCCCACCACCTTGCAGGGTTTGCAGGGCGGCTTCACGGCGTGTTGATCCACCAGCGGCCACTAGGGCATTGAGCGAGAGGTCAAGCAACCGGACATTGGTTGATCCGACGCGACGAGACCATACGTCCGTCCCTTGTTGCGTCAGTGGGGGCGGTTTGTTTTCCAGCTCTTGTACCGCACGGTCAAGCGCGGATTCCGTTGGTGATGGCGTCTGCTGTTGTGTCGGGCCCTGGGTTAATGGTGGTGGCTCCTTCGCGGGTTCAAGTCGCTGCTGCATGGTGTGGATAGTCTGTTGTAACTGTTCAACCGTCTGTTGCAGCGTTTGGACTTGCTGTTTGAGGGTTTGGATTTCGCTGGTCTCGTCCGCATGACTGAGCGGGGAAAGAAATAGATTGCAGAAAAAAAGCGGCACTCCAAGCACGACGCCAATTGCTTGTCGCATGACATCCTCCTATCCGAATAAAGGGGGCGCGTTACGACACTTGCACCCGGCAAAAGATGGATCACGAGCCACCAGGTGAATGCGCCGTTACAAAAAGAAAGATTGATTGTTAGGACAGGAGGGGGGGAGCGCGAGAACCGAAGGCGGAGAGACTGGGCGACACAACGGGGAGATCGGCCCGCAAGGGCAGAACAAAAAGAAGGCAACGGGTGATAGCTGTGACAGTTTGTGAAACAGCAGGTGCGCTATTGGCACCGTTGACCGCACAGAGGCGACAGTCCTGGGTAAGAGAGCTGGTGGCTGCTTCGTTGTGAGTGTGTGTGGCGGAGGCGAGACTGAAGAGCAGGACGCTCACCAGGCAGCCCAGGGTGAGCGCGGAACGCCACCCAGATCGCTGTTGTAAATAGTTCATACGTCACGGTGGACCCTAAAAGAGCCCTCCATTCTTGTCAACACTCTTTCATTGCAATCGCAATAAGGAGCCAGGTCCTTGCCCTCAATAAGACCGCCACATATCTTAAGCCGCCTGTATGACAGCGCTCTTACTCTCCGCGGTGACCTGTCTCGTGACGCTTGGTGGTGGGTTGCTCGCGTTGCGTTTGCAAGCCTATCGTGGGCTCGTGCTGGCGTTTTGCGCCGGGGCGCTGGTGGCCGGAGCGCTGATGGATGTCATTCCCGACGCCTTGGAACTCTTGGAATCGGAGCAAACGGCGTGGCATCATCATCACTTATTGTTCTCCTGTAGTTTAGGGTTTCTGCTCTTCTATTTGTTTGAACACGGCGCCCATCATCATAGCGGGACGCATGACCATCCCGCCCAGTACAACCACACCTGTCAGGCGGGAGCGTGGGGGGCCGCCGGGATTGGCGTGCATAGTTTCTTCGATGGCGTGGCGATTGGTGGGGCGTTTCAGGCTGGTGGCGAAACCGCTTGGGTTGTGACCTTCGCGGTGCTCCTGCATAAAATTGCCGATGGGGCGAGTACCGTGGGGATCATGCTCGGAACCCAGCATGGGACAAGAGCGACCTTCCTCATGTTGCTCGTGACCGCCCTGGCGCCACTTGCCGGGACGTTGGTCCAATCGTTGTTTGTGATTCCTAAACCCTTGCTCGCGCTTGTCTTGGGCTGGTTTGCTGGAGTTTTTCTTTACTTAGGGGCAAGCAGTCTGCTTCCCGCGGCGCATGAAGCCGAGCATTCGCGGTGGTTGCCGCTCGCGACCGTGAGCGGTGCCCTCTTTGTTTACCTTGTGCAACGCTTAGCGGAGTAGGGGCGAACACGCCCTTACATGTCGGGAGTCACTAAGCCAATCCGAATGGCGTAGCGCACCAACCCGGCGATGTCGTGAATATCGAGCCGTTCCATGAGTTGGGTGCGATGCGTTTCCACGGTTTTCACACTCAGAGTGAGCTTGGCGGCGATTTCCTTGGTGGTATTGCCTTCCGCGATGAGTTGGAGGATCTCGCGCTGTCGTAAGGTAAGCGGGGTGGAGGACGAGCGTTCGGCATCGCTTTTGTTCGTTGTCCCAGTCGCGCGTTGCAAATAGTCGGCGATCACATGGGTGGAGACGGCGGGGCTCAGGTACTTCTCGCCACGCATGACCGAACGAATCGCGAGCTCGAGTTCAGTGGGGGCGGCATCCTTCAGGAGATACCCCGAAGCACCGGCTTGCAAGGCTTGGGTCACGTACTCTTTTGTCGCGTGCATGGAAAGCATCAGAATATGGATGTTGGGAAAATCATGGGTGATCTGGGCTGTGGCCACGAGACCGTTCATCTCCGCCATCGTGATGTCCATGAGTACGACATCGGGAGGATTGGCTTTGATGAGGTCGAGCGCTTCGCGTCCGTTGCTGGCTTCGCCAACGACTTCAATGCCTGGCATTTGCTCAAGGAGCGTACGCAATCCAGCACGAACCAGGAGATGATCATCGACGAGTAAGACACGTGTCGGGGGCATGCTTTCGGTTTCCTTATGCTTCCTCTTTTTGCTGTGGAAGCTCGACGTGGATGGTTGTTCCTTGGCCGGGAGCGGAGTCGATCTGAATCTGTCCCCCGGCGAGACGGACACGTTCGTGCATCCCAGGAAGCCCCATGCTGGCGCCAAGGGCGGCTCGCTCCTGGGCGGCTGGTACATCGAACCCTTTCCCATTGTCACGGAGGGTCAAGGAGACGGTTGTCGCCGTTTGCCGGAGATCGATCCAGACGTCTTTGGCGTGGGCATGACGGATCACGTTAGTTACGGCCTCTTGTACAACACGAAAACAGGTTGTGGCAATGGTGGGAGCGAGAGTGGGAGAGAGGGGATCGACCGTGAGGTGAGCCGTGAATCCACCGCGCTCGGATTGCCGTCCCATATACCAGTTGACGGCGGCGACGAGGCCCAACTCGTCAAGCATCGCGGGGCGGAGGTCAAAAGAAAGATTGCGGACCTGCTGAAGCGTATAGTCCACGATGCCGAGACTATCCTCGAAGCGGGTTTTGAATGTCTCTGGTTGGCGTTGGGCGGCATGGAGATTGAACTTGATGGCGGTGAGGGCTTGGCCAATCTCGTCGTGGAGTTCTCGCGCGAGGCGACGGCGTTCGCTTTCTTGCGCGTCCAGGACTTGGCGCGACAGGGTATGAAGTCCTTCTTCCGCTTGTCTACGGGCGGCGATTTCTTGAGTGAGTTGTTCATTGGCGAGCGAAAGTGCCGCGGTGCGCTCGGCGACACGATGTTCCAGCTCGGCTTGTGTCTGCCGCAAGGTGTTCTCTATCCGTTTGCGCTCTTCAATCTCGGCTTGGAGGGCGAGGTTGGTCTCCGCCAGCGCCGCGGCTTTCTGCCGTTCGGCATCAATCACGCGCACCAGATCATGAGCGAACAACAGGGTCTGGGCATGATCTGGTTCCGGCGGAAAGGGGAGGGGAGTGTCCCCAGTCCGACTCTGAGTAATCGCGACACCAGTGGGCTCCTGCGTAGGCGTGGTCCAGAGGAGTTTGATTTGTTCCCGGAGCGCGAGTGGACTGAAGGGTTTGACCAGGTAGCTCTGCACCCCAGCGGCTCGTCCGCGTTGTTGGTCTTCGAGACGTGCTTTCGCCGTGAGCATGATAATCGGAATATGGGAGGTGCTTGGATCACTCTGCAAGGCATGCGTCACCTCAATGCCGTTCATATCCGGCATCATCCAATCGAGAATGAGCAGATCGGGATGTCGGGAGCGCGTCAAATCCAGCGCTTCTCTCCCGTCCTCGGCCTCAATGATCTGGTACTCTGGATCGTTCAGGGTGAGACGGGCCAACATGCGCAGATTCGCGTCATCATCGGCGATCAAAATTGTTTTCATAGCAAAAGCCGCCGCAGTTGTTTTTCCTCATCTTACTGCGTGTGACTTTAGCCTGTCTTCTGGCGAAAGATCAAGGGAACTCTTTGCTTGTGGCTCGCTTCGCTCTATGGCGTATAGCGTATAGCTTATGGCGTATGGCTCGTTCGCTATGCTCACTCTATGGTAAAAGGCTCCTACCATAAGCCATACGCCATTTGCTATAGAGCGGAGCGAGCCATACGCTATACGCCATACGCCATTAGAAGAACACACACGCGAAAGGAACTGCATGATGAGCGGACACGCGCTTTTTGATCTGACTGGAAAACGAGGCTATGTGACGGGAGCGGGCTCCGGCTTAGGACGCGCCATTGCTATTGGGCTCGCGGAAGCGGGCGCCGCAGTGGTGGTGAGTGACATCAATGAGGTTACGGCCCAGAGCACGGTAGCGGAGATTCAGCGGAGTGGGGGACGGGCGATGGCCCTTCAGAGCAACGTTGCGCGCAAAGCCGAGGTCGAGCAATTGATTCAGGTCACGGACGCACAGTTCGGCGGGCTCGATTTCGCGTTCAACAATGCTGGGATTCTCAAGCTCGGGAAACCCGAAGACTTGAACGAACAAGATTGGCAAGACGAGCTGAATGTTGATCTGACTGGCGTGTTCTTGTGCGCGCAAGCCGCGGGACGGTACATGATCGCCCACGGTGGCGGAAAGATTATCAACACCGCCTCAATCTCCGGCATGATCGTGAACTCTGGGTTGACGTATTCAACTGCGAAAGCGGGAGTGATTCAGCTCACACGCGTATTGGCCTATCGGTGGGCGAAGCACCGCGTGTTCGTGAACTGTTTTAGTCCTGGGTATATTCGTACTGGCATGACCGCGCCGCATCTCACACGCCCGGAAGTGGAACAAGAGATGGTGCGACAAACTCCACTGCGGCGACTTGGTGAGCCACGCGACCTTGTTGGCGCGGCGATTTTTTTGGCATCAGCAGCTTCGGACTTTGTGACCGGACAGAATATCGTTGTCGATGGTGGAGTGACGTTGGCGTAGTGTGAGGGCTCTCGCAGGTGAGCCTTTTTTTATGGAGGCTGTTCACAGATTGACTCTCGCAGGCTTGGACACTATGGTTTTGTCGCTACGAGGGAAACGATCAATGAAATCTGTCACTGCTGCGGAATTTCAGGGGCAATGCTCTCAACTGATTAAGGAAGTGATGAAGACTGGGGTCCCGGTTGTCATCATGGAAAATGGGCAGCCGGTCGCTCAGCTAGGACCGGTCACGAGCCAGGTCCCCACATTAGCGGGGGCACATAAAGGACAGATTCGGATTGTCGGAGATATCCTGGAGCCACTTGGCGAAGAATGGGAAGCAGCACACTGATTCTCCTCGACACGCATGCCCTGATTTGGCTGGACCAAGACGACCCGGCCCTTGGTCCAGTTGCACGCCGGCGGATAGATGCTGCCTTGAACGACAAGGCGGTAGCAGTATCAGCGATCTCTTTCTGGGAGGTCGCGATGCTGGTGACAAAAGGTCGCATCACGATGGAGACGCCGATTCCGCAGTGGCGACAAGATCTGCTCACTCTCGGCCTCATCGAAATTCCAGTGAATGGAGAGATCGGGATCGGTGCAGTCCACATTGAACATCTGCACGGTGATCCTGCTGATCGGATGATTGTCGCGACGGCGCTCTTGCAAAAGGCAGTGCTGATGACAGCGGATCGAAAGTTACTGGAATGGTCGGGCATCCTGGAACGTCAGGATGCCCGGCTCTAAATCGAACCACATGACATTGGTACACTTTACGCAACAGGCCTTCGGGCGTGTCATGCTGAACGGGGCGAAACATCTCTCTGACGACTCGGTGAACCACGCGACCTCGTTGGTGCGGCCATTTTTCTCGCCTCGGCAGCTTCCGACTTTGTGACTGGACAGAATATCGTTGTCGATGGTGGAGTGACGTTGGCGTAGTGTTAGAAAAATAACGTGGGGAATTCATTTCGTTAAATTATTGCCACACCTGGACTCGCTAACTCCCTAATACTGCTCTTTTCCCCTTTGGCCTCATCCTTGCTCTATCCCTCATCAAAGAAGACCTGATAACGGCAAACCACTCGAAAGGGTGGGACGCAAAGCTACTGGCCTACATCTAGCAAAGCGCTGGATACGGTCGCAGAGCCGCCGGGCGAACCTCAGCGCACTGAAGCGCAGTTCCGCACGGGTGACACAAAGAACAGGGAGGGGCCTGTAATGTCACCGTATAATTCTCCTACACCACCGCCCATGCCATCCACCGTGGCAATTCCTCTCTTATCCGCAGTTATGACTAAGGGGTTGAGTGAGACTGGCGCTCCTGATGAGAAGAAATCCTCCTCGTGGAGTGATGTCGCTGTGGCTGGTGGCATCATTGCCCTGCTGCTGGCTCTGCTGATTCCGACCTTGGGAAAACAAGAGATCACACTACCGAACGCGAAGCTCAGTTTGATGGAACATCTACGTTTCACGCGTGCGGGCGCGGTCAATCGTGGCGCGCACTTCCGAGTCACGTTTCAGGATCATACCTACGCGATCGAACAGCTCCAGGACAACGATGGTGATGGGGTGTGGACACCCGACGCGGCGTTGCCATCCTGGCGCATCAATTTACCCAACACCGTGACCATCGAAGCCGGAGCGGCCCAATCTATCGAATTTGACAGTCAGGGATCGCTCACGGGTGATAAAAGCACCCAAGACGAGAAGCTCACTATTCGTATTCGCGACGAACAGAACGGTCGCTTAGAAACCATTCAGTTGTTGCCCTCTGGGCAAGTACAGGAGGCGTAGGAATGATGAAACGGAAAAACGCGGGGTTTACCCTTATTGAAATGATGGTGGCGCTGGCGATTGGGTCGATTATGACGGCAATTGCGGTCCCATCTATCAATACGATACGCGACACGTACAGGATGCGTAGTGTGGCTCAAGATGTGTTTATGGCGCTACAAAAAGCACGAATGGGAGCGGTGAAAGAAAATAACCAGTTCCTTGTTTCTTTCTCTGGTGCGACTTACACCTCACACAATGACCTGAATAATAACGGAGTCCAGGACGCTGGTGAGCCACTCACAACGCACAATCTGGCGAACGACATGCCGGATCTTGATGTCGGGTGGACGGGTATTGGGGGAGCCGCAGGTGTTACCTTTGCTCCCAATGGCACTGCACCCTCGGTCGGTACGATTTCCATATCTGATGGCAACTCGATGAACACGAAAAATATCAGCGTAAGTCTGGCCGGGATCATCCAGATATTTTAAAGGGAGGGACCAATGTCAAAGAACACAACCGCGTTGCGATCAGCGCAAGGATATAGTCTCGTTGAGGTGCTGGTTGCGATGGTGTTATTTTCCATTGCGGCCCTGGGGTACGCGGCGCTTACGGTTGGGAGCATCAAGGGGGTCGATAAAGCCAAACAGAGAACCGTGGCCACGACTCTTGCGCAAGATGAGATCGAAGAGGTGCGTAATGGTGGGGTGGGGGCTTGCACGCCTACATCTTCGTACCCTCAGGGAGCGCTGACGTACACGATCACCTGCGCAGCGGTTGGTGGTCCGAATGGAACGCAGAATATCACCGTCACCGTGACGTGGCCTGACACTACAACACAGTCCGTAGTGTTGCAGACACGGATCTAATGCTCCCACTAGCGCTACGAGGGAAGAACATGCAGATGAAGAATGCGGGATTTACGCTCATAGAACTGCTCGTCTCCATTACTGTGATGAGTATCATTATGGCTGCAATGGTGAGTACCTTTGTGACCGAGAGCCGTACTTCGGTACAGCAGGAACGCCTCGTGCAGATGGAAGCGAACCTCCGGGCGGCGACGCTTATGGTGGGAGAGTCTATTCGGAATGCAGGATTTGGAGTTCCTAACGGGAATCTGGCTCAATGGATCACCACAGTTGCGGGTTTTACCACCTTCCCGGTCAGAATCACTGGTGCTTCTCCCAACACGCTTGATATCGCTTCTTGTACCTCGCAACCGGTGGCGCAGCTCACTGCTGCGGCGCTGGGCGGAGCTACGGCGCTAACCGTGAATCCTTCATCCCCCTTTCAAACCGGCAATCTCATCTGGATCGGATTCTCACAATTTGCCCGTGTGACCGGTGCTGGCAGCACTCTGACAATCGATACAAACCCAGTACTCAGTGGGATCCAAGGACTCTCTAGCCCTTTTCCGCAGAATACGTCTATCTGTCGCGTCGATATCTCTACCTTCACGGTGGACACGACCACCCAGATATTGTGGGTGAATCGCTATGCCAATGGTGGTTTGCAAATGCTAGCCGAAGATATTAGCAATCTGCAAGTGACCACCATTACGGCTGGCCGGCGTTACCAACTGGCGATTACTGGGCAAACCACGAACATTAATACGGGTGCGTTGATCTCTCGTACCCTGACCACTGACATTGCCGTTGTGAACTAGGAGTCGTCGGAAATCGCCTGATTCCCAATAGAAAGGAAATACGTATGAAACAATCGTTGACTATGAACGTACGAGCCCTGCTTATGCAATCGTGGGCTCACGGTTACTCCCTGGCGACAAACCAAAAGGGGGTGGCGATGATCATGGCGCTCTTGGCGATTGCCGCTATTGCCATGATGGGCGCGTTTGGTGCGATCAGCGCCCAGAGTGAACTGCAAATTGCTGGCAACGAACAACGGTCAAAACGCGCTCTCGGCGTGTCTGATGCTGGGGTTCGTCACGTACTTCGGATTCTTGGTGATCCCGCGAATCCTCTGGCGTACAAGAATGGCTTTAACGACGAGTTGAGCAATGGGGGGACTGGGGGAGTACTTGGTGCCGCTGGAGCCGGACTGGAAACGATAGATGGCAACCAGTATGTTTTTTTTCCTTTCGGTGGGAGTGGTACGGATGGCTATCTCGTGCGCGTTGTCGATAACTTCGACGAGCTCACTGTCAATAACCCTGCGGACGATCGTGACCAGAGCATTTTGTTGGTTTCTCGTGGACGAGCTGGTGGTGCTGAAAAAGTGATTCAAGCACTCGCGACTCCCCCAGTGGAATGTGCCTTGACGTTTGGTCTTGCCTCATCAACAGTTGGGGGAAGTGCAGCCTCGAATGATGTGCAGGTTAATAGCAACGAGGGAGCTGGAGCCTGCGTTCACGGCAATGGTCCTGTCACAATTAGTGGGAACACGACTTTCCCGGATGGTGCGACAGCATCAGGCTCCATGACCTGTCAAGGAAGCGGTCCTCTTATTTCGGGAGGAACTTGCGCTGCGAACGCGAAGGGGAATGAGCCACTGCGTAATATCATCGAAGCCAACGTTGGGCTAATGTCACAGTTGGTTGCGGATCTTGGGAACGCGAATGCCAATGGACCCTATTACATTCTCCACACGAGGGACTCAGTTCTAGGGGCAGGTCTGAACCTGGCGGGGACAGTGACCAGAGGAGGACGGTGTGTGCAGCAGGACACTGCTGCCCCGTCCGTTGCCACGCCAAATACAAGCCAGGTGGGACTTTGTAATGGTGGAGTCGTAGTCGCGATGCCAGCCGGTGTGACTATCGGCGGGGGCACATGCACGTTCGATCAAAATACACCGGCAGGAATATACTATTGTGACGGGAACGTGGGAAACAGCGGCCAGATTCCCAATGGCGGTCCGCAACGAGCCATCACTTTCATCTCTCGGGACCACATGTCCTTTAGTGCCCAGATAGACCTCCGCTCTTTTTTTAACGACGCAAACTCAGAGGCTACCTCCCCCCAGATAGTAGCGCTAGCCAACGCGGCAAATAACATTGCGGCGGGAGCAATTCCAGCTCCTTACGCAGGGGATTCAACGGTGCTGCCGCTGCCTAGTGTGTCATTGTCCACGATCGGCACAACTGCTGCGGGCAGGGTAAAAAACATATTCCTTGTGAGCGGCGCCGATTTGAGCTTGACCGGGAGTAACCAAAATATGGTAGGGATAGTTCTGGTCCATAATGAGGTCAACTTTAGCGGTTCAAAAACGATCACGGGCTACGTCAATGCCGGTGACGGCTTGCCAACGTATACAGGCGACCCACATCCTCAAGCGAACATAGCGGAGAATGTCCCTTCTAATTCGGTAACTGGAGGCCTTACGGTCGACTTCAGCAATTTTTCGACACTCCTTCCTCTCGGGCCACCGCAATTGGCGGCCTGGAACGATGATCAGCGGTAGTCGTTAGTTTTGGTGACCCTGTCTACGCGGGCGGTTGGGACATTCCCCAACCGCCCATTTTTTTGCACACTTTCTTCGTGCTCCTTCCGCACCATCTGAATCTTGTTCGGTCCGTGCAAGCGCAAACCGGCCTTGAAAGACCGGCCTACCTCTACGAGCCACTCTGCGGTTGAGTCGTTACAGAATCCGTCTTTGATCCCTTTCACCCTGACCCTCTTCCGTCCGGGAGAGAAAATTTCAGCATGAAAACGCTAACGCGGAGTGACACGCACGCTTCAGTGATTCGACGATGTTTTTCTTTGCAAGCGAGCGGTCGACAAATGAGCACCACTCTTCGGGGACCTTCCCTGCTTTTGCTCTCTTGAGCAATCGCATGATATAGCACATAATATATCTTGTTATGGCAAAGAGGCGTGGGGCTGGAAGCGGAAAAAAGGTTCCTATTGCTCGGTGGTATCGTCTGGTAAGCAAGAGTCGAGAGACACGAGAAGACGTCCTGTCTAGCTACTCCGGCCGGTTCCATGAGGGAATGGAGGCAGAACCTACGACGTATGTGGCTGACACTATCGAAACCGCGTGGCGCGAAGTCGCCGCTCATTTGGGTGCGGTGCCGGCAAATCCAGCCGCGTTTCGTTTGTACCGGGTCTCTGTACGAAAGCTCCGCCTGGCTGACCTGAGCGATCCCAAGGAACAAGCTCGTCACCGAACCACAGCGGCGGAACTCGCGGCAGATCCCCCGTCACCACATTGCAAAGAAATCGCGAGAGGGCTCCGGCAAGCTGGCTATCATGGTCTGCTCTATCCCTCGGTTAGAAATCCTCCAGTCGGGCGATGCGCGGCCTTCTTTCTGGAACAGACGGAAGCGCTCATCACCATTGAGCCAGCAGACGAAGAATGGGCGCAATTCATAAAACAAGGGAGAACGTAACGATGCCGAAAGGAACTGCGGTACAACGAGTCGCCAAGGCAGAACGTCGCGTCTTGGGGCAGCCTAAAACAGGGCGGATCAAAATGGTCGTTGCCACTCGCCATCTGAAGGCAGAAAAGAAGACCCTGATTACCCCGGAGCAGATTCGGGAACTC
The DNA here is from genome assembly GCA_945865755.1 of Klebsiella pneumoniae. Lineage (GTDB taxonomy): Bacteria > Desulfobacterota > Binatia > Bin18 > Bin18 > JABFSC01. The sequence continues at coordinate 23,390 of CAMBFS010000005.1, forward strand.
CGTCAGCGCTTATCGCCCGCTCCGGAGAAGCTCCTCTCTCAACAGCGCCTGAGTCATCTGCTGAACGTCTCGTGGAGTACGGTGGCGCGTTGGGAATCCGGGGGACCGCTTGATTCCCGACACGCACTGAAGTTGGCGCGTTTGCAACACACGCTCGACGCGTTGGGAGATTTCGTGCTCCCTGAATATCGCCTCCCCTTTTTCGAGCAACCGCACCCCCTGCTGATGAACCTTCGCCCTATCGACCTGCTTGATACCGAGGAAGGAGCCAAGGCAGTCATTGGCCACCTTAAAGCTGCAGCAACCGGAGCATTCGCGTAACCACGCAGAGAGCGGATCAATTCATGAAAAGAGAACGTGGAAATCTCATAGTGTTCGCGTGTGAACTCGAACGAATTCAAGCGCTGGCTCGCCAAGCAAGGTGCGACATTCGTTCAGACAAAAAGCTCTCATCTCAAGGTGTTCCTTAACGGTCGGCAGTCGGTGCTGCCAATGCATGCTTCCGAGTTGAAGACTGGCACGGTCGAGGGCATCAAGAAACAACTTGGCCTGAAGGGAAAGTGAGCCATGTTTGATTATCCCGCCGTTCTTGCCGCGCAACCTGAAGGAGGGTTCGTCGTCACGTTCCCGGACGTTCCAGAGGCCATCACCCAGGGCGAAGACCGTGACGAGGCATTGCGGTACGCTGTGGACGCATTGGAAGCGGCACTCTCGTTCTATATAGATGACCGACGACCACTGCCGGTCCCCAGCAAGGCAAAGCGTGGTCAGCACGTAGTTCGGCCGAGTGCGCTGGAGTCCGCCAAATTGGCAATCTATGCGGAGATGTTGGCACAGGGGGTGAAGAAATCCGAGCTAGCGCGCCGTCTGGGTTGGCACCTACCGCAAGTCGACCGCCTGCTCGACCTCAATCACGCAAGCCGAATGGAGCACTTGGAGAGTGCCGCGCGCAGTTTGGGGCGGGAAATCCGCCTGTCAATGGTGTGACGCCCACTTGGTCGATTGCGACTTCCGCGCGGGGCGCGTTTAGGCCGTGCGCACGTCTGAGTTGGGATAGAGCACGAGAACTACATCCCCACGATTATAGGCTGGCTTTGGCGGAAATCTTGTGAGCCGCTCCAGACGGTTGTTCCCATCGCATTGAAGACACTTTTGGACTCTCTTTTTTCGTCCCAAGGTCGCGTGCTACGGTTAGCTGTTGTATTTTGCGATGATGATGAGAAGAAGGAGTAATCGTTTGTGCGCCAACCTGGACCAGGACAAGGTAAACACGGACTTGCATCCACATTTGGTAGCTTACACGGAATGTCACGTCTGGAGACGGATGAGTTCTTGCGTACACTTGGTGCGGAGGTGCGTATCACCGCGGGGGGATATACTCGCTACAAGTTTCCAGATGGTTCTGAAATGTGGATTCGTCCTAATGGTGAGGTGGTACGACTTCCGCGGCGCGAGTATGATCGACAAGGACAGCGGACCAATAGAGGGGCGCGTCTCGATGAAAATGGAGCAGTAACGTCTACCCACACGACGGGTGAGAAAGTAGAGAATTGATCATGGATGACTATCAGGCATTAGGACTTGGCGACGCGACGTCTATGGTCACATCTGTAACGGTGGATACTAACGATCAGTCCATTGTTTTCTCTTGTCTGTACAACCCGCGGCAAGCGCCCGTGCCTTACACGTTATGGTTCCGACAGTGTGAGAACATCGCCTGGGATACCTTCGGGGGTGTATGCGATCCGCAGCACTTAGAGGCTGAGCTTGTAGGGCTCTCATTCCGAACGAACGAGGCGCAAAAACTGGCTGTCATTACGACAGACACGTTTGAACTCTCCTTCTGCTATGGCAGCCTTTCTTTAGAAACCCATTCCACAAGTGCCTCTCAGTCCGCACCTCACTATCCGTTCCACCCGACCGCGGCCCGCGATCGGCTCTGACTAAATGAGAAAGATACTGTTGGTATCCTCTGCCAACCCGCACTGAGTAAATCGGCTCGGTAGGATGCACATGTTTCCAGCGGAGACTTGGATGATAGGGGTTCTGCTGGAAGAGCGTGTATACCTCCCGCGCTTGCTGTTGCACCTGCGCAGGCAATTGCGCGAACGCGGTACGAAACGCCTGCGTGGTATGTGAGATCATAACTGCTCTGGATCAAGCAGGTGCGTCTTCCCGGCCTGGTGCTCCGCAAGCGCGTGATGAGCTAACTCAGCCAGGAGGTCCGCGGAATCGGCAAAGGCTTGGTCCCAGCGACGCTCGGACGCCAATTCTTCGAGGATAACCGCGGCAAGTGTGTCTTGTTCCTGCTGGGGGAGTTTCGAGGCTTCAGCAAATGCTTCTTCAAGGAGTTGTGTCATACGGGTCACCATACTCTCTTAGTTCCTTTCGAGACCTTTGTAGGAACTCTCACTCTCTGTTCTGCTCCCTTGGTTTTCATGTTCGGTCCCATGCTGTTGCGGATTGTTAGGCATGTTCCGCCACAGCCTCCGCTTCCATCTCTACGCGTTCAACTTCGTAGCCCGCCAGCTTGACATGAGCGATGGCTGAACGAATGGCTTCCTCTAGTGAAGGCGATCGCCGGTGAAAATCGATCGAAAGAACACCATTGCAAGTACCAGGCGTCCCGTCATCGCAGCCAGCTTCAAACAGCCTATCAGCGGCCTCCTCGGTCAGTTCAGGCGATCCCGAAAGAATCAGCGTGAATTCATATTGAGCCATGCGGTCATACCTTTCGTAAAACGAGTTCAAGGGGAACTATGCGGGCATTTGTCAACTGCTCTCCGAACGTCTTTGGCATGATCTTCGGGGTGTTTCGGCGTTGAGTAGATGGCTCGGATGCAGCCGGTGCGGTCGCCTTGTAGACAAAACAGGCGGCCCCAGACGTGGGCCCGTGGCCCGGCTTTCCGCACCGTCCAGCCATGATTCAACGCATACTCGATTGCTGCGTCAATGTGCTTGTTTGGATGCTCCGCCATTATGTTAGTTTGTAAACAGTCAGCGTTCAGCGGTCAGCTTTCAGCAAGAACAGAGAGGCGCACTCCCAGATGCTCCTCGCTCTTGTCGGAAGTCAGACAAAATCTTCTGTATTTCCTTGTCTGGCTGACTGCTGAAAACTGATAGCTGAACACTGACGTTATTTCCGCACCATCTGAATCTTGTTCGGCCCATGCCAGCCTTCGCGTAAGGGCACCATGAAATAGGGGATCAGCGTCATCTTACGAAATTTCCACTTGCCGTTTTCTTTCACATATTGGTCATCGAACTTCGCGGCGACGAGAAAACTCTCGCCGTTGAAAATCGGCTTCGCTTCCAGATAGCTGATGCCGGTGCCGGTGTCGCCGGTAATGGTGATGACGTGATTGTGAATGAACTGTTTGACGAACGGCACTAACTCCGACAACGCCTGACGATAGAATTCCGCGACCTTGGCTTTGCCTTGCGCTTTGCCGAGATGCGCGAAATCGATCTCGCCAGCCTCGGCAAACAAGTCAGGAATCATTTCCGGTTTCTTTTCATTCACCGCGATGTGATAGCTAAACCGGAGATTCTGAATCTCATTGTGGTCTTGCAGTTCTTGCACTTTCGCTTCGAGTGCGTTGATGCGAGCTTCGAGATCGGCCATGTGCTTCCTCCTTCTTTTCTTGGGAGACGGGAGACCGGGGACGGGAGACGGTTTCGGGGAACGGTTGCAGAAGAAAAATTTTAACTGTCCCTTGAAACTCGTCCCCTGTTCCCCCAATGGTATTGAGTTAAGGGGGAGACTGTCATTGCGAGGAGTCGGACGACGAAGCAATCTCCAACAAAACAAAGATTGCTTCGCTGCTCGCAATGACACGGTTGCTTAACTTAATGCCGTTGCCCTGTTCTCCAGCCCCTCGCACCTACTACGAAACCTCGCTTACGGTCAAGCGCTCCCCATCTCCGCAATCCCAAATCCCAAATCCGCAATCCCAAGCCCACTTGACCCTTGATCGTCGAGACGGCATCTGTGGCACATCACGAACCGAGGAGGGAATTGATGTTGACCGGCGAACAACAACAGAAACTGTCGGCCTTATTGGCGCAAGAACATGTGGCGGTGGTGACGACTCAAGGCGATGAGTGGCCGACCGCCACCATGCAGGCATTCGCGGAGACGGAAACACTCGAGGTGATTCTGATTATGTTGGAGACCGCGCCCAAGTTTCTCAATGTACAGAAACGGCCACAAGTGACCCTGCACATCGATACGCGTGATTCCGGCGATGTGCGGTCATTCCAGATTATTCGGGCGTGGATTGAAGGCGTGGCGCGTGAAGTGTCGCGCGGCAGTGCCGAATGGGAGAGCGGAAAGGCAACGTTCCTGAAGAAAAATTCCTTCGAGGAGCCGTTTTTTCAATATGATACGTTGCGGATGGTGCGGGTGACACCGAAACGCGTGTCCTACGCCAATGGGTTGGGCGATTCATTCAAGGCTGACTGTTGATCTCCGACAAAGCCTGGGGCTTGAAGTTCTCGTCCGCGATTAGCCGCTCGACATGCGACCGCATCGCGTCACGATCAAGCCCCAGATGGTCACAGACGTACGCGAACGAGAACGGGGCTTCACTGGTGGCCTCGACCCAAGCGCGGTCCGCTTCCCACTGTCGCCGTTCTTTTGAGGAACGGCGTGCTCTGTTGGGATGAAAGGTACTGAGGACATGGAGTGCGTCGGACAGCAAAGCTAACATTAAGAGTGATTCACTCTTGTGGTAGGTGTTTGCTTGGGATCGTACCTGACAGGCCAGCAGGATGTCTGGCTGGAGATGGGATGATCCCTCGCTGAGCGAGGCATTCCGAGTCGGGGTTTGGGTTGCTACTGCTGTTGTCTTCATCCTCGTCCGTCCTCTCCACAGCGTGTGGTCTGGTCAACTCTGTGCGGGTCAACCCTCGGATACCGAAGTTAGACACGGTAGGGAGGGAGTTTATTCACGGTAATCAGTGGCGGTGCTCTTTAATCTCCCTCACCCTAGCCCACTCCCATCCGGGCAATGGCATGAAGTTAAGGGGGAGACTGTCATTGCGAGGAGTCGGACGACGAAGCAATCTCCAACAAAACAAAGATTGCTTCGCTGCTCGCAATGACACGGTTTCTTAACTTCATGCCCGCTCCCATCCAGGAGAGGGGTTCCTTGCGATTACTCAGTTGACTTGCGGAGGGCGAAGAAGGTGCTCGCGTTTCCACGGCGCACCAACAAGAGCAGGGTCTCTTTCTCTCCGGCCGCGGTCATCGCTTTCTCGAATTCGTCGACGGACGAAACGGGTTGCCGATTGACTTCTTCGATAATATCGCCCGGCTGAATGCTACTGGAAGCCGCGGGACTATCGGGGTCCACATCGACGACGACGACACCCTTCTGATTGCGCTCAAACTGGAACCGGCGAGCCATGTCCGAACTGAGGTTCGCGACACTCAGGCCCCAGTTGCCCTCGCTGCCCGCGGGACTCTCGGCTTTTGCTTGTTGGTCGGTTAATTCACCAAGTTTGACGTTAATGGACTGCTCTTTGCCATTGCGCAGCACGACGACATCCGCGTTATCGCCCACCGGACTCCGTGCAACCAACGCGGGGAGATCGTGCGAGTCCTTGACCGTGGTGCCCTTAAATGTCGTAATCACGTCCCCGCGATGGATCCCGGCCTTGTCCGCTGGGCCCTCTGCGGTGACCTCAGCGATCAGTGCGCCGATCGGCTCTTTCAGCCCAAATGATTTGGCGAGTTCCGGGGTGACCGATTGAATGGACACACCTAACCACCCGCGCGTGACTTTGCCCTTGGCCTTCAGTTGTTCGACGATACTCTTCGCTTGGTCAATTGGGATGGCGAATCCGATTCCGATATTGCCGCCTCCGGAACTAAAAATCGCCGTGTTAATGCCGACCACTTCCCCTTTCAAGTTGAGAAGGGGGCCCCCAGAGTTGCCGGGATTGATCGACGCATCGGTTTGGATGAAATCATCATACGGGCCGGCGTTGATGACCCGACCCTTGGCGCTCACGATCCCCGCCGTCACCGTCTGTTCGAGGCCAAACGGGTTGCCAATGGCCATGACCCAGTCTCCCACTTGGAGATCGCTGGAGCGTCCTAATGGCAGTAACGAGAGCGAGTGCTTGGGGGTGATTTTAATCAGGGCCAGATCGGTTTTTTCGTCGGACCCGATGATTTTTGCTTCGTACTCTTCTTTGTCCGATAGGCGCACCGTGATTTTTGCCGCCTCGCCGACAACATGGTTGTTCGTGATGATGTATCCATCCGCACTGATGAGGAAGCCAGAGCCCAGGCTACGCGGTTGGTTTTGTGGCGGATTCCCGAAGAAGCGCCGGAAGAATTCCTCGAAATCCTCACCCCCGAATGGCCCTGGTCCCGGTCCTGGTCCCGGTCCTGGTCCCGGTCCAAAAGGCGAGGGGGGCATCTGCCGACGACGTTCTCCGCGTTCCGGTTTTTCCGACTTTTGGGTGGTGGAAATGTTCACCACGGCGGGTGAGGATCGTTTGGCGATTTCCGAAAGTGATGGCAATGTGCCCCGGGGGCCAATCGCCGCCGGTGGGGGGGCCTGCTCCGCCGGTTTCTCGGTTCCGAAGATATCGAGTGCCCACAGCGAGGAGTTATTACTAACGGTGATTCCAAGGCCGAGAAGCGTGACCGCGAAGCCACGGATACATATACGACGGGCGGACATTATGCCATTCATTCTATAGCTCCTAACCGCGGGGCTGCTTACTCGGGCTTTTCTCCACGTTCCATCTTTTCGCGGAGTTCAACTTGTTTGACAAAAGTAGGGACCACGGGCGCGGATTCTGGTGAGAGGCGATGCCGGATATTGACCGCGGCGTCGGCCGCCAACTGCTGGAGCTTGGGTGACCGCTCGCGTTCCGAGAAGGTATCAAGAAATGCCAGGAGGCGATCATTCCCCACATCGCGGAGCGCGAACAGGGCCACCGACTTGGTCTGGTCATCCAGTTGGCGTTTGAGAAACTCCATGATCGGTTCGGCTCCGCGCGGGTCGCCAATTTTCCCTAAGGCCACCAGAATCTTCTGTTTCACGCCTGGTCCGGTTTCACGAAGGAAGAGATTTTGCACGAGGATGGGGGTCGCATCGGTGGCGCGCAAGTTGCCCAGATACTCAATCGCTTTCACCTTGACGCGGATATCGATATCCGCCGTCGCCGACATGATGTGCTCAATCGCTTTGGGGTCTTTGGACTCGCCCAAGGATTTGACGGCCTCAAGGCGGGTTTCTGGTCGGTCATTGGCGAGACGCCGTACCCATTCGGTGATGTTCCCACCTTTCTTCTGGCGGGTCATGCGATCGCGCACGCGGTCGCCCCCTGGCCGGGAGGAGCCCGACTGTTCGCTGCCTCCCAATGCGCTCATCTGAGCGTGGCTGGGCGAGGGAGAGAGCGCCGGTAATATCAAGGCGCAGCTCACGACAACGGTGAGAATGACGTGGTACCGCCGCCTGCTACGCATCCACCTCATAGCTTTTTCCTTCACGATAAGTCCTTGCATTAGTGGCCTTGAACATGCCCCACGCTGACGGAGGTTGCAAGGGCATCACTGGGAAGGGAAGAGCGATTCTTGTTCTTCTCGACGGAAGATTTGCACTTCTTCCGGGTACAATCCACCTTCGGGAATCTCTTTGAGGACCGTGCCGTCACGTAGTCGTCCTTCGAGCACTTCGCGATACGTACAGACGAGATAGCGGTGGCCATCACGCGGTTTGCCGGGAAGATGCGACTTTTCGATCCGATCTTCCCCTTTCGCATCCGGTCCAATGAGGCGAATGACGAAGCGCTTTTTCATCAACCCCTTGAGTGCGCGAATCACCGAGGCACGAGACAACCCCGTCATTTCCGAGACTTCGGCATAGCCTGCGGTGATGAGCGGCGTATTGCGGAGTCCGATCGAGTGTCGCCACAGCGCGCGGTACACTTTCCACTCGCGCGGGTCCATCAAGCGGTTGAGATCGTCCTCTAACATGTAGTCAGGCAGACGCGGGGAAGGGGTCCAGTTGCTCCTGCGCGTGAGGCGGATTTGGATTTCGCTCCCGTCCGTTGGAGGAGCCGAGGGGGGAGGTAACATGCCAGAAGGCGGCGGCGTTGGTGGAGTCTCTCTTTTTGCCATATCCCCTCTTCATTCTCATTGTGAAGCATTAAAACTAGGTACTGACTATATTCAGATTGTACCCGTTTCAATCCCCTCATGCGCCTGGTATGGAGACTGACCATGAAAATTCGTGCCATTACCGTTGGAAGCGAAGTGGGTTTTCCTTTTGATCCGCATCTGATTGCTCACGCCGGACGATTCGCCGGGCGACTGCGCGCCGCGTACGAGGCACAAGGTGTTGCGGTGCAGACGGTCCGTTTCGCGACCCAACCATTTTCCGCCTATCTGCGGGGCAAAAGCGAACGTGAGGCGCTGCGGTTCGTGCTGGATCTGCAGCAGTGTTGTCGTGAGCACGGCATGGACTACTGCTCGCTTGGGCCGGGTGACCCGGCTGAACCGGAAGACGCGCGATTGCTGGAGTTCCTCCCACGTCTGATTGCTGAAACCGAAGTCGTCTTCGCGAGTGCGTTGTTGGGCAAGGCGACTCAACCCATTGGACTGTCGGCTGCGCGGACGAGCGCCCGCATCATGCGAGCAATCGCTGGAGCGACAGCCGGGGGCTTTGGTAATCTCCGCTTTGCCGGGGTGATCAACTGTCCACCGCATATTCCCTTCTTTCCCGCGGCGTTTCATCAGGGGCCGCCAGCCTTTGGGTTGGCGGTGGAGGCCGCGGATGTGATTGCCGGAGCGGTGATGCCAGGGCGTGAACCCCAAGAACAAAAAGTGAGGATTCGCGAGGCGCTGGAAACGCACGCGCGACCGGTGCAAGATCTTGCGTCCCGTCTCGCTGGGATCGAGTTCCGCTATTGTGGCATTGATCTTTCCCCCGCGCCTGGACCCGCGCCAGAGAACAGCATTGCCTACGCTTTGGAACGGTTCGGATTGGGGCGCTTCGGCGAACCGGGGACGCTGACCGCGGCGGCGACGGTGACCGCCGCGCTCAAAGAAACGTCGCTGCTGACCTGTGGATACTGTGGCCTGATGTTGCCCGTGCTTGAAGATGCCGGACTCGCGGAACGTAACAATCAAGGACTGCTGCGTCTCTCGAGTCTGCTGTCGTACTCCGCGGTATGCGGCACCGGGCTGGATACGATTCCGTTGCCTGGCGATGTCAGCGAAGAACAACTGACCGCGTTGTTGTTAGACGTGGCGACGTTGGGATGGAAGCTCGGCAAACCGCTGTCCGCGCGCTTCTTTCCTATTCCAGGGAAGCGTGCCGGAGACCTGACGGATTTCGATTTTTCCTATTTTGTGAATACGCGGGTGATGGCGGTTGCCTAGTGTGGTGGAGCGGTGGTGCGAGACATGAAAACGCGGTGGCTGCTGATCTGGGGGCCGGTGGTGGGATACTGTCTGCTGATCTTCGCCGGGTCCGCGCAAATAACCCTCACTGCCCCAGGTGGCAGTGACAAAATAGCCCACGTGGTTGAATACAGCGTGTTGGGCTTCCTCTGGGCGCGGGCCGCGCGAGTCACGTGGGCGACGTGGACTTGGCGCGCGGTGTTCATCTCCACCATCATTTTCACCGGCATGTACGGCGCCGGTGATGAGCTGCACCAATCCTATGTTCCGGGGAGATTTAGCGCCGTGTCCGATGCGGTTGCTGATCTTTGTGGCGGGACGCTTGGCGGGATTATCTATCGGTGCTGGATGTGGGCGTATGGTAGATAGCGTAGGGCCTATGGCAGGAGGGTTCCTGCCATAGAGTGAGCGAAGCGAACGGGCCATAAGCCATAGGCCATGAGCCATTTGCTATTTCATACCGCCAGATTGTAAAACCGGACGGCGTTTTCACCCAGCACTTTTCGTTGCGCGGCTTCCGATAATGGGGCCAAGCGTTCTTTCATTTCGTGGACAACGCCGAACGAGGCATCGACGTGGGGATAGTCCGATGCCCACACAAAATAGTCCGCGCCGATGTGCTCGACGACCGGAGCGGTCAATGTCTCATCAGGATCCGCCGACACGAGGCACTGGCGATAAAAATACTCACTGGGTTTCAATTTGAGCGGCGAGTAAGCCGCCATGACATTGAACTTGTGATCCATCCGGTCGAGCCACGCGGAAATCCAGTTCGCACCAGATTCCAGCACCGTGCATTTGAGACGCGGGTATTTCTCGAACATGCCCCACGACAGCATCTGGGTGAACGCGGCCATCACATCCATGGCGAGAAAGGTGAAGCCGAAGAGTCGGTCCCGCTGATCGTGTTGAAGCCAGGGTGAAAAGGCGGGCTTGTCGCGGACCACGACATGCAATCCGACCGGCATGTCCAGGTCCTGCACGGTATTCCAGAACCGATCATACGTCGGATGGTCAAAATGTTTGCCGTCGCGTGAGGCCATATCGGGCGAGAGATACACGCCGACACACCCGTCTTTGCGCGCACGGATGATCTCCTCGGTCGCGCCGTCTGGGTCGAGCAGGGAAATGTGGGCAACCGGGAACAGACGTTTAGGATTCTCGCGACAAAAATCCGCGAGCCACCGGTTGTACGCGCGCGTGTAGGCGGTCGCGAGTTGGGGGTCGGTGACAATGCCTTCCCAGCAGATACCAATCGTCGGGTAGAGCAGCGCGACGTCAATCCCTTCCTCGTCCATCACTTTGAGTCGAGCTTTAGGATCGTAACTGCCGGCCGGACAGCCATCCGCGTAGGTCATTTGACCATTCTTATGAAGCGCCACGGGGTCCATGCCAATGCCACCAAGGACACCCAAGTGCCCTCGTACCAACTCCAGCGGTTTGTTATCGAACAGTAAATTTTCGTAGCCTTTGCCGTCAATGGTGATCTTCACCGCGCGGTCACGGTATTGTGGGTCGATATACTTGGCCCACATATCCGCGGGTTCAAGGACGTGTCCATCAGCGTCTACTACCGGGCTTTTCTGTGCCGTCGTCATGAGCGGTCTCCTGTTTGCTAAGTACGTGTCAAGAAATAACTTGCCGATTTGCTAGTGGGTGCCACTGCTGGCTTGTCCAGCAGTGTTCTATGCTCGGTAAGTTATTTCCTGACGGTGCCTAAGTGTTGCCGCTTTTTAGCAAGCCCAGTGGTGGAACACCAGGACAGTAGAGGCTCGACCCTGGTGGCGACCTCTGCCACAATACCGGCGCGATGAGGAGATGCGTATGAAAGGACACGCTCGACAATTGATGAAGACGGCGGTTCAGGTTACTTCCCCAACGACGACGATCGCCGAGGCGGCGCGGCTACTGGCGAAGTCGGATATTACCTCGCTGCTGGTGATCAATGCCAAGGACAAAGTTGTTGGCATTATTACCGAGAGCGACTTGTTAGCGTTTCTCTTGCGCTCCTCGGCGGTTGGCGCCGCGATCGCCACGATCATGCACTCGCCCGTGTATACCGTGGACGAGTTCACGCCCACGGATACGGTCATTCGGCTCTTACAGGACAAAGGCGTTGACCATCTGCCGGTCACGCGTCAGGGGGTGGTCGTCGGGCTGATTACTCCACAAGAAGTGATTCGTTACTTCGTTGACCACCAACTGCCACCTCCCCCACAGGCGGCATAATCGGGGACGTGAAACGTGAATAGGTAAAACGTAACCGTCCCTCCCCCATTACGTTTGACATATTTACGTTTTATGCCCGCCACGGCTCCACCAGAATTTTGGCATGCCGCTCCGGCGAGGCGAGGTCCGCGAACGCTTGCGCCACGCCTTCGACTCCGACTTTGCCGGTGATGAGGGGCGTAACCGGGACTTTCCCCTCGGCGATGTTGCGCAGCGTGGCCTCGAACTCCTCTCGGGTGTAGCCCAGGACAAACTGAAGATTCAGCTCCTTGTTGATGCCGAACATCGGCTCAATGGTGTCGTGTTCCATGCAGACCCCGACCACGACAATGCGGGTACTTTGCGGGGCGGCGCACAGGATTTGATTGATGACACCGGGAACACCGACGCACTCGAAAATCACTGCTGGACGCAACGCGGGGCCAATCGCCCACGGGGGCAGGGGCGGTGCTTGCTTCGGATCACTCCACGCGGCGGATTCTTGCCAACGTTGATAAGGCGATTGCTCCTTGGGATCGACCACGATGTCGGCTCCCATCGCGATCGCCAATTCACGACGACGAGGAGAAAAGTCCGCGGCGATAATCGGATGGACATCCTTGAGGCGTAACGCCGCGATCACCGCGAGACCGACCGGTCCACAGCCAATCACCAACGGCGCGTCATCCTTGTTCAAGCGGGCCATTTCGACCGCGTGCAACCCGACGGCCATCGGTTCAGTGAGAGCCGCATGTTCGGTTGAGAGGCCGTTTGGGACTTCCAGCAAGAGTCCTTCGGTCAACCGCATATACTCGGCATAGCCACCGGGATTGTCATTCGAGTAGCCGACCGTTTGGAGTCCAGTGGGACGGATTAACACGGGCATTGAGGTGATCCGCGTTCCGACTTTCATTGACTTTTTGGCCGCGGGGCCGTGATCGACCACTTCCGCGCAAAATTCGTGGCCCATGACAATGTCGCGCGTGAGGTCCATCGAAAACGCGCCACCGGAGCGACGCGAGACATCAACGAGTTTCTCGGTGTGCTTGAGGGCATGGAGGTCCGACCCACAGATGCCGCAGGCCAGAGTCTTGACCAGGACTTCGCCCGGACCCGGTTCCGGGTTGGGGATGGTATCGACGATGAGCTGATGATTTCGCATGACGGCTGCGCGCATGGTGTTGATCTCCTTGTAATGATGACGGGGGCGGCTAGACAGCACTGGCGACAGGCGACTCGACGATCCGATACCCCACCTTCCCAAAGTACGTCATGTGCGGGTTGGTCATCGATTCGTTGACCTTGGAGTCGAGGCGATGATTGAGGCTTTTCGTGACCCATTGGCCGATGGCAACCGCTTTCTCTAGGTTTACACCGGTGTCGATCCCCAGACCGTGGAGCATATAGAGGAGTTCTTCCGAGGCGAGGTTCCCAGTCGCGCCAGGGGCGTTCGGACAGCCACCCAAGCCACCGCACGCGCTTTCGAGGACGGAGACGCCCGCTTCCATCGCGGCGTAACAATTCGCGAGCGCCATTCCGCAGGTATTGTGGAAATGCGCAGTCTGGGCCGATGCGGGGACACCCGCTTCAACGCAGGCGTTGATGAGCGCTTTGATCGATTTTGGTGTGCCGACGCCGATACTGTCGCCGAGCGCGATTTCGTAACACCCCATGCGGTAGAGGCGCGCCGCGAGTTGCGCGACTTTCTTCGGATCAACCTCTCCCTCGAATGGACAACCCACCACACACGACAAGGCCCCACGGACCTTCATCCCGTGCTCTTTCGCACCAGCCATGACAGGAGCGAAGCGCTCGAAGCTTTGTGCAATGGTGCAATTGATGTTGGCTTGGCTAAACGCCTCGGTCGCGCTGGCGAAAATGGTGATGTATTGCACGCCGGCCGCCAGTGCATCTTGAAACCCGCGCATATTGGGTACTAAGGCGCTGTACTCCACGCCGGGCTTTTGAACGATCCGCCGATTGACTTGATCGGTATGCTGCATCGCGGGGATCACTTTGGGACTGACGAACTCGCCCACTTCGATCGCGGGAAAACCCGCGTCGCTGAGCCGGTTAATCAGGTCCACGCGAAAATCCACGGGGATGAGCCGTTTGAGTCCTTCGAGTCCATCACGTGCGGTGAGATCGACGATTTTCACTTTCGTGGGCATGCTCATAGCTGCCTCCCTCTGATGCGGTATTTTGCTGTGTGGACGTAGCAGGGAGTAAGGAGCGGCGCAACCGGCACATCAAGCAGTGTCCTCACGTGTTTGATGGCCTTTGGCCGTGCAGGTGTCAGCCCCAGAGGGGCTGTTGAGGGTAGCCGGGGGTTGAAACCCCCGGCACGCTGTTTGGTTAAAAAAATGAGAAATGTTAGGGTGCCGGTCAGATGATTGGGCGATAGCACGGTGTTCTTGGCACGGTGTCGTGGGGAACGCTACAACAGGAGGGATTCTTTATGGTATCGCGTGACAGGTGCAAGGGATTGTGGGCCGTCAGTGCCGGGGTGGTGTTGTTAGTGCAGACCGCTGGGTGTGCGACGCGCCAATGGGTGCAGGAACAAATACTGCCGCTTGATCAGCGGCTGACGACCACCGAACGGCGGCTGGAGGAAACTGATGCTAAAGTGAACGAAGCGTTAGCGCGGTTCGATAATTTACGTATGGAACGGCAATTCGTACTGAACCTCAAAGGAGGGTCGGAATTTTCTCCGGGCTCCGCGGTGTTAACGGAGGATGGGCAACGGGCAGTGTCGGGCTTTCTCAGTGATATCGGCAATACTGATGACTTAGTATTCTTGGTCGCGGGGCATACGGATTCGGTTGGTTCCGATGAGCATAATTACGAATTGGGACAAAAGCGGGCAGGGAGTGTCGCGCGCTATCTGATCCGGCGAGGAATTGATCCATTTCGCGTGACCTCCACTTCTTACGGAGAGGACAACCCTGTCGCTGACAATTCAACGAGAGGTGGGAAACGTCAGAATCGCCGCATTGAGATCATGGTCTATCGAGAAGGCATCACGACCACCCCGCGCGCCACTGGAGCGCAAGCTGTCGCTCCGCAGCCCGCGTACTAACATTCGTGTAACGTCACATTCATTTTGTCGGGCAAGTCGAATGTGACGGACCGGAACCAGTCTCAATGATCGTGACAGCGCATCAGTGCGTTGTGGTGTTGTCTTCCCCGATAGGCACGTTCAGCCGTCCTCCCTTTTTTCCGCTGGCCATTTGCTCGTCCATCCGCGTTCGTGTGTCGAGGCACCGACATCTTGCGAGGATGGGCGCATGTCGTTAGAATCCGCCCCAATCCGCGAAAACCGAAGAGTCTCAGATAAAGACTGACTGTTCACTCGTGGTGCGGAGACACCGCACTGTCAAAAGGGGGGCACGTATGACAACCGGGAAAAGCCAAGGGCTCTTGGCTGGCTATAAGGTGTTGGATTTTACGCAAATTGTCGCCGGACCGACTACCACAAAACTGATGGCCGAGATGGGCGCGGAGGTCATTAAGATCGAGCAAGCGCCGAAAGGGGACCCCGCCCGCCTCAATCCCGTGATTCGCAAGGGGCGCAGTGCCTACTTCTTGCAACATAATTTGGGGAAATACAGCCTCTGCGTCAATCTGAAAGTCGAAGCCGGACGGGACATCGTGCGCGCGCTTATTCCCCACATGGATGTGGTGGTCGAGAACTACAGCCCTGGCGTGATGGGACGGATGGGCTTCGCGTATGAGGACCTGAAGAAACTCAATCCTCAATTGGTGATGTGCTCGATCTCCGCGCTTGGACAGACGGGTCCACTGGCGCATTTGCCGGGGTTTGATTATATCGCCCAAGCTTTTGCCGGCATCACCGAAGTGATGGGAGAAGCGGGTCAACCACCGGTGATTCCCATGGCGGCGATTGGGGACGTGAGTACCGGGGTCCATGGATTGGCGGGGATTGCCTGCGCGCTGTTGCATCGAGAACGGACCGGCGAGGGGCAGTATATTGATGTGTCGTTGCTCGATTCGTACATCCACACCCACGATTTTAGTCTGCAAACCTATACCGCTAGTAAAGGCAAGTTTGTGCCGACGCGCGGCGGGTCACATCATACCGGTCTGACTCCCACTGGCGTGTTCCGTGCCGCGCAAGGGAAATACGTGCTGCTGATTGCCGCGCTTGAGCATCAGTGGCAGGGGCTGGCGCGAGCAATGGGACGCCCAGAGTTGGCGAGCGATCCCCGCTTTAGCGACGTGCGCAAGCGGTTGAAGAATAAAGATGCGCTGATCGCTGAAATCGAGAAATGGTTGCAATCGCTGCCAGATCGTGAGACCGCGCTCGCCGCGCTGGAACGAGAACGGGTGCCCGCCGCTCCGGTCCTCACCATTCCTGAAGTGATTACCCATCCTCACCTCGTCGCACGTGGGACCGTGCGTCCGATGTCGGACCCGGTGTTGGGAGATTTCGTCTTGCCGGGATTTCCTTTCCGCTTCTCGACCGCCCCCGCGCCAGACAAAGTGACCGCGCCTGATTTAGGCGAACATAACAGCGCTGTGCTGGAGCAGTATCTCAAATATGACGAAGCACGCATCTCGCAATTGACGGCCTCTGGCATATTGGTGAGCCGACGCACGCCACGCGAAGAGGCATAACGCGCATTCCGACGACGGCATGCAGAAAGGGACAACGATGGGGCACGGGAGCAAAAATAAACAAGCGGTTCTAGGACGGTTCATATACCTAATCGTCCCAGTGCTGATGGTATGCGGTGCGTGGGTGCAACCCAGTCACGCCAGTTGGTTTGGGGATTCCTGGTCGCGGTTTGACCGGTTTCTGGCGACGTTCGATCCGGCGGGCCGGTACGTGCGGCAGCCCGTGGAAAAACAGGTGCCCGCCCTGACCTTCAAGGGGTTTTATCGCCAATGGACCGACGTGATGCTGACTGGTGAAGGGCGCGTGGGCAATCGCCAGAAGGATTTTCGCTTTGCCCAACTGCAAAACCTTTTTGAACTGGAAATGCACTATCAGTTTTCGCCTAACCTTGAACTGACCAGCGTCAATCATTTTCTCTATGACGGGGTCTACAATTGGCAGGATTCCGCCGGGCTGTACGCGCCGCGCATCAGCGAGACCTCGCGCAAGTATCACAACTTTGACCGCATCGTGCGCGAGCTCTACCTCAGTTATCGGACCCATAGCCTCGATGTGGTGATCGGCAAACAACAGATCGCCTGGGGCAAAATGGATGGCCAGTTCATTGACATCATTAACCCCATGGACCGTCGTGAGTCCGTCCAACTGGAAGCCAGCGATTTCGAGTATCGACGCATTCCCACGTGGATGGCGAATGTGACGTACTTCTTTGGCGCGAACTCCCTCAACCTTTTATACATCCCCAACTTCGAGCAGAATCGCCAAGCGGTGCCCGGGTCGCCGTGGTTCTCTCCGAGCATTCCTCCGCGAGACACCATTCGCAAAGCGTCCATCCCACTCTTGAAGTCCGCGCGCCAACGGAAACGGCCCAGCTTCGCGGATTGGGGAGATCACGAGTATGGGGCGCGGCTCGATGTGTCGATGGAGCCACTGACCTGGGGGCTCATCTATTTCTACGCTTGGAACGATGACCCGACGAGCTTCATTATTGATCGCCGCGTCGTCAACGATCAGGTGGTGCTGGACCGCTTGACTCGTCACACGCGGTTACATCATTTTGGCGTCACCGCCGATTACGCAACCTCATTCTCTGGAGTTCCGGTGGTGGGAGAACTGCCGGTGGTGATGCGGGTGGAAGGGTTGTGGACCAAAGGAGTCAAATTTAGTGACGCAAACCGGGTCGCGTCCGCCGCGACTGGGGAACTCAACTCGGGTCTGATTACCCGCGACACGATGCGGGCCGCGTTTGCTATGGAGTTCGCGTTGCCCGGCAATACGTCGGTGATCCTCCAACCCTCGTTGTTTTTTACGTTTGACTGGCGGGAAAGTCTGGGGAACGGGTTCGGTGGTGGGTTTGGCGATCAATGGAATGTCGTTCCCGTCTTCTTCGTTGGCAGACCCTTCCGCTTTACCCGTGACCGGTTACGGCTCGAACTCACCGTGGCCCCCTACCTCAGCGGACCGGTGCGCGAATGGCAGGGACTCAAGACCAAGGTCGTCGCTAGTTACAACTTCTCGCAATTTATCACGGGGAAACTCATCTACACCGCGTATAGTAGCGGGGCCCGTCGCGACATCTATGGCCAATATGACCATTGGGATAACATCGGCTGGGAAATCAGTTACGAGTTCTAGTTTCTGGTTTAGTAATGAGCGCGGCGGAGATTGCGAGAAACGGGGAGACGTGAGTGTTTGAGACCACGAATGCGGAGGGTAAACGACCATGACTAGCAAACGATTCGTCTGGATAGGTCTCGTGTTCTCCGTCCTATTTCTCCCGCTTGGTGTGTTCTCGCAAGAAGTCCAAGTCCAAATCCCCAATTTCCAATCCTCAATCCCAGACAGCGGGCGGGGCAAAACGTGGAAAACCGTGGCTGAACTGTCGGCTGAGGAAAAAGCCGGACTCGATCTGCGCACCGAGACGCCGCGCGACACGCAGTTTCCCTATCTGCCCGCCGAAAAGTTCCCCTTCACCGCGCCCTATACGGCTGAGGAAATGGGGCTACGGTCCGCTGAATTTCCGCATTCTCCCTATTGGAACTGTACGCTGATTGATATTGCCGGCACGGTGACCAACACTGGGTTTCTCGACCAGCGCGTCACGATCATTCCGATCCTGTATCTACCGCCAGGTGGATTCGCCGAACAACTCTACGCCACGCAACCCGGTCAAGAGGTGTACCGCTGGCTCTCTCAGTCGGTCTCGCCGCCAGAGCGCTATGGCAATCAGACTCTGTATGTCGGCTATCGCAACGATCAAACATTCACCACCAAGCTTGATTTGTTCGCCTACTCTCCGGCCTTGCGGCGCGTGCGACGGCAGCCGCAACCACGTCGAGAGGACCGCCTCCCTAATAACGCCGCCACCTTCGACGATTTGCTCAGTCGTGATGCCTGGGAATTTTCGTGGCGATTGCTGGGGACGGACATTCTCCACAAGACGGTTCGGTTTCCCGTGACCAAACAAAGCACCACACTCACCGATGAGAAGGGAAACTATGTTGATGTCGCTGCCAGTGATGTGAAACTGATGGGACCGGACTATCCGTTGTATACGACGGATGGCGGGGTCAAGTGTTACGTCATTGAGGCGATCCCGCGACCGGACTGGCTCAAGGACTACTATCTCAGCAAAATCATCTACTGGGTCGATCAACAATCGTTCTTTCCGCTGCGCATTGAAGAGTATGATCGCGAGGGGAAACTCGTGTTCATCAACGCCCGCACGGGAATACGCGCGAATCCCGCGCTGGGGGATCATGGCTATGCGGTCTTATTTGATCTGTGGTGGGATATGACGATTGATCTCCTGTCCGCGTCGATTCACGGCATTCTGTCGCGCACGTGGTCCGAAGACGACAAGAGGATTTTTTTCAGCCCAGGCTTCATGCGGCGCGAGTGGTTTCTTGAGCCGCCCAAGACTTTGATGGTGCTGAATTCGCCCGATGAATTCTATTTGCGCCCGACCCTCGACCGCGAAAAGTTCCCCGAAGAGCGCAAGATCGTGCTCACCCCGGAACTCGAAGGTCGCATCCAAGCGCAGGAGCAGGCGGGGCGGTTAGTGTTTTGAGGGCGAGCCCCCTGGCATATTTCCAAAGGGAAAGCTCGCCAAGGGTGTGGCGGGCTGGCTCCCGACGAGTGCCCAGAGATCGGCATCAATCATCATCTGATACCGCTGGCGAAATTTTTCCCGTGAGGGCCCACGTTCGCGGCCATTGACATCCCCCGGTGATGGGATAGATCAGGAGGCCGGTTATCCCACCCACGGATAGTTGCGGCATTCAGAGCAGTGCATCTGGGATTTGTCCGAAGGGAGAGCGAGTGAGTCCACTGACGACGCTTGGGCTAGGGTTGGTGTTGGGTCTGAAGCATGCCTTTGACTCCGATCATCTGATCGCCGTTTCAAGCATCGTGGCACGAGAACGCTCGCCCTGGCGCTCCTTGTGGGTCGGACTGTTCTGGGGCCTCGGTCATACGCTCACCCTCTTAGTGATAGGATCTTTCGTGTTAGCGCTGGACCTCCGTATTTCCGCGCCCGTGGAATTATCCTTCGAGTGCGCCGTTGGAGTCGTGCTGATCGGATTAGGTCTGAGCACGCTCTATGACTGTCGCCGGAGACGAGTGCACGTGCACCCCCATGTGCATGACAACGCCGCGCACGTGCACTTTCATGCGCATGCGGACAGCGCGGCCCATAGCCACGCGCATCCCCTCCAACTGGGCGCGAAGCCCTTCTTAGTCGGCATGGTACATGGTCTCGCGGGCAGCGCGGCCCTGATACTGTTGGTGTTGACCGCCGTGCCATCGACCGCGTTGGGATTGTTGTACCTGATGATTTTTGGCTGTGGCTCAATCCTTGGCATGGGCGCGGTGAGCCTCCTGATGGGGGTGGTCTTCTCGTTCGCGACGGACCGAATCCATGAGATGAGCCGAGTGCTGCGGTTGACGGTGGGCTCGGTGAGCGCGGCATTTGGTGCGTGGATTGTGATTGACATTGGGTTTGTTCGCGGGCTCTTCCTCGGCTAAAGTGCCCGTCATGTCGGTGCGGAGATGGCCAACACTGAGTGCTGCCCTATTTGCGATTGTTCTTCACGTGATGCTTTTGGGGGTCGCGGCCTCACTCCGAGTTTTGCGTCCACGTCAACCTCATGCCCTCGTGACGATCACGCTCCTGCAACCGGCGGCACCACTTCCGGTGGCCGAAGGTGGGGGAGCAACGCCGCGCATCGTTCCGCTGCCAGCGTCTCCGCCAAATCCGCTCCCGATCAACCCTCCTCAGCCCAATGCGGTGCTTGACGAATCGGCGACGCGCACGGTGCGTGATCGTTGGCGATTCATTCCCGCGCATCGCGAGGGGGTCACTATTGAAAGTTAAATTCGTGCTGGCCGAATCGTAAGCACGAGAAAGTCGGAAACCATGAAAATCGCGTATGTGGATGCCTTTTCCGGAATCAGTGGCGACATGATGGTCGGCGCGCTGCTGCATCTTGGCGTGTCCCTTGAGACCTTACGCGCGGAGCTGAGCAAACTGCCACTCAGCGGGTACCATCTCCATCAAACGGGACGAGAACAGAGTGGCATCCAGGCCGTCAAGTTCAATGTCGAAGTCCACGATCCGCTTCACGAGCGGAGCTTCCGCGCCATTGCCCAGATGATTCGCGACAGCACCCTGAATCCGTCGCTTCAAGAGACCGCGCTGCGCATTTTTACCGTGCTCGCCGAAGCGGAAGGGCGCGTACATGGAGTCGCGCCCGAGGCCGTCCATTTTCACGAAGTGGGAGCGATTGATTCTATTGTTGATATTGTCGCGACCGCGGTGGGGTTGCGGACCCTTGGCATTGAGCGCGTCTATGTGTCTCCTCTCCCGATGGGAACAGGATTAGTGCCCTCGCGTCACGGCGTGTTACCCATCCCTGGACCGGCCACAGTGGAACTCTTGAAAGGGTGGCCGGTCCGGTTCGAGGATGGCGGCGCGGAACTGGTCACCCCAACCGGTGCGGCGATCATCGCCGCGGTTGGGCATCGCGGGGCACTCCCGCCCATGCGGGTGAGCGCGGTCGGGTATGGCGCGGGGGAACGGACGTTACCCGATCGTCCCAACCTCTTGCGCATTGTGCTGGGCGAGACGAGTGAGGAGCCGCGAGACGAGCAACTGTTGGTGTTGGAAACCAATATCGATGATTGTAATCCCGAATTCTACGAGTATGTGATGGAGCGACTGTTCGCGGAAGGCGCGCGCGACGTGGCGTTGGTCCCCATGCAGATGAAAAAGAATCGCCCAGGGATTTTGTTGTGGGTGTTATGTGATCCGAGTGCGCGGGAAAAATTGAGTGGGATCATCTTCGCGGAGACTTCAACGCTCGGCATTCGTTCCTATCCGGTGACGCGCACGGCGCTGCGGCGTGAGACCAAAGAGGTCGCCACCGTGTATGGAACCGTCCGCGTGAAAGTGGCGTACACTCCAGGCGGGCGTATAAATCTTGCCCCGGAATATGAAGATTGTAAGCGGCTGGCGCGTGAGCGGGCGGTGCCGTTGAAGGTGGTGTATGAGGCGGCGTTGATGCGCCGTGACGGCGATCCGTCCAAGGTCTAAAGTCTAAAGTCCAAGGTCCAAAGTCCAAAGTCCAAGGTCCAAGGTCCAAGGTCCAAGGCTGGGATTTCCGTTGGTCATCCCAGCCTACTGGCGACCGGCTACTGACTACTGACTACTGGCTACTGGCTACTGGCTACTGGCTACTGACTACTTTCCCCGGTGAGATCCGCCAACACCTCCGCCGGATGGTTCTTGGGACTCACCGAATCGTAGGCTTTTGCGATTTTGCCCTGTTCGTCAATGACGTAACTGATCCGTTTGGCATAGCCAGCCTTGGTGTCATCGCACGCGCCGTAGGCGAGGCCGATGGCACGGGTGGTGTCGCAGAGAAGCGGATAAGGAAACTGATATTTCTGGGCAAAGGCCGCGTTGTCGGCCACCGTGTCAAAACTCACGCCCAAGATTTCGATGTTGCGAGTATGGAATTCGTTGATTTGGTCGCGGAACCCGCGGCCTTCCGTCGTTCAGCCAGGGGTGTCGGCTTTGGGGTAAAACCAGAGGAGCACTTGCTTCCCTCGCAGACTCGCGAGAGTCAGGGTGTGACCTTCGTGCGTCGTGCTAGTGAAATCTGGAGCTGGGTCGCCAATGCGCAGCATTTTCGCTTTCCCTCCTTTGTGGAACATCAGTTTGAGTAGGTCAAAAAGCGTGGCCATCGAACCATCCTTATAACGGGGTATTGAGCAACGCTTCTTGATTCACAGTGATCGTCGCCTGTTTTTTGAGGTTCTTAAGAAAATCTTCTAGGACGGTTGATTGTTTCCGTTGTTGTAACTCCTTTTGCAGCTCCTCTTTCTTTTTCTCGAAGTCTGTGGTGTTGGCGGGCACTTTTTCTTTCAGCATGACCACGAACGCTGTGCCACTCCAAAGGTAGGTCTGCGCGGGAAATGGCGATGCTGGGGTCAAGCGAAACGCCTCTTTCTTGAGGTCCGGCAGATTGCCCATCTTGGGAATGTATGACCCTTGACGCGTGAACAGCCCACTCTCCTCGACTTCGACTTTCGCTTCCGTCGCGACGGGGGCGAGATCCTTTTTTTCCTTTGCTTGGGTGAGCAGGGCCTCGGCTTTGGTTTTGGCTAACTGCTCGGCCTTCTCCGCGCGGAGGCGCTTTTCCACCTCGTCGGCGACTGCGGCGAAGTCTGGAATCTTGGATTCGACGCGTTCGCGGGGAGAGAGCAGATACCACGCTTCGCCAGCCAGCACCGGTTCGCCTACTTGATCAATCGCGAGATTGAAAGCGGCGTTGATCAAGTCCGGTTGCTGACCAAGGTCCGGGAGTGATTCCTCGCGGCCGACCAAGGGGCTGTCCACGACGGTC
Source organism: Klebsiella pneumoniae (assembly GCA_945865755.1). Classification (GTDB taxonomy): domain Bacteria; phylum Desulfobacterota; class Binatia; order Bin18; family Bin18; genus JABFSC01. The sequence continues at coordinate 46,572 of CAMBFS010000005.1, forward strand.
AACCCGGCGCTTTGCGCGATGTCGGCGAGTTTCGCGCCAGCTTGAATCTTGCCCTGGTCTTGGATGGCCTGTTCGTGGGCGAGATCGCGCGCGCGCTCGCGAACTAACTCTTGGTGAATTTCCGCCCGCACCTCATCTAGTGGACGTTCACGTTCGGCGTGGACTTCCTCCGCCTTGATAATGTGGAGACCAAATTGCGACTCGACGAGGTCGCTAATGGCGCCCGCCGACAGGTTGAAGGCGGCCTCTTCGAAGGGTTTCACCATGCGTCCGCGTGGGAAGAAGCCAAGGTCACCACCCTTGGGCGCGGTCCCGGTGTCTTGGGAGTGCTCGGTCGCGAGCTTGGCGAAATCCTCGCCCGCGCGCGCGCGAGTGAGCACGCCAGTCGCGGTCTCGCGCACCTTGGCTTTGTCTTCCGCCGTCGCGCTATCGGGATAGGAGAACAGAATGTGACGCGCGTGCACTTCGGCTGGCGTGGTGAAGCGGTCGGCCTTGTGGTCGTTGTAAAAGGTCTCTTCGTCTTGTGGGGTGACCTGCGCCTTGCTCTCGAAGTGGCTGCCAGGATAAGCGAGGTAGGCGAAGCGAATCCGTTCCGGCACGCGAAATGACTCGCTGTGAGTTTTGTAATAGTCCTCGCTCTCCTTCTTTTCGACCGTCACGGTGGCAAGTAAATCCGTCGAAGGGATTTTTATGAACGCGAGATTCAGTTTTTCGTTGTTCACCCGAAATAGCTCCAAGGCTTCGTCGGTGGTGGCGGTCACGGCGTCGGACATCAAGCGTTCGACTTTCTTGCGCAGTAAGTCCTTTCTTTGTCCTTCCTCGAACTCCGCGACGGTGACGCGAGCGGACGCGAGAATGCGCTGGTATCGGGTCTGATCGAATTTTTCTCCCTCCAGAAAGACGGAAATCTTGCGGATCGACTCGCGGAGCTCGTCATCATCGACGGTAAATCCCACGCGGACCGCCTCTTGCTGTACGAGGGTGGCATTGATCAATTGATCGACGGCTTGCTGTTTGAGGTTGAGGGACTGGAGCATGTCCGGCGTCAGTCGCTCTTTATAGACCTCTCGATAAGACGACTTCAGATTTTCGTAGGTTCGTTGAAAGTCACTGAGCGCGATCGGCTCGCCCTCCACGACCGCGATGCTATCAGGGATCGGAGCATCGTCGGAAAACGGGTTCCCGAACCCAAAAAAGATGAACACGAGGATAATAATGAGGAAAAGCACCTGAATTATCCTGCCCTGTTTACGTTTCCGCATGGAATCAAGCATAAGTCCCCCTCTCCAATGATGAGTTAAGCCATAACTCACCGTTCGCTCATTTTGAGAACAACTTCTAAGAATTGCTAAACTGAGTTATTCCAATGGGTTAGAAACTATGGGGCGTGGCTCTATCAGAACTGCCCTCTTCAGGTTGGTGTCCACATAGTCCTTGAACTCACTCGTTTCAT